>JBIOTN010000051.1:0-34833 GCA_044866005.1 Candidatus Rokuibacteriota bacterium | reverse complement strand
GAGGGGGACGGCGTCCCCCTCCGACGGCGCTTCGGGCAAAGCCCGACCGTTCGCCCTCCGGCGAACGGCGCGCGCCTGCCTCCCCCTCGTCCGAGCCCGCGCCGGCCGGCCCGTCGTCGGAGGCGGGAGGCCGCCCTCTCTCGAACCGGGGATCGCCTCGGCGGTCATGGCCCCACAGGGTCAGGCGGCGGTGAGGTCGGTGACGAGGAGCGTGAGCAGCGCCCGGGGATCCCCGCCGCTCGTCTTGAGCTTTCGCTCGACCTCGAAGCAGCGCCCCAGCGCCGCCACGAGGGCGGCCCCGGAAACCGCGCGCGCCCGCGCCATGAGCCGCTCCACCGCGAAGCTCGGGCGGCGGCGCGGCAGGAGCTCGCCGATCCGCCGCGCATCGCGCCCCTCGACGAGCCCCCCCTTGACGCGCCACAGGTCGCGCGCGTGGTCGGCGATCTGCCCCAGGAGCACGGTGGGCTCTTCGCCCGAGGCCAGGAGCTGCTCCAGGATGCGGAGGGCGCTCTCCCGCCGGGCGTCCTCGAGCGCCTGCCGGAGCTCCCAGTACTGACGGAGGCGGCTCTCGCCGACCAGCGCGCGGACCGCTTCCTCGGTGATCCGGCCCTCGGCGCCCGCGGCCAGGCCGGCCTTGTCGAGCTCGCCCGCCAGCCGGGCAGGCTCCTCTCCCACCAGCTCGATCAGCGCCTCGGCCGCCGCCGGGGCGAGCTCGAGTCCGGCCGCGCGTGCCCGTTCCCGGAGCCATCCGACGACCGCGCGCCCCGTCGGCGGCCGGACCTCGACCTGGTCGGCCTCGGGCAGGAGCTTGAGCGCCGCGCTCCGTCGCTCGATGCCCGACGCGACGAGAAGGACGGTCGTCCCCTCGGTGGGCCAGCCGCCGGGCCGCGCGCGGGCCGCGTCGAGGGACGCCCGGAGGCGCTCCAGGACTTTCGCGCTCGCCTCGACCACCCCGCGGACCAGGACGAGCCGGCGTCCGCCGAAGAGCGGCAGCGCCAGCCCGGCCTCGACGATCGCCTCGGGAGCGGCGCTGTCGGCGTAGCAGACCTCGCGGTTCCAGCTCGAGGCCTCGGGGTCCGCGAGCAGGCGGGCCGCCAGGCGATCGACGACCTCCTCGACGAGGAGGCCGTCGGGACCGTGGACCAGGAGGAGACGGGGGAGGCGGCCGGCGGCGACGTCGCGGAGGAGGGCTACCGCATCCACCAAATCACCGCGCCGGGCCGAGAAGGGAGCAGCCCCAGGATCTTTCGGAGGGGGGCGGTGCCCCCCGTCCAGCTCCCCGCCGCGTCTCTTCGCGCCTGCGGCGCTCGATCCGCAGGCCGAGCGCGGCCCGGCCGTGATGGAGGACGCCGGGATGCGACGCTCGTCGGCACGGCCTCTCAGAAGCCTTCAAAGGCCAGGCTCACGATGGCCCGCCCGATGTCCACCGCGGCCTTGCGCACCGCCGCCTCCTCGCGGACCAGGGTGGTGGTCACCTGGCCCGCCACCGGGAAGTCGGCGTGCTCGGAGATCCGCTCGGAGCGCCACACGACCTCGTTCCGCCGCCGGTCCCGCAAGGTGAGCGTCATCCCGATCTGGAGCCGGTACTGCGTGACGTTCGCCGTGCGGTTGAAGGCGAGCGAGGTGAGGTTGTACTCGACGATCGACCCTTCCAGGATCGCGTCCGCCGCCTCGGCGTTCGGCGCCATCTTCGCCAGCCCGCTGGTCACGAGCGCCTGGGTGAGCGCCTGGGTCAGGAAGTCCTCGATCCCGGGCTCCTGCGTCTTGTTCGTGAGGACGGGGATGTGGACGGTCTTGATGTTCGCGGGGAGACTCGGCCGCAAGGAGTAACCGCAGCCGGCGACGAGCACGGCCCCCGCCAGCGCGAGGGCGGCCCCGAGGCGCGCGGCCATCAGCCCTCCCCCCGGGTGACGATGTTGACCAGCCGCCCGGGGACGACGACGACGCGGTCGACCGCCCGCGACTCCACCCACGGCCGCACCTTGGAGTCGGCCAGGGCCTGCGCTTTCAGGCTCTCCTCGCCGATCCCGGGCGGCACCGCGAGCCGCGCGCGGACCCGCCCGTCCACCTGGACGACGATGAGGACGGCCTCCCGCGTGAGCGCGGTCGCGTCGGCGGTCGGCCACGGCTCCTGGAGCACGCTCGTCCGGTGGCCCAGCCCCGACCACAGCTCCTCGATGATGTGCGGGGCGAACGGCGCGAGGAGCAGGAGGACGGTCTCGGTCCCTTCGCGCAGGAGGCTCTCCCGCTCCTGGCCCGACATCCGGTCGAGCGACTCGCCGGCGAAGGCGTGGAGCGCGTTGACCAGCTCGTGGACCGCGCTGATCGCGGTGTTGAAGTGGAAGCGGTCCTCGATGTCGTCCGTCACGCGCTGGATCGTCTCGTGGACCGTCCGGCGGAACACGCGCCCCGCCGGGGAGAGCTCCGCGATCGGTCCGTCCCGCGCGCCCAACGCCGCGCGGTGCGTCTCCACGAAGCGCCACAGCCGGTTCAGGAAGCGGAAGGCGCCCTCCACCCCCTGCTCGCTCCACTCCAGATCCTTTTCCGGCGGCGCGGCGAAGAGCGAGAACAGCCGCGCGGTGTCGGCGCCGTAGGTCGCGATCAGCTCGTCGGGGTCCACGACGTTCCCCTTGGACTTCGACATCTTGGCGCCGTCCTTGATCACCATGCCCTGCGTGAGGAGGTTCTGGAACGGCTCGTCGATCCGGAAGAGCCCGAGGTCCCGCAGCACCTTCGTGTAGAACCGGGCGTAGAGCAGGTGAAGGATGGCGTGCTCGATCCCCCCGATGTACTGGTCGACCGGCATCCAGTACTGCGCGGCCGCGGGCTCCACCATCCCGCCCTGGAACTTCGGCGAGCAGTAGCGGAGGAAGTACCACGCGGACTCGACGAACGTGTCCATCGTGTCCGTCTCGCGCCTTCCCGGACCGCCGCAGCGCGGACATCGCGCGTTCACGAAGCCCGGCACGTCGGCGAGCGGCGAGCCGCCCTTCCCCGTGATCTGGACGTTCCGGGGGAGGACCACGGGAAGGTTCTCGGGCCGCTCGGGCACCGTGCCGCACGTGGCGCAGTAGACGATGGGGATGGGGGCGCCCCAGTAGCGCTGACGGCTGATCCCCCAGTCCCGGAGCCGGTAGTTCACCTTCGCCTCGCCGATCCCGCGGGCGACCAGCCAGTCGATCGCCTTCCGCTTGGCGTCGGCGACGGTGAGGCCGTCGAGGAAGCCGGAGTTGATCTTGGTCCCGTCCCCCGTGTAGGCCTCCCCGTTCCAGCCGGGCGGGCGCGACGTGGTCTCGACGATGGGCAGCCCCTGGGCGGTCGCGAAGTCCCAGTCGCGCTGGTCCTCGCCGGGGACCGCCATGATCGCGCCCGTGCCGTAACCCATGAGGACGTAGTCGGCGAGGAAGAGCGGGATCTCGGTCTGGGTGAAGGGATTGACCGCGCGCGCCCGGAGCCGGAGCCCCCGCTTCGGCCGGTCCGTCGCCAGTCGCTCGATCTCGCTCTGGCGCGCGACCTCGGCGCGGAAGGCGGCCACGGCGGCCCGCTCGCCGGCGTCCGTCACGAGGGTGTCCACCAGGGGATGCTCCGGGGCGAGGACGGCGTAGGTCATCCCGAACGAGGTGTCGGGGCGCGTGGTGAAGACGCGGATGGCGAGCCCGGCCCGCCCTGCCACCGGCAGGTCGAACTCGGCGCCCTCGCTCTTGCCGATCCAGTTGCGCTGCATGGTGAGGACGCGCTCGGGCCAGCCGGGCAGCCGGTCGCACCACGTGAGGAGCTCCTCGGCGTACGCGGTGATCTTGAAGTACCAGCCCTCCACCTGCTGCGGGATCACCTCGGTGTCGCACCGCCAGCACCGCCCCGCCTCGACCTGCTCGTTGGCGAGGACGGTCTGGCAGGAGGGGCACCAGTTCACGGTGCCGCGCTTCTTGTAGGCGAGGCCCCGCTCGAACATCCGGACGAAGATGAGCTGCTCCCAGCGGTAGTAGTCGGGATCGCACGTGGCCACCTCGCGCTCCCAGTCGTACGAGATCCCGAGCTTCTTCATCTGGGCTTTCATGGTCTCGATGTTCTCGTAGGTCCAGACGGCGGGGTGGACGCCGTGCTCGATCGCGGCGTTCTCGGCGGGCAGCCCGAAGGCGTCCCAGCCCATCGGGTGGAGGACGTTGTAGCCGCGCATGCGCTTGTAGCGGCTGACCACGTCCCCGATCGCGTAGTTGCGGACGTGGCCCATGTGGATCCGGCCCGAGGGGTAGGGGAACATCTCCAGGCAGTAGTACTTCGGCCGGTCCGGCGCCTCGTGGACCCGGAAGAGCGCGCGCTCCTCCCATCGCCGCTGCCACCTGGCCTCGACGTCCGCGAACGGATAGTGGTCCTTGCGCTCCAGGCCCACGGCGCTCCCCGGGCCTCCTCCCGCGCGAATTCCCACGATTGTTACCAGAGATCGCGCGCGAACGCAAGATTGGCGCGGGCTTCCGCGCCGTCAGGCCTGTCCGGTCGCGGGGGGCTGGACCGCCTCGGCCGCGCCGGCCGGGGCCGGCGCCTCGTCGACCTGGACCTCCGTGGTGGCGAGCTTGGGGTGGAAGAACTCGTGGATCCGCTGGGCCAGCTTCGGGGTGATCTTGGGGACCGCGGCCAGCTCGGCGACCGACGCCTCGCGGACCCGTCGCGCGGAGCCCAGATGGCGCAGGAGGTTCGTGCGGAGGGTCGGCCCGATGCCGGGGATCTGATCGAGGACCGACTGGAGCGTGCGCTTCTGCCGGAGCGTCTTGTGGTAGGTGATGGCGAAGCGGTGGGCCTCGTCACGGATCCGCTGGAGCGTGTGGAGCGCCGGAGCGGCGGGGTCCAGGACGAGCGGGTGGAGGCTTTCCGGGTGGTACACCTCCTCCTCGCGCTTCGCCAGCGCGACGATGGGGAGGAAGTCGAGCCCCAGCTCCTCCAGGATCCGCACGCCGACGTTCAGCTGACCGCGCCCACCGTCGAGGAGGACCAGGTCCGGGAGCACGCCGCCTTCCTCCAGGGCCTTCCCGTAACGCCGACGGAGCACCTCCGCCATCATCGCGTAGTCGTCGGCGCCCGGCACCGTGCGGATGCGGAAGCGCTTGTAGTCGTCCTTCTTCATGCCGCCCGCCTCCCAGACGACCATCGAGCCGACCGCCTCCGTGCCCTGGATGTTCGAGATGTCGAAGGCCTCGATGCGGTGCGGGAGCCCGGGGAGGTTCAGGCTCCGCTGGAGGTCTTCCACGACCACCTGGCGGCGGCTGTCGCGGGAGAGGAGGTGCGTCTGGAGGGCGAGCGCCGCGTTCTCCTCCGCCATGGCGCAGAGCTCGCGCTTGCGGCCGCGCTGCGGGACCGTCAGCTCGACGCGCCCTCCGCGCATCTTGCCGAGCCAGGCCTCCACCAGCTCGCCCTCGGGAATCGTCGCGGAGAGGAGCAGCTCCCGCGGCGGGACGACATTCTTCGTGTAGAACTGCCGGATGAACGCGGAGAGCACCTCGCCGTCGGTCGCGCCGAGCAGCCGGTCGAAGAAGAAGGACTCGCGGCCGAGCAGGCGCCCCTTGCGCACGAAGAAGACCTGGACGCACGCCTCCGAGCCCTGCCGGGCCAGGCCGACGATGTCCTGGTCCTCCTGGTCCGTGGAGATGATCTTCTGGGACTCGCGGACCTTGTGGAGGGCCTGGATCTGGTCGCGCAGGATGGCCGCGCGCTCGAACTTCTGCTCGGCCGCGGCGGCCTCCATGTCGCGCGTCAGCCGCCGGGCGAGGTCGTCCTCCCGCCCTTCCAGGAAGGCCTCGACGTCGGCCACCGTCGCGCTGTAGCCCTCGCGCGTCTCCCACCCGGTGCACGGCGCGTTGCAGCGGTGGATGTAGTACTGCAGGCAGGGGCGCTCCGCCTTGCCGTCGATCTTGATGGAGCACGTCCGCAGCGGGAAGAGCTGCCGCACGAGTCGCAGCGTCTCGCGGAGCGCGGTGGCGGGGTAGAACGGCCCGTAGTAGGTCGCGCCGTCCCTGGCGACCCGCCGCGCGACCATGAGGCGCGGGAACTCCTCCTGGCTCGTCAGCTTGAGGAAGGGGTAGTGCTTGTCGTCGCGGAGGACGATGTTGTAGCGGGGGCGGTGGCGCTTGACCAGGTTCGACTCGAGGATCAGCGCCTCGAGCTCGTTGGCCGTGACGATGTAGTCGAGGTCCTGGATCGAATCGATCAGCGCGTCGGTCTTGGCATCCCGGACGCGGGATGTCTGGAAATACGAGCGAATCCGCCCTCTTAGGGAGGCGGCCTTGCCAATGTAGATGACCTGCGCGCGGGCGTCCTTGTAGAGGTAGACGCCGGGCCGGTCGGGGAGCCGCTCGAGCTTCTCCGTCAGCGTGGTGGACACGCCATATTCTAGGCCGCGAGTTCCGCGGCGGCAACGCGCCGCCGGCCGAGAAGCGAGCCGGTCCAGGACGACCGAGCACGCCGAGATGCGACGCTTATCGGCCCGGCGCTATCGGACGCTCAGGTCGACCTTCCGGAGGGCACGGACGCGGTCGCGGAGCTCCGCCGCGCGCTCGAAGTCGAGCCGCTTGGCGGCCTCTTTCATTTCGCCCTCCAGCCGCTTGATGGCCGCCTCCAGCTCCTCGGCCGATTCGAACCGCTCGGCCGACTCCGCCACCTCGACCGTGTAGTAGTCCCGTTCCTCGACCGAGCGGAGGACCTCGCGGATCGACCGGCGGATCGACTCCGGCGTGATCCCGTGCTCCTGGTTGTACGCCGCCTGGATGGCCCGGCGTCGCTCGGTCTCGGAGATGGCGAAGCGCATCGAGTCGGTGACCTTGTCCGCGTACACGATGACCTCGCCCCGGACGTTCCGCGCGGCGCGGCCCGCCGTCTGGATGAGCGAGGTGCCGGAGCGGAGGTAGCCCTCCTTGTCGGCATCCAGGATCGCCACGAGCGAGACCTCGGGGAGGTCGAGGCCTTCCCGGAGGAGATTGATCCCGACCAGCGCGTCGAACTTCCCCAGTCTCAGGTCGCGGATCACCTCGACGCGCTCGAGGGTGTCGATGTCCGAGTGGAGGTAGCGCACGCGGAGTCCCATCTGGAGGTAGTACTCCGTGAGGTCCTCGGCCATCCGCTTGGTCAGCGTGGTCACGAGGACGCGCTCGTCGCGCTCGGCGTGCGCGCGGATCTCGTGGAGAAGGTCGTCCACCTGCTCCCGGGCCGGTCGCACGGTGATCGTGGGGTCCATGAGCCCGGTCGGCCGGATGATCTGCTCCACGACCGCCCCCTCCCCGCGCGCCAGCTCGTACTCCGCCGGCGTGGCGGAGACATAGAGGACCTGGCTCACGGTGCGGGTGAACTCGTCGAAGGTCAGCGGGCGGTTGTCGAAGGCCGACGGGAGCCGGAAGCCGTATTCCACCAGCGCCTCCTTCCGCGAGCGATCGCCGTGGTACATGCCGCGGAGCTGGGGCACGGTCACATGGCTCTCGTCGATCACGACCAGCGTGTCCCTCGGGAAGTAGTCCATGAGGGTGGCCGGGGTCTCGCCGGCCCGCCGCCCCGCGAGGTGGCGCGAGTAGTTCTCGATCCCGTGGCAGTAGCCGATCTCGCGCAGCATCTCCAGGTCGAAGAGCGTGCGCTGCTCGAGCCGCTGCGCCTCGAGGAGCTTCCCCGCCCCGCGCAGGTACGCCAGCCGCTCGGCCAGCTCCACCTTGATCGTCTCGAGCGCCCGCGCGAGCTGCTCGGCGGGCGTCACGTAGTGGCTGGCGGGGTAGATCGCCGCGCGTCCCACGCGGCCGAGCGCCTGGCCCTTGAGCGGGTCGATCTGGTGGATCGCCTCCACCGTGTCGCCGAACAGCTCGATCCGGAGCGCCACGGTCTCGTCCGAGGCCGGGAAGACCTCGACCACGTCGCCGCGCACCCGGAAGGTCCCCCGGTGGAAGTCGTAGTCGTTCCGCTCGTAGTGGAGCGCGACGAGCTGGCGGAGAATCTCGTCGCGGTCACGCTCCTCGCTCTCGGCGAGCGCCAGGTGCATCCCGTGGTAGGCCTCGGGCGAGCCCAGGCCGTAGATGCAGGAGACCGAGGCCACGATCACGACGTCCCGCCGCTCGAAGAGCGCCTTGGTCGCCGCGTGGCGCATCCGGTCGATCTCGTCGTTGATGAGCGCGTCTTTCTCGATGTAGGTGTCCGTCTGCGGGATGTAGGCCTCGGGCTGGTAGTAGTCGTAGTAGGACACGAAGTATTCGACCGCGTTCTCGGGAAAGAAGGCCTTGAACTCGCCGTAGAGCTGCGCCGCCAGCGTCTTGTTCGGCGAGATGACGAGCGTGGGGCGCTGGACGGCCTCGATCACCGAGGCCACCGTGAACGTCTTGCCGGAGCCGGTCACGCCGAGCAGGACCACGTCGCGCCGGCCGCCGGCGAGCCAGCGGGAGAGTTCGCGGATCGCGCGCGGCTGGTCCCCCTGCGGGACGTAGTCCGAGATCAGGCGGAACGGCGGCATGGCCCGGATAGCCGGTGGCCGGTCGGCCCGGCGCTCAGACGACGGAGGCGGCGGTGGGGAGCGCCGCCGGCACCACGGCGAGGTACTTCCGCCACGCGTCGAGGAAGAGCGCCGCGTGGGGGTGCCGCAGCAGGTGGATGGAGAAGAGGAACTGCGGGTGCGCGGGCGGGTGGACGAGGGCCATCCCCGCTTCGGCCAGCGTCCGGTTGCCCTTCTGGAGGTTGCAGCGGAGGCACGCCGCCACGACGTTCGTCCACGTCGTCTCCCCGCCGCGCGAGCGCGGCAGGACGTGGTCGACCGTGAGCCGGTCGCCGCGCCGCGCGCAGTACTGGCAGGTGTAGTGGTCCCGCCGCAGGATGTTCTTCTTGTTGAAGGCGACGCGCTCGACGAACGGCTTCCGGATGTAGATCGCCAGCCGGATCACCGAGGGCAGCGTGAAGCTCCGGGACGGGGAGCGCACGACGCGCGGCGAGGGCTCGACGCTCTCCGCCTTCCCGGACAGGAGGAGGGTGATGGCGCGGCGGGCATTCGTGAAGTGGAGGGGCTCGAAACTGCCATTGAGCACCAGTACTGCAACCTCGTCCATACGGCTGGAAATGATACGCAACGCCTCCCCGCGCTGTCAACCAAACGGGGCCCCAGGCGGCCTCCGGGCTCCCGCCCGTTCCTACTCGCGGAGGCGCGGGTCGAGGGAATCCCGTAAGCCGTCCCCCAGGAGGTTGAAGCCCAGCACCACCAGCATGATGGCGAGCCCCGGCATGGTGGCCACGTGGGGGGCCGTGATCATGTAGCTCCGGGCGTTGGAGAGCATGGCGCCCCACTCCGGCGCCGGCGGCTGGACGCCCAGTCCGAGGAAGGAGAGCCCCGACGCCGTGAGCAGCACCGTGGCCATCCGGAGGCTCGTCTGCACGATGATCGGGGCGAGCGAGTTCGGGAGGAGGTAGCGCAGGACGATCGCGACATCGCCCTCCCCCAGCGCCCGCGCCGCCTCCACGAACTCCTTCTCCTTCAGCGACAGGATCGAGGCGCGGACGACGCGCGCGAACTGCGGCACCAGGAAGATCGCGGTGGCGATGATCACGTTCCCCAGCCCCGTGCCCAGTGCCGCGATGATGGCGAGCGCCAGGAAGATCCCGGGAAACGCCATCAGGATGTCCATGACCCGCATGACGAGCTGATCCGGCCAGCGCCCCACGTACCCGGCGAGCAGCCCGAGCGCCGTGCCGACCCCCACGGCCAGCCCGACGGCGGCGACCTGGATCTGGAGCGAGATCCGCGCCCCGTGGAGCACCCGGCTCAGCACGTCCCGGCCGAGCTCGTCGGTGCCGAGCCAGTGGGCGGCGCTGGGCGGCCGGAGGCGCTCCGCCAGGCGGCCGCGGAGCGGCTCGTACGGGGCGAGCACCGGCGCGAGCACGGCCACGGCGACGAAGGCGGCGACGATGGTCCCGCCCGCGGCGGCGGCCCGGTTCCGGACCACCCGGCGGAGCGTGTCGGCCCAGAAGCCGGAGGCCGGGCGCGCCGCGACCGGGTAGAGCTCACTCGTAGCGGATGCGGGGATCGACGAGGGCATACGCGAGGTCGGTCAGCAGGTTGACGAGCACGAAGGTCGTGGCGACCACCAGCATCGCGCCCTGCACCACGGGATAGTCGCGGGCGAAGATGCCCTCGACGATGAGCCGGCCGGCGCCGGGGAGCGAGAAGACCGTCTCGGTCAGGACCGCGCCGCCGAGGTTATAGCCGAACTCGAGCCCGAAGACGGTCAGGATGGGGATCATCGCGTTCTTCAGGGCGTGCCGGTAGACGACGGCGCGCTCGCGGACGCCCTTGGCGCGGGCCGTGCGGACGTAGTCCTGCCGCAGCACCTCGAGCATGGAGGCCCGCGTCATCCGGGCGATCACCCCGGAGGAGGCGGCGCCGAGGACGACGGCGGGGAGAACGAGGTGGGCGGCGGTGCCGCTGCCCCCGGCCGGAAACCAGTGGAGCCTCACGGCGAAGACGAGGATGGCGAGCAGCCCCAGCCAGAAGATCGGCATGGAGATGCCCACCAGGGAGCCGAGCAGCGCCACCAGATCGACCGCCGAGTTGCGGCGGGTCGCGGCGACGACGCCCGCGACCACGCCGAGTGCCGCCGAGACGAGGATGGCGAGCAGCGCGAGCCGGAGGGTGAAGGGGAACCGCTGGCCGATGAGCGTGGCGACCGGCTGGCGCGACTGGATCGACACCCCGAGGTTCCCGCGGACCGCGTTCCGGAGGTAGACGAGGAACTGGACGGGGAGCGGCCGGTCGAGGCCGTGTTCCTGGCGGATCCGGGCCAGCACCTCCTCGGTCGCCTCCTCCCCCGCCAGGACGAGGGCCGGGTCGCCCGGCACGAGCTGGAGGAGCCCGAACGAGGCGAGGCTGACCCCCAGCAGCACGGGGATCAGCAGGAGCACGCGGCGAGCCACGTAGACGGTCACGACCTCTCCGCAGGTGTTGTCGCCGGCTTGCCGATCGGCCCTGTCGCCGCCGATCCTGTCGCGGTGACCCGGTCGTGACGTGGCCGCCGTCGTCGCGGGTGGCGCCGGCGGCGCCCCGCAGCCGGCCGGGCGAGGTGGGACCCCTGCGCGCTCCTCCCGCAGATCGCCGGAGCTGCGGGAGGGCGCCAACGGGTGACGGAGCCCGGCCGCACCGGGGCGAGCCGGCGACAGGACCCGCGGGGAGGCGACACGCCGCGGCGGCCGCCGTTACTTCTCCTTCCAGGACTTCTCGGTCAGGTACGTCAGCTCGAGAGGCAGATTGACGACCTCGTGCACCTTCTTCGTCGCCCCCACGATCATGTTCGGCGAGATGAGGAAGACGTGCGGCGCCTCCCGGATCACGATCTGCTGCACCTCGCGGAGCGCCCCGAGCCGCGCCCGGTCGCTCGTGGCCACCGTGGCCTTGTCGATCGCGTCGTCGAGCGCCTTCCCGGCGAAGAAGCCGCGGTTGTCCCCCTTGGGAGCCTGCTGGGAGCCGTGGAGCAGCGGGAACGTCCCCCAGTGCGCCTCGCCGGTGGACGGGGACCAGCCGAGCAGGAAGAGCTCACGGTCGGTCTGCTCGGGCGGTGCCTTCGTCGCCGCCAGGTACGCGCCCCACTCCATCGTGGAGAGCGCCGCCTCGACCCCGACCGCGGCGAGGTCCTGCTGCACCGCCTGCGCCAGCTCGTAGTCCTTGACGTAGCGGCCCTTGGGCGACCAGAGCTTGACCTTCAGGCTCGACTGCCCCGCCTGGGCGAGCAGCTCTTTGGCCTTCTTGGGGTCGTAGCCGTAGCCGGGGAGCTTCGCGTAGCCGTTCTGGAGAGGCGCGACGATGCCCGGGATGGCCTCGGCGTTTCCCTGGTAGAGCTCCTTGACGAGGGCCTCCTTGTTGACCGCGTAGTTGAGCGCCTGGCGCACGCGCACGTCGTCGAACGGCTTCTTCCGGACGTTGATCGTGATGAAGAGCGCCCGGGCGGTCGGGATCGACTCCACCGTGAAGCGGGCGTCTTTCCGGAGCCGCGGGATCTCTTCCGGCGGGATGTTGACGATCAGGTCGGCGTCGCCGGACTCCAGCATGAGCACGCGGGCTGCGTCCTCGCGGACCGTCTTGACCAGCACGCGGTCGAGGTTCGCCCGGCCGCCCCAGTAGCCGTCGTTCCGCTCGAGGACCACCCGGTCACCCTTGACCCACTCGACGAACCTGAAGGGACCGGTCCCCACCGGGTGGAGCGTGAGGTCCTTGCCCCACTTCTGGTGCGCGGCCGGCGAGACGATGCCGCCTGCCGAGTGGGCCATCCGGAAGAGGAAGGCCGCGAAGGGCTGCTTCAGGCTGAGCCGCACCGTCGCGTCGTCCACCACCTCGGCCCCCTGGACGAACGGGGTATAGAGGCTCGCCTTGAAGGGCTTCTCCTCGCCCAGCACGCGGTCGAAGAAGTACTTCACCGCCTTGGCGTCGAAGGGGGTGCCGTCGTGGAACCTGACGCCCTTCCGGAGCTTGAACGTCCAGCTCAGGCCGTCCGCCGACTGGCTCCAGGACTCGGCGAGGGCGGGCTCGAGCTGCATCTTCGCGTTGAACCGGACGAGGTTGTCGTACATCATCCGGTTCACCTGCTCGCCGGGGTTCGACTGCGTGTTCTGCGGGTCGAGACTGTCGGGATCCGCGCCGGCCGCGAAGGTGAGCGTACCGCCGCGCACCGGCTGCTGCGCCGCTGTCGGACCCGCGAGCGGGAGGGCGGCCAGGCCGAGCAGGGCCAGGCCCAGCCAGACACCGAGCATCCGTCGCATGAGTGGCTCCTTTCCTCAGGTCTGCAGGAGAAACCCCGCGGGGAACGGATCGTCGGGGCGCAGGACGAGCTGGGTCACGCCGGTGAGGTAGGCTCGGCCCGTGATCTCCGGGATCACGGCCTCGTGCGGACCCACCCGCGTCGTCCCCACCACGCGCGCCTCGAAGAGCGTCCCGATGATCGACTCGTGGACGAACTCGCGGCCCAGCGCGATCCCGCCGCGCGCCCAGAGGTTGGCCAGTCGCGCGGAGGTGCCCGTCCCGCACGGGGAGCGGTCGAGCCCCGCGGGCGCCACGACCACCGCGTTGCGCAGCTGAGCGCGCGGGTGGCGGGGCGGCCCGTAGAACTGGACGTAGAGGAGCCCCTTCGACTGCTCCCCTTCGGGGTGCACGAGCGGCACCTCATCCTCGATGGCCGCTCGGATCTGCTCGCCCAGCGCGACGAGGCGCGATGCCTCGCCGGGGTCCAGCGTGAGCCCGAGCGGCGCCGCCTCGACGAGCGCGTAGAAGTGGCCGCCGTAGGCGAGGTCGAAGGCCACGGGGCCGAGGCCCGGCACCGTCACCTTGGCGTCGAGAAGGGCCGAGTAGGAGGGGACGTTCCGGATCGTCGCGCCCCGGACCCGGTCACCCTCCACGCGGACCCGCGCCGCGACGGGCCCGGCCGCCGTGTCCAGGACGACCGGCGTCTCCGGCTCCCGCGCGGCCACGGCCCCGGTCTCGACCAGCATGGTCGCGATCGCGATCGCGCCGTGCCCGCACATGTGGACGACCCCCAGCGGCTCCATGAAGACCACGCCGGTGTCCGCGTCCGTGTCGGCCGGGGGCGTGAGCAGCGCCGCGCACATCGCGGCGTGCCCGCGAGGCTCGTGGAGGATCAGGCGCCGGAGCCCGTCGTGGTGCGCCGCGAAGTACGCGCTCCGCTCGAGCATCGTGCGACCCGGCAGCGGAGCCACGCCGGAGGTGACGATCCGCATCGGCTCGCCCTCGGTGTGGTAGTCGAGCGCCGAGAGCAGGCGAAGGAAGCTCATGCCGCGCGTCCCGCCGACGCGGCCGCCGGCCAGGGGCGACCCGCGCCCGGCCGCGCGGCCGCGAGCAGGCGCGGCGCCGGCGGGCGCCGTCGGGTGGAGAGTCGCCGCCGCTGGCCCTGGGCCACCAGCCGGCGCAGCCGCCGCTGGACGAGATTGGCGCATTCCTGGCGGACGCGGCGGAGCGCGTCCTCGAGATAGGCGAGCCGACCGCTCAGCGTGGCCAGCTCGACAAACAGGTCGTTCGTGCGCCGCGCCAGGACCGCGAGCATCTGACGCGTGGGGGCGGGGCGCCGGCGCGCCGCCCGGCGTGCTCTCTTCTGACGCTTCGTGCGCCGTCGGTGTGTCGCCATCCCTCCTCATCCCTCCTTGGCGGTACCCGGTGTGGATCGGGACCGAGCCCCGGCGGTCCGCGGAAGCCGAGCCGGCGCGGGCCGCCGCTCGACCGCGCCGCCGACCGCGTCCACGACGAGCCAGTCCCCGGATCGAATGAGCCCGAACGCCTCCGCGTCGACCGTCACGGTGGGAATCGTCCGCCCGTAGAGCATCTCACCCACCAGGGGGCCGACGGCCAGGACCGGCTCGACCGACCGGCTGACGATCGCGGCCGGCGCCTGGCCGGTCCGGATGAGCTCGAGCAGCACGTTCGAGGTCGTACACGAGCCCCGCCCCTGCGGGAAGACGAGCACGCGGCCCGACAGGCGCTCGCCGTGGAGGGCGTGGCGCGGGTTCGTCACGCGCCCCGTGCCCGGGTCCACGTCGCCCCAGAAGGAGAGCGGCTCGGGCGAGACGAGGGCGGGCCCTTCCCCCCGTCCGGGGATGACCGGCCGCGCCGTCACGCGCTCGCTCACCCCGCCCACAACGCGTCCTCGTCGTCCTCCACGGGATCCCCCAGCGCGTGCGCCACGCACGCCGGGAGCGGCGCCACGGTGGCCTCGAGGCCGCTCGCCGCGGCGTAGTGAGCCTGCTTCGCCGAGTTCGTGAGCATGTGGGTGAAGCCCCAGCCGTCGATCCGCGTCGTCATCGCGCACGTGTCGGTGAGGAGCCGGACGCCGGCCGCCGCGAGCACGTCCAGGTGCCCCGCCGTCTCGAGCTCTCGCTCGACCGCGCGGCTGGTGGAGACCCAGAACTCGAGCCCCGCCCTGACCCGCCGGCTGCGGACGTGCTCGGCGACCTCGATGGCCTCGGCGAGCGAGAGGTGCGGGCAGCCGAGCTTCACGAGGTCCACGCCCTGAAGCGGCGCGAACGACAGCCGCTCGCGCGCGGCGGAGAGCTCCGCGCGCGTCACCACGACGGTGGCCTCGGGCGGGGCGCCCTGGAACGCGGCCTCGCGGGTGGGCGCTTCGGGAGTGACGCCGACCACGTGGGCGAGCGCCAGCGCGCCGGACGTCGCCGCGGCGGCGCAGAAGGCCTTGAGGTCCACCGCCCGCACCGTCCGCGGCACGCCGTCCAGGACCGGCACGCGCTCGCCGGCCAGCGCGCCGACATGGTAGCCGAGGACGGGGTAGAGCGCGGGGTGGGTCCGGAGCGTCGCGGGCAGCTCGGAGAGATCGACCAGGAGCTGCCCGCGGCGCCCGGCGTCCAGGTGGAGCCCGAACGCCGGCGCCCGCCCGGTCAGCGCGCAGGCGACGTCGAGGAAGTCCGCGTAGCGGTTCGTGCGGGCGCCGATCACCGTGTTGACGTACGCGACGGCGTTGGACTCGCCCCAGGCGACCTGCTCGCCCAGGCGGGGCACGAGCCCGTGCTCGTAGGGGGCGCAGGTCCAGGTGGGCAGACAGCCGAGCGCCTCGTAGGCCGTTTCGAGCCGCCGGGACCGGGAAGCCCAGTCCACCGGCACGCGGAACGCCTCCCAGCGCCGGATGTCCCGCGCCGTGACGTTGAGCGTGGTCGGCACACGCACGCGCGCGCCGAGCGCGGCCAGGCGCTCGGCGAACTCCAGCCCGGCGTCGTTCGTGTAGAGGCAGGCGTCGATGTGCGCCTGACTGATCGGGACGAGCCGCTCGGCGCCGTAGAGCTCGCCCATCCGCGCCACCAGCTCGAGCGCCAGCCGGGTGGCCTCCCCGGCGCGCCCGTCGCGCCAGGCCTGCTCTTCGTCGGTGAGTCGCACGCCCGCGCCGCCCGCGTCAGCCGCGCACGAGGTTCTTGAGGAGGAAGAGCAGGTTCGCGGGCCGCTCGGCCAGCCGGCGAACGAAGTAGCCGTACCAGTCCTCGCCGAACGGGACGAGGACGCGCAGCCGCGCGCCGGCAGCCCTCAGGGGCGCGTGGAGGTCCGGCCGGATGCCGTAGAGCATCTGGAACTCGAAGCGGTCGGACGGGACACCCAGCTCGCGGGTCTTGTCGAGCAGGACCCGGATCAGCCGCTCGTCGTGGGTCGCGAAGCCGGGGTAGGCTCCGGCCCGCCGGGCGGCGGGCGACAGGACGAGTCCGGCCAGCCGCGCATAGTTGCGGTCCACGTCCGCCTTCCGGGGGAACGCGACCGTCGGCGGCTCCCGGTAAGCGCCCTTGCAGAGCCGGACCCGGACACCGCCCGGCAGCAGCGCCTTGAGATCGGCCTCCGTCCGGTAGAGGTAGGCCTGCACCACGCAGGCGACGTTGGGCCAGCGCCGGCGCACGCGTCGGTAGAAGGCGAGCGTCCGCTCCGTGTAGGCGCTCCCTTCCATGTCGAGCCAGACGACGGTGCCGGCCGCCCGGTCCAGGACGCGCTCGACGTTCTCGAGGGCGACGTCCTCGCCGAGGTCGAGCCCCAGGTGGGTGAGCTTCAAGGAGGGGGTCGTCCGGAGGCGGCGGCGATGAATCTCGTCCAGGAGCCCGCAGTACGTCTCGGCGGCGGCGCGCGCCTCCTTCGCCGTCGTGACGTTCTCGCCGAGATACGTGACCGCCGAGTCGAGCCCGTCGGCGTCCAGCCGGGCCAGCACCGCGATCGCCTCGTCCGCCCGCTCGCCCGCGACGAAGCGCCGGACGACACGCTTCGAGGCCGGCACGCGGTCGAGCGCGCGGCCGATGGACGGGTTGGTCGACACGCGGAGGAGGAGACTCCGGAGCACGCCCTCTCCGTGTAGGCGTTGGGGGCCGCGTAGGCGTTGGGGGCCGCGGACCCCGACAGTCTAGCAAGCCCGACGGCGGTCCGCAAACGCGCGGGCGGGGCCGGACGCGGCCGCCGGTGGGCGGCCGCATGCGGGCCGGACCGGCCTCGTGAGCCGATCAGGCGGAGGGCGCGGTCGGCGGTCGTCGCGCCATGCGAGCGGGAACGGTTACCGTCCCCGCCGCTTCGCGCGCTTCGTGCGTGGCGTGCCGCGCAGGCGGACGAGCTCGCGGTGAAGATGCCCGAGCGCCTGCTCGAGTCGCGCGAGCATGTCCACGAGGACTTTCTGCCGGGTCCGGTCTCTGCGCACAACCATGTCCGACACACGCTGCAACGCGAGTGCCGATGGTGATGACACGGCGGACTGGCGGGATGCCGAACGTCGGCTCCTCGCCACTGCCACGACTGCTGACGGGGCGATCCCGCCGCCCGGTCGCCGCAGACACCGGACGGCGGCCCGCGCTACGCTGCCGCCCGGCGATCACGTCAGGGACGCGTCTCGGTGTCCGGCGAGGTGTTGGGAAGCTGGGCGCGCGGGTTTACCCTTAGGGCGGCCGTCACGGTTGGGCCTGGGAGACCCTTACGGCACTGGCGGCCCGAACGAGGTCAACCCCGCCGGCGCGTCGGCCGTTGCCGGCGGGCGACCCGGGGCTGGCCGCGGAGCACCAGTCGGGCCGCGGCGCGCTGGCGCGAGAGGTTCCTGCGAAGGGCGCGGATCACCCGGCGGGTCTCGGCGATGACCGTTTCGGCCCGGACCAGCACGTCCTTGAGCCGCGCGGGGACCTCGGCCGGCACAGGCATCCGCCGGCCCGGCCTGGGCAGCCGGGCGGCGCCCGGCTCGGCCGGTTTCGACAGCCTCCTGCCGCGTCGCCCACCGGGGGCGGAGCCACGAGCTTCCGTCGCCATTGACGACACTCTCGGGCCGGGCGCCGCATCGCCCGGAGCCCTCCTGCCGGGCCGCGCGCCCGCGCCCCTCCGGGCGATACGGGCGGCGCAAGGTCGTGTATGGAGCGCATGCAGCAAGGGGCGTACCGGGTTCGGCCCCCGCATCGGGGCCCGGCCCTCAGGCGGCCGGCGGGGTCCAGCCGACCGCGTCGAGCAGGACGCCTTCCCGGAGACCCGTATCCGACACGACGACCTCGGGCAGGCCGAGCCCCGTCAGGACGCCGAGGACGAGCGCGATCCCGGGGATGATCAGGTCCGCCCGCCCCGGCTCGAGGCAGGGCAGCCGCGCCCGCTCCGCGACGTGGAGGCCCCCGAGCCGCACGAGCAACCCCTCCACTGCCCGCGCGGTCAGCCGGTGCCCTTGCACCCTGGCCGGATCGTAGGCGTCGAGCCCGAGGTCGAGCGCGGCGAGCGTGGTGACGGTCCCCGCCGTCCCGACCATGCTTCGAGGGTGGAGCGGGCGGATACGCGGCCAGGCCTCGGCGGCGAGGCGCTCGGCGACATGACGCGCGCAGGCCTCGTACTCGGCCCAGTCCACCGGGTCTGCGTGGAGGAACCGTTCCACCAGCGGCACCACCCCGACCCTGAGGCTCACCACCGCCACGGTCTCCGCCTCCCGCGCGACGACCAGCTCGGTGCTCCCGCCCCCGATGTCCACCAGGCAGAACGGTGAGGCCACCGGCCCGAGGTCGGCCATGACCCCGAGCAGGGTGAGCCGCGCCTCGTCCTCGCCGCTCACCACGCGCACGGCGACTCCGGCCTCCGTCTCGAGGCGTGCCACGAACTGGTCCCGATTCCGCGCCTCCCGGACCGCGGCCGTGGCGACGGCGACCACGCGTTCGGCGCCGAGGGCCCGCGCGCGCTCCGCATAGCCGCGGACCGCGGCCAGGGCCCGGGCCATGGCGGCGGGTGCCAGCAGGCCGGCCTCGGCGAGCCCCTCGCCGAGGCGCGCCACGAGCTGCTGGCCGTGGACGGGGCGGAGACCGTGGGCGAGGTCCGCGTCGGCGACCAGGAGACGGATCGTGTTGCTCCCGAGATCGATGGCCGCAAGACGCACCGTCAGCGCGGCGGGCTGCGGGGCGTGAGCGCGGCCTCGAGCGCGGCCAGGACCGCGCCGGCGGCGACGGGTTTCTCGATCACGCGGTCGATGCCGCTCTCCCGGATCGCTCCCGCGTCGAGGCGTCCCGGCCAGCCGGTGATGAGGATGACGGGCGTGCCCGGGCGGAGCCGCTTGACCGTCCGCGCGATCTCGAGCCCCGAGAGCTCGCCCACCGCGTGGTCGGTGAAGACCACGTCCACGGGCTCGCGCTCGAAGACGGCAAGGCCCTCGCGCGCGTCGGCCGCCCCCAGCGCCTCATGGCCGTGCTTTCCCAGGAGCTCGAGCAGCGCTTCGCGCACGCGCAGGTCGTCCTCGACGACGAGGACGCGGGCCGAGCCCGTCCGCGGCGCCGCGGCCGCACCATGCAGACGCGCCCCGGCCGAGGTCGGGAGGACGAGCCGCACGGTCGTGCCCTCTCCCAGGGTGCTCGACAGCGTGAGGGTGCCGCGGTGTCGGGCGGCCACGGCCTGCGCCACCGGCAGCCCGAGCCCGAGGCGTCCGGCGCCCTTCGTCGAGAAGAACGGCTCGAGCGCGCGCGTCCGCAGGGCGTCGTCCATCCCCGGTCCCGTGTCCTGGACCGTCACCTCGACGCGGTGTCCGCCATCCCAGCCGGCGCGCACGGACACGACACTGTCGGGGGCCACGGCCTCGGCCGCGTTTTCCAGGAGATGGTCCAGGGCTTCCCGCAGCTCGTCCGCGCTCCCGCGCACCGGCGGCAACGGTTCGATCTCGACCTTCACCGCCGGCCCCCGCCCGCGCGCGCGCCACCGACGCTCCGCCCCCTCCACGGCGGCCCGGATCACGGCCGTGAGGTCGAGCGGGATCAGCTTGTCCGTGCGGTGGCCGGGGGCGAAGCCGAGGAAGCCGCGCACCGACTCGGCGGCCCGCCACGCCGCTTCCTCCGCCACGCCGAGGTCCGCGTGGAGCGGGGGGGCGCCGGGCAGCCGCTCGCGCACGAGCGCGATCCGACCGAGCACGACGGCCAGCAGGCTCGTGAGGTCGCGGACCGGCGGCGGCGGGACCGGCCGCTCGCCCTCCGCCCCCCGCCGCTCCGCGAGCGCGGCGATCACCAGGGCGTGCAGCTCCGCGTTGCGAATGGCCGCGGCCGCCGCCGGCGCCAGCGGGGCGAGGGCCGCGAGTGAGAGCGGGCTCGGACCACCGGCGACCAGGACGGCGGCGGTTCGGCCCCCGACCGCGAGCGGGACGATCAGGCGCGGCGGGGCGCCGAGGAGGTCGGCCAGCGCCGGAGCGGACGCGCCCTCCCCCGCGACCCACGGCGTGCCCGTCCGGATCGCTGACCGGAGAGGCTCCTCGCCGGAGGGCGGGAGGACCGCGCCGCCCGGGAGCCCGACGCCCGCCGCGAGCGTCAGCCCGTCGTTCTCGGGCAGGAGGAGCGCCACGCGGGGGGCGCCGAGCCGCCGGGCGGCCTCCTGCGCCACGGCCGCCGCCGTGCGCGCGAGGTCGAGGTCCGGGACGAAGGGCGCCTCCGCCTCGCCGCCCGCGGCAGGCGTCGCCCCGGCCGCCGGCCGCCCGCCCAGCACGACCGCGACGCGGTCCGCGAGGAGGCGGAGCGCCGCGAGCGCGTCGGCGCCGAAGGGCGCCGCGCGGCGTCGGCCGGCCAGGACCACGCCGCGCGGCGGCTGGTCGGGAAGGCCCACGGGAAGCGCGAGCGCGGCCTGGAGCCCGTGCTCGCGGAGGAGCCGGTCGGCGGTCCGGTCGTCGGGTCCCGCGCGGATCGTCTCGTGCTCGGCGAAGGCCCGGCCCACGAGTCCCTCGGCGAGCCCCACGCGTAGCGCGCCTGGCGGGAAGCCGCGACGGGCCACCGCCTCGAGGTCTCCGCGCGGCGTCGCGAGGAACAGCGCCGCCGCGTCCGCCCCCGCGCCGTAGATCGCGCGATCGATCGCCAGGAGGAGTGCGTCGTCGCGCGCGAGGTCGGGACTGACGCCGAGCAGGGTCTCGATGGGGAGGAGATCGCGCCGCTCGTCCTCGCCGAGCAGCTCGCCGACGGGGCGCGGCGCCGCAGGCGCGGGCGGCTCGAGCCGGGGCAGCGCGTCGGCCAGCTCCTCGAGACGGCGTCGAATGCGGGAGAGGTCCTCGCGGATCTCCCGCAGCGACTCCTCTCCCCCGCTCACCGGTCTAGCCTCCTGACGGCACCGCGGTCGGGTCGGCGCTGGCCCCGGGCCGAGACCCCAGGACCGGCGGGACACAGGGAGGAAGCGGGCCGGGGCGCATCCCGCGGAGCGCCGCGATTATAGGAGCGGGTCACGCGACGGTCAAGCGCGCGGCACGGCGGCCGCAGGATCCGGCGCCCGCCCCGCCTTCAGCCCGTGTCCCGTGAGCGGGACCACGACGACGGCCGACGCGGGGAGCTCACCGCGCTCGAGCCAGCGCCAGGCCGCGGCGGGCGCGACGGCCGCGGTCGGCTCGACGAAGAGCCCTTCGCGCGCGAGGCGAGCCCAGGCCGCGCGGATCTCCCCCTCGTCCACGACGGCCCATCGGCCGCCCGACTCGTCGACCGCCGCCGCGATCTCGCCCGCGCGGGCCGGCGCCCGGATGCGGATCCCTTCCGCCACCGTGTCGCCGTCGCCGGCCGGCCGCCCGAGGGCGGGCCCCGCCAGCGGCGCGCATGCCGCGGCCTGGACGGCGCCGAGCCGCGGCCGCCGCGGGATTCGGCCGGCCGTCTCGAGCTCGTGAAAGCCGAGCGCGAGGCCGAGCAGCAAGGTCCCGTGACCGACCGGCGCCACGACCCAGTCCGGCGCCTGGCCGCCGAGCTGCTCCCAGAGCTCGAAGGCGACCGTCTTCGTCCCGTGGAAGAACGCCGGCTGCCAGTAGTGGCTCGCATAGACGCCGGGCGCTCGCTGTGCGGCGCACGCGACGTCCTCGCGCGTGCCTCCGATCCGCACCACCCGGGCGCCGTACGCCTCGATCTGCGCGAGCTTCGCCGCGGAGGTCGCCTCGGGCACGTAGATGGTCGCGCGGATCCCGGCCCGCGCGCTGTAGGCGGCGATCGCCGCGCCGGCGTTGCCGGAGGAGTCCTCCACGACCTCGTCGACGCCCGCCCCGGCGAGCGCGGTCAGGAGGAGTGCGGCGCCGCGGTCCTTGAAGGAGCCGGTCGGGTTCGTCGCCTCGAGCTTGAAGCGGAGGCGGCCGTCCCGGGACGGAAGGAGCGGCGTCATGCCCTCCCCGAGCGTGACCGGGGGGCCCGTCGCGGGAAGCGACTCGCGGTATCGCCAGAGAGACGCGGGCCGGCGCGACAGCGCCGCCAGCGCCGGGACGGCGCCGACGGGCTCGAGCCGCCAGGGCCCGCCGCAACGGCAGCGCCACGCGCCGGGCTCGTCCGACGCGGCCGTCCCGCAGGCGGCGCACCGCACGGCGCCCGTCACCTCCCCGCCCCGCGGCCGCAGAAACGAAAACGCCCCTCACGGGGATCCCGCGAGGGGCGCGCGACGGCGACCGGGGCGGCTACGCCTTCTTGCCGAGGCTCTTGATGTAGTTGACCAGGTCCCACCGATCGGTCTCGGACAGGCTGCCCCACGGCGGCATGGGCGGGTTCCCGTCCGTGATCCTGACGAACAGGGCGGCGTCGGGCTCGGCCTGGACGGTCTTCGAGGTCCAGTCGGCCGGTCTCTTCGGCAGCGCGGCCGCGGCCGGGCCGTTGCCCTTGCCCTCTGGGCCGTGACACGGCGCGCAGTTCTGCGAGGCGAGCTGCTTGCCGTGCTCGATCGACGCCGCCTTCTTGTCGGCGGCCACCGGGTTCTTGAGCTTCGCGGCGCGCGCCTTCTGCTCCTTCGTCAGCTCCCACTTCGGCTGAGGGGCTTGCGACCACCCCGGGCTGGCCACCCAGATCGTCACCAGCAGGGCACCCACGGCGGCGAGACCGGTCAGCGTCGCAACGTGCCTCATCGGGGTCTCCTCTCTCGCGGCTGGTCGAGCTCGCGTCGTGATCGGATTCACAAGGACTCTGCCCCGTATCTAACACCGCGGCCGCGAGGTGGTCAAGCGCCGGGCTCACGCCGGGCGCGCGGGGATCGGCCGGGGCGTCCACGCCGCGAGCAGGGCGAGCAGACCCGCGAGGAGCCCGTACCCGCCCGCGAGCGCGCCCGGCCAGCGGGAGTCGAGGCTCCCCGGCCAGAAGAGTCCTCCGCTCTCCAAGGGCGAGTGGATCACACCGGCGAGCGAGCCGACGCTCGCCACCGCGAAGACCGCCGCCGCGACCGCGAGCCGGCGATCGACGATGAGGGCAACGGCCGAGCCCCACAGGAGCGCGGTCAGGATGAATCCGTTCCCCAGGACCCGGATCGTCTCGAGCACGACCGCGGCCTCGCCGCGGACGTCGCGCGCACTGTGCCCGAGGCTCGCCAGGAGGCTCCCCATCTGGATGAGGAGGAGCGCGGCGACCGCCGGGACGAAGGCGAGGGCCACGGCGGGCGCGTGCCGGGCGGGGGTCGCGAGGAAGGCCTGGGCGGTGATCTCCAGGCCCACGAAGATCAGGATCGGCGCCACGGCGGCCTCCGGCACGATGCCGACGAGGAGCGAGACGACGCCGGCCATGGCGCCCACGCCGATGACGAGGCCGGTCGCGAGGGTGTACCCGGCCCGCGCCCCCATCGCCTTGTAGGCGGGGTGGCCGATGTAGGGCGTGTTCTGGATCACGCCGCCGCAGGCGCCCGCGACGATCGTCGCGAGGGCTTCGGTGAGCAGGATGTCCCGCGTCCGGTAGCGGTCGCCCGCCGCGATCGCGCTCTCCGTGTTGTCGATGCCGCCGACGACGGTCGCCAGCGCGAAGGGCAGCGCCACGGGCAGGGCGGCCCAGGTCTCCGGCAGCGCCTCGAGCCAGGCGAGCGTCGGCCAGGGCACCGCCAGGCGCCAGGCGGTCGCCGGCGCGCCCAGCCCGCCGAGGCCGCCATCTCCGAGGGCGCGCTCGGCGAGGTGGACGAGGGTGCCGGCGACGACGGCGGCGAGGGCCCCCGGCACCTTCCCCGGCAGGCCGATGCCGCCGACCAGCGAGACCAGGATGAGCCCGAGCGCCACGAGCCCGACGAGCGGGTCGGCGAAGACCTTGAGGGCCGGCAGGAAGGCGATCAGGAGGATCGCGACCCCCGCGATCGAGCCCAGGAGCCCCGCGCGGGGCACCGCGCGCCGGACCCACTCGCCGCCGAAGGCGAGCACGAGCTTGACGACGCCCATCGCGACGGTCGCCCCCATCCCGACCTTCCAGGCGAGCACCGGGTCCCGCGTGAGGACCATCGTGGGGCCGATCACGCCGAAGGTGATCCCGAACATGGACGGCGTGTCGATCCCGAAGGGCATCGCGGTCACGTCGGCCCGCCCCGTCGCCCGCATGAGCCGCACGGCGAGCCAGGTGTAGGCGAGATCGCCGACGAGCACGCCGATCGCCGTGCCGGGCACCATGCGGTAGAGGACCAGGTCGGGCGGGAAGTGGAAGACCGTGACGAGAAGTCCGGTCAGGACGACCAGGTTTGTCAAATTGTCCACGACGAGGCCGAAGAAGGCGTTGACGTCGCCGGCCGCGTACCAGCGCCGCCCGGTCACCGGCGGGCCCGCCCGGCGGCGGCCGGTCGCCGGCGGGGGCGATCGCCGCCATGTGATTGGTTCGGCCCGGGGATGCCCTTCACCGGCCGCCGGTTAGCCCGCGGGCGCGGCACGGGGACGTGAGCGCCCGGCCCTCGCGCGAGCCGACGGAAAATTTGGTGGCGCTGCGCGAGCCTGAATACAATAAGACTCACGATGGGTCCGACCACCGACGGCGCGGACACCCTCATCATCCTCGCGCGCGACCAGGGAAGCTTCTACGAGTTCCTCAAACCCCGCCAGGAGACCCGTCGGGGGACCGTGGTGATCCTCGACCGGCGGAGCCTGGACCGGCGTGTCGACGGTCAGCCGCCCTTCCCCGAGCGGCGGCACGCCGAGCGTCGCGCCCCGACGCCCGAGGCGGCGCGCGCGCTGATGTCGGTCCTCGGATTCATGATCCTGCACCGCGCCGAAGACGGCTGGACGCCGTAGCCGGCGCCGCGCGTCAGGCCGACCGACTCTCCTCGCGCTCGTCCGCCGCCAGGCGGCGCACCTCGGCCCGGATCCGCTGGGCCAGGGCCTCACACCACGCGAAGCGGGTCCGCCCCTCGGCCACCTCGGCGTAGCCGAACTCGTGCGGCGGCGCGTCGGCCGGCGGCGAGAGGCGTCCGCGCAGCGCCAGGCGCAGCCCGTACGAGCGGCCGGTCCGCGCCTCGCCCATCTCCACCTGGGCCTCGGCATGGGGGTCTTCGCGCTTCCCGTGGGAGGCGGCGAAGTTCGCGAGCCACCGCCCCACCTCGTCGTACGCCGCGGGCACCTTCGGGTTCACGCGATGGCCACGATCGGCGGCCGCGACGAGAGCCGAGCCGCCCGAGGACCGAGCCACTCGCGAGGCGCCGGGTCGAGCAGCGAGCCGATCACACCTGGCCGGGCCGAGAGGCGAGCAGCCCGAGGACGCAGGCCGGCGCCGACCGCAGGCGGACGCGGTTGTACGTCGAGGATCGGCGCCGGCCGAGGACGAGGGGATGCGATGGCTATCGGCCCGGCCGCCTCAGCACTCGTTGAAGCCGCACCCATAGCACTTCTTGCAGCCTTCCTCGTAGACGAACGTCGCCTGGCCGCACTCCGGGCAGATGTCGCCGGCGGTCGCCTTGCCTCTACCGACCGCCACCGGCGCCGCCGGCGCCTCCGCCTTGGCCTGCCCGATGTGCTCGGCGAGGACCCGCGCGACGCCGTCCGGCAGCGAGAGCACGCGCTGAGGGCCGAAGCCGAGCGGCCGGCCGCCGCCGATGCCCGCGAGCTGGCTGATGATCTCCTCGAGCCGCCGCCGCGGGGAGAGCGGCGACGGCATGCGGAGCGTCAGCGAGATGAGCCGGCCGATCGCCTCCGCGACCGCCATGGTGTCGGAGCCCGCCTTGCCGACCGAGACGAAGACCTCGAACGGCTCGGCATCGCCGTTCTCGTTGACCACCACGTACGCGACGCCGAGGGGCGTCTCGATCCGGTAGGTCCGGCCAGCCAGGCTCCGCGGCCGCGGCTTGACCGCCGCCGGCACGGCCGGGGTGGCGGCCGGCTCGCGCGTGTCGGCGACCTGGGTCCCGACGTGGAGCACCCCCTCCTTGCACCCGTCGCGGAACACGGTGATGCCCAGGCAGCCGAGATCCCACGCGAGGCGGTACGCACGCGCCACGTCGTCGACGGTCGCCTCGTTCGGCAGGTTGATGGTCTTCGACACGCCGTTGTCGGTGGAACGCTGAAACGCCGCCTGGTGGCGGACGTGCCACTCGAAGGGGATCTCGTGCGCGGTGACGAAGATGCGCTGGAGGTCCTCCGGGACGCCGGCGAGCCCGTGTACGACGCCGCGCCGCGCGACCTCCTCCATCAGCGCGTCCGAGTGGAAGCCGTGGTCGCGCGCGACCTCGGCGAAAACGTGGTTGATGAATGGCAGCACGCGCTCGCCGACCTTGTGGGTGAACGCGATGGCGAAGACGGGCTCGATCCCCGACGAGCAGCCCGCGATCATCGAGATGGTCCCGGTCGGCGCGATCGTCGTGACGGTCGAGTTCCGGAGCGGCCGGCCCGTCTTGTAGATCGACCGCGCCCAGTTCGGGAAGGGGCCGCGCTCCTCGGCGAGCTTCACCGACTGGTCATGGGCCTTGTCCTGGATCACGGCCATCAGCCGCTCGCCGAGGTCGAGCGCCGGCTGGCTGTCGTAGGGGACCCCCATCCGGAAGAGGAGGTCCGCCCAGCCCATGACCCCCAGCCCGATCCGCCGGTTCGCCTTCACCGTCTCGTCGATCTCGGGGAGGGGGTACGGGTTCACCTCGATCACGTCGTCGAGGAAGCGGACCGACAGCCGCACCACGCGCTCGAGCTCCGCCCAGTCGATCGTCCACTCGCCGTCCGGCTGGCGCAACGCGAACTTCGAGACGTTGATGGAGCCGAGGTTGCAGTTATGAACGATCATGCCCTCGGCAATGAGGGAATGGGTGACAGGCTCGGAGACGTCGTAGACCTCGACCGGTGCGTCCGGAATTACTGACGCGACCGGAATTGCGAGTCGGTCCTGTTTTGTGCGCTGGGACACGAACTGTGCGCAGCGCTCCTGCTTCTGCGGCGTCAGCGGGAATCCGACAAGGTCCAGGAAGCGATGGTAGCTCGCCCCGTTCACCTTGAGCTGGCCCCATGCGCGGCCCGTCGGGCGATGCGGGTAGTACTTGATGTTGCTGCGCATGCCGAAGTTCAGCAGGAGGAGCTGCACGTCCCGTAGCAATTCCAGCGAGGCCGAAGACAGCGTCACCTGGGACTTTCCGCGCGTTTTAGACCCGTCGGCGCCGAACAGGCCCTGGAGATAGCGGATCTGCTCCTCTTTGGACGCCGTGAAGACGAACCTCGGCAGACGCTTTTCGGGCCCACGCGCCGGAAGGAACCCGTAGGCAGCGAACTTTTCCACGGCTTCCTGACGTTCCGTCGCGATACAACGGACCATGGTTCGGGCATCCGTCTGCACCCCGGCGGAGCTTTCGGTAAATCGCCCCCACACTGGCACCAAGCGTTCGAACGCCAATTCGTCGTCGGGTCCGAAGGTCAGTCCGAGACTCTTCGTGAACCACCCATCGCCGGTAAACCAGCCAAACATGCGCTGCAGGTCCCCGTCAGTGCTCGTGATGTTCAGCGGCCCGGCGATGCCGGTTTGAATGAGGACCCGGTCGGCGCTATCCAGCGTGCCTGCCTCTTTCCATCCACTGCTCGTCATGATCCTGTGATCGGGCGTGACACGTATCTGTTGCCCATTGGTCAGAGTGACGCGGACCGTGGGCTTGACCCCGACGTCGACGACCGTCGCAGGCCGAAAGATGATGTGCATTCCGCTTCCGTTCAAATTGGTCGCGACCAGGATCGGTTCACCCCGCTGCTGTCGCGCATAGAGGTCGGCGACCGTCTCGAGGCCCCGATCCGTGGTGATCCGCGTGTGCGGCGCGAAACAGGCCTCGTTGGGCAAAAGCGGTTGCTCGCCACAGGGGTTTGTCGCCTCGACCATGCCGACCTCGGGGGTCGGGTTGGCGGGGCTCGCGTTGATCCGGTCGATGAAGACCATCCCGGGATCGCCAGTCCGCCACGCCGCGCGGACGATGCGGTCGAAGACCTCCCGGGCGTCGAGCCGGCCGGTGACCCGTCTGGTGTGCGGGTCGATCAGGTCGTACTCCTCGCCCGCGGCGAGCGCCTCCATGAAGCGGTCGGTCGCGGCGACCGAGATGTTGAAGTTCGTGATCCCGCCGTCGAGCTTGCACTCGATGAACTCCAGGATGTCCGGGTGATCGACCTTCAGGATCCCCATGTTCGCGCCCCGACGCGTGCCGCCTTGCTTCACCGCCTCGGTGGCCGCGTTGAACACGCGGAGGAACGAGACCGGGCCGGACGCCTTCCCGCCCGTCGAGGAGACGAACGCATCCTTGGGGCGGAGGCGCGAGAAGGCAAATCCCGTTCCGCCGCCTGATTTATGAATTATTGCCGCATCTTTCACGGCGTCGAAGATCTCGTCCATGGAGTCGCCGATGGGCAGGACGTAGCACGCCGAGTACTGGAGCGCGTTCCCCTTGCCGGCGTTCATGAGAGTCGGCGAGTTCGGCAGGAACTGCCCCTCGACCATCAGGTCGTAGAACGCCCCCGCGATCTCCTCGACGACCGCCGGGCTCTTCCCCCAGCGCTCCTCGGCTCGCGCGATCGCGGTCGCGACCCGCCAGCACATCTGTTCCGGTGTCTCGAGGATCCGGTCACCCTCGCGGTTCAGGTATCGCTCCCGGAGGACGCGCAGGGCCTGCTCCGTCCACTTGCCGACTCTCTTAGGGTGTGTCTCGGCGCGCATTCTGGCTCCTCCTTGGGTCCTCGGTCGGCCGGCGCTCACCGGAGCACCCGGTCCGGCCGCCTCGCTGGCCTCCACAGCCGGGCGGAACGCCTCCCCACCGCGGCGCCACCGCTCCGCGGCCGGGGCGGCCTCCCGCGTGCCGGCCGTTCCTCCGTCCCGCAGGGGGGACCGCGCGGCGCGGGCCCGGAGAGCCCGGGTCCGGATCCGGTCGGCCGCTCTCGCCAGGCTCACCCCGTATACTCCATGTGGTGGCGACGCGCATGCTGGCATACGAGATTTAGGGCTGTCAAGGAAAAATCTACCAGATTTTGCGCATTCCTTCACAAGCGTGGCCGACCCGTAGGGGGTCCCGGGCGAGCTCCCCGCTGGCGCCGGGTGGGCGGCGGCTCGGCGGCCGTCGCCGGGCGGGCGCCCGCTCGGGCTTGACGGCTCGCGCGGGGCCGGGCTAGAGTGCCAGTGGAACTGACCGGTCAGTTCCATTTGCCATGAGCACCTCCCCGGCCCGACGCGACACCCGCGCGCCCCGGCGCGCCAGGAAGCGCGCCCAGATCCTCGAGGCGGCGTCGCGGATCTTCGCCACGCGGGTCTACCACCTGGTCACCATGGAGGAGATCGCCCGCGTCGCGCGGGTCGGCAAGGGCACGCTCTACCGCTATTTCCCCTCCAAGGAGGACCTCTACGTCGCCATCCTGGACGAGGCGTTCGGGTTCCTCATCCGGCGGCTCGAGGCGGAGCGTTCGGCGGCCGTCGCGCCCGCCACCGCGCTCCAGCGCATGATCGATGCCATCGTCGAGACCTTCGCGCGCCACCTCCCCTACTTCCGGCTGATCCACCGCGGGGAGGGCCGCCTCTTCCTCCGGAAGAAGCAGGTGATCCGCGCGCGCCGGGTCCACATCGCGCGGCTCGTCGCCGAGGTCCTGGACCGCGGCGTCGAGACCGGCGCCTTCCGCAAGGTGGACCGGACCCTGGCCCCCTCCATGCTCATCGGCATGGTCTGGGGGACGACGCTCAATCACGCCGCGGACACGCCGGCCGAGCTGCTGGCCCCCCGCATCGGGGACCTCTACCTCCACGGCCTCCTCCAGCCGCCCGCCGGGTCGGCCTGATGGCGTTCATCCGCCGCCACCGGGTGACCCTCGTCCTCCTGGGTCTGCTCGGCCTCATGGCCGGGCTGGTGGTGCTTCGCCTCCGCGAGCAGCAGGCGCGCGCCGTCACCCGGCCGCCGCGCGAGACCGTGGTCGGGGTCCAGGCGCCCGAGCAGCGCGATCTCGAGGTGGTCCTCTCCTACACCGGCGACATCCTGGCGAATCGCCAGACGGCGATCTTCTCGAAGATCTCGGGATACATCCGGGCCATCCACGCCGACCGGGGTGACTTCGTGAAGGCGGGGCAGCTCCTCGTGGAGGTCGAGCCGACCGAGATGGAGGCCGCCCTCGACCAGGCCCGCGCCGCCCTGGCGACGGCCCAGGCCGGACTCCAGGTGACGCGCTCGAGCCTCGAGTCCGCCCGGGCGAACCTCCTCAACCAGGAAGCGAACCTGACCAAGGCCCAGGCCGTCCTCGCCAACGACCGCCGCCAGGCGGACCGGATGGCCGAGCTCTTCGAGAAAGGGCTCGTCTCGGCGCAGGACCGGGACAACGCCCGGACCATCTACGAGTCCTCCCAGGCGGCGCTCCGCGCCCAGGAGGCCCAGGTCCAGGTGGCGCGCGTCCAGATCGGGACGACCGAGAGCCAGGTGAAGCTCGCCGAGAGCCAGGTGGAGCAGCAGCGCGCCGGGCTCCGCATGGCGCAGGTCCGCGTCGACGACACGCGGCTCCACGCCCCGTTCGCCGGGTACGTCTCCCAGCGCCTCCTCGACGTCGGCGCCGCGGTCAGCTCGCAGGCCGCCGCGACGAGCAACGCCTCGGTCGCCATCCTCTCGCTCCAGGACATCGAGCCGGTGAAGGTCCAGATCGAGGTGCCGGAGCGGGACGTCGCCCGGGTCCGCTCGGGCAACGCCGTCCGCCTCACCGCCGACGCCTACCCCGACCGCCGCTTCACGGGAAAGGTCGCCCGCGTCGTCCACACCCTCGACCCGCGCACGCGCACGATGGGCGTGGAGGTCGAGATCCCGAACCCGGAACGGCTCCTCAAGCCCGGGATGTACGCGCGCGTCCAGCTCGTCCTGGACGTCCAGCGGGGGGCGCTCCTGCTCCCGCTGGAGGCCCTCGTGGGCGGCGAGCTCAGACCCGCCGTCCTGCTGGTGCGGGAGGGGAAGGTCGTGACCCAGCCGGTCGAGCTCGGTCCGACCGACGGCCCGAGCGTCCAGGTCGTCAAGGGCCTCCGCGCCGCGGACCAGGTGATCGTCCAGGGCAAGGAGCTCGTCCGGGAGGGCCAGGCCGTCAAGGCCGTGCCCGCGAGGACCTAGAGACGCGATGTCCCCAGACGCCGTTCAGCCACTGATCGTCCACGCGCCCCTCGCCGAAGCGCTCCGAGCGCGGGCTTTGCCCGCGCAACCCCCCCGGGGGGAGGCTCGGAAGGGGGGCGAAGCCCCCCGTCGACAGTGACATGTGGCTGACCCTCCTCGCCATCCGGAACGCGATCGCGGTCCTCATGGCCTCGCTCGCCATCGTGGTCCTCGGCGCGACGTCGCTCGACCGGATGCCGATCGACCTCTTCCCCAACATCAACCTGCCGGTGATCACGATCGGGACCGCCTACACCGGGGCCAACGTCCAGGACATCGAGAAGACCGTCACCTACCCCATCGAGAAGGCCGTGAGCGCGGTCGCGAACGTCCACCACGTCGAGTCGAAGAGCCGGCAGGGCATCTCGGTCGTCCAGGTGTGGCTGAACTACGACGCCGACATCAACGCGGGGCAGAACGAGATCATCCAGCGGCTCCAGCAGATCATGAGCTCGCTGCCCAGCGGGATCAAGCAGCCGTTCATCGTCCGCTTCGACCTCTCCAACATCCCGGTCTGCCTCGTCACGGTCTCGGGGGGCGGGCTCGACGAGAGACAGCTCTACGACGTCGCCTTCAACGTCATCGAGCCCCAGATCGAGCGCCTTCCCGGCGTGGCCTCGGCGAACGTGGACGGCGGGAAGGTCCGCCAGATCTCGGTCAACCTCAACCGCGACCTCCTCTACGCGAAGGGGGTGTCGGTCCTCGACGTCGTCCGGGCGGTGAACGACGCGAACTTCCTCCTGCCCTCGGGCGACATCAAGATCGGGACCGTCGACTACAACATCGCCACGAACAACCAGTTCCAGCTCGTCAAGCCCATGGAGGACATCGTCGTCCGCAAGGCGGGCGACATCCCCATCTACGTCCGGGACCTCGGCTTCGTCTCGGACTCCCACGAGACGCAGACGAGCGTGGTCCGGGTGAACGGCGAGCGCTCCGTCTACCTGCGCGTCAACAAGCAGCCCGGCGCCAACACGGTGGAGGTCGTGGACGGGGTGACCGCGCTCCTCCCCAAGCTCATCGGCGTGCCCACCGCCGTGCAGGTCGGCATGACGTTCGACCAGTCGGTGTACATCCGGCAGTCCATCGAGAGCCTCTGGCACGAGGCGACGCAGGGCGCGGCGCTCGCCTTCCTGGTCATCCTGATCTTCCTCGGCAGCATCGTGTCGACCGCCATCATCTTCATCGCGATCCCGCTCTCCATCCTGGGCACCTTCATCGCGATGTACTTCCTCGGCCAGACGATCAACGTCTTCACCCTCGGTGGCCTCGCCCTCGCCGTGGGCCGGCTCGTCGACGACTCGATCGTGGAGCTGGAGAACATCAACCGGCATCTCGCGATGCCGGGCAAGGACCGCCGGAGCGCCGTCCTCGACGCGGCCCGCGAGGTCGCGATGCCGATCTTCGTCTCCACGATCACGACGATCGTCGTCTTCCTGCCGACCGTCTTCATCGAGGGCCAGGCGAAGCTCCTCTTCCTGCCGCTCACGTTCACGATCTCGTTCTCGTTGTTCGCCTCGTTCCTCGTCTCGCGGACCGTCACGCCGCTCCTCTGCCTCCAGTGGCTCCGGCCCGAAGGGGCGCGCCCGCCGGCGGGCCGGCGCCGGTGGGCCCGGCTCGTGGACGCCAGTCGGCGCGGCTTCGCGCGGCTCGACCTCGCCTACCAGGGGATGCTCGGCCGGGCGCTCCGGCACCGGAAGCTCGTCGTGGTCGGCGTGCTGGGCGTCTTCCTCGCGAGCCTCGCGCTCCTGCCGCTCATCGGCACCGAGTTCTTCCCGGCCTCGGACGAAAGCCAGTTCCGCGTCTTCGTCCGCGCCCCGATCGGGACGCGGGTGGAGGAGACGGAGAAGATCGTCGCCCGGATCGAGGGGCTGCTCCGGGCCAACATGCGTCCGGGCGAGTTCAAGACCATCGTCTCGAGCGCCGGCATCCCGGGCGGGCGCTCGGCGCTGTTCACCGGGAACACCGGGCCGCACGCCGCGCAGGTGCAGGTCTACCTGGCCACGCCGGACCGCCGCACGCGGTCGGACGTCGAGATCGTCAACGCCATCCGGCCGACGTTCGCCGGGCAGTTCCCGGGCACGGTGACCTTCTTCAACCTCGGCGGCATCATCAACCGGGTCCTCAACCGGGGCTCGCAGAACCCGCTCGAGCTGGAGGTCCTCGGCTACGACCTCGGCGACGCCCAGGTGGCCGCCCGGGAGGCGGCGCGGCTCATGCGCGAGACGCCCAACGTGGCCGACGTGCAGATCAGCCGCGAGGAGAACTATCCCCAGTTCGCCGTCGTGGTGGACCGCGAAAAGGCCGCCTCCTCGGGGCTCAGCCAGCGCGACATCGCGCAGGCGGCGCTCTTCTCGCTCAACTCCAACGTCAGCGTGAACCCCTCGATCTTCACCGACCCCCGCACGGGCAACCAGTACAACATCGTCGTCCAGCTCGACGAGCCCTTCCGCGTCCGGCCCGAGGACCTGGGGAAGATCTTCGTCGCCCCCGCGGGCGGCCGGCCCGTGGTCCTGTCGACCATCGCCGAGATCAAGCGCACCGTGGCGCCGGTGGAGATCGAGCGGAAGTACCAGCAGCGGCTCATCCGGGTCTCGGCGAACCCCGTGGGACGGGACCTCGGCGCCATCTCGGGCGACATCGAGCGGGAGCTGGGGGCGCTCAAGCTGCCGCCGGGCTTCGAGGTCCGGCTCGGCGGCCAGACGGCCCAGCAGCGCGAGGCGTTCGGGAGCCTCCTGTTCACGAGCATCCTCGCGCTCATGCTGGTCTACATGGTGATGGCCTCCCAGTTCCGCTCCCTCAAGGACCCCTTCATCATCATGTTCTCGGTCCCCATGGGGCTCATCGGCGTGCTCTGGGCGCTGCTTCTCACGCGGACGACCTTGTCCACGACGTCCTTCATGGGCATCATCATGATGGTCGGCATCGTGGTCTCGAACGGCGTCCTCCTCGTCGAGTACACCAACGAGCTCCGGCGCCGAGGACGTGCGCTCAGCGACGCGGTCCTGACCGCCGGTCGCACCCGGCTCCGGCCGATCCTCATGACGAGCCTCACGACGGTCGTGGGCCTTGCGCCGATGGCGCTCGGGCTGCTCGTCGGGAGCGAGGCAAATGCCCCGCTGGCCCGCGCGGTCATCGGTGGGCTCCTGGTCTCGACGGGGCTCACGCTCTTCCTGATCCCGACGCTCTACACGATCCTCGAGGAGCGGTTTCCACGGCACCTCGAGCCCGAACCCCGGTGAGGCGTCCTGAGCGCCGCGCCGGCCCCCCCTGAGCCCACAGGAGCCCTTGGCCCCATGCGCTTCCGACCGTGGCGTCTGTTCGCCGGTCTCCTGCTCCTTCTCGTCGTCGTCGGGCGCCTGCCGGCGCACGCGCAGACCCCGGCTCCGGCCCAAGCCCCCGAAGAGGCCCCGACCTCCAGGCCTCCGGCCCCGGCCGTCCCGGCGCCCGGCCAGGTCCTCTCGCTCCCGGCGGCCGTCGATCTCGCGCTCAAGCTGAACCCGGCGCTTCGCTCCGGCGGGGAGGCGCGGCGGGCGGCGGAGACGCGCGTGCCCCAGGCCCAGTCGGGCTATTATCCGCGGCTCGAC
>JBIOTN010000050.1:0-14855 GCA_044866005.1 Candidatus Rokuibacteriota bacterium | reverse complement strand
CCGGGAGCCCCGCCTCGACCATCTCGCCGATCGCGGCGTAGCGCCCGTTGGGCGTGACCGGGAAGGCCCACACGCTCGGGGACACCATCCGGCCGTCGAAGAACGTCCGGTTCGGGGAGGAGCCCGTGTCGCCCGTGTAGTAGTAGGCGCGCATGCCGAGGCGCTCCAGGACGCGCGTCACGGTCGGCTGCGGATGCACGCCGACGGGCGCCGCGTAGGCGCGGATCGGCCGACCCGCCACGCGGGCGAGGCAGTCGTTGTTCCGGCGGATCTCGAACTCGATCTCGGCCGGGGAGAGCCGTTTCTCGATCAGGGCCTGGCTGAACCAGTTGTGCGCCCACCCGCCGTGGGACCCGATGGCGCCATAGGGTAGGAGCTCGCGCAGCAGCCGCTCGCCGCGGCCACAGGCGTCGAACCCCAGGTCGTCGCCGGGGCGGTCGCGGTCCGGGCCCGCGGTGACGTGGAAGTCTTGGCGGAGGCCCCGCCGCACGAGCCCGTACCGCAGGAGCGCCGGGATCCCGTCCATCTCGACGCGCGAATCGAGGTGCCAGTTGATGACCAGGCCGCCGATGCCGTACGGCGCGGGGATGAGATGCGGCATCCCGACCACGTCGAACACGAAGGTGCGGAGCACTTGCCGGAGGGGCAGGTCGTCGCTGTACGCCTTGAGGTAGCCGAGCGGGAGGTTGACCCAGAGGGCATGCCCCTGGCCCGTCCGTCGGAGCGACAGGACCGGCGCGCCCTGGTCCGAGGCGAAGACCTCGAGGTCCTGGGCCACGGGGCGTGCGGCCGCCATCGGATAGACGAGTCCGCCGTACGCGTAGCCCGTGACCACCACGCCCTGGTAGAGCTTGCCCGGCGGGATGTGCCAGAACCGCGCGTCGCTGAGCTCGTCGAAGCGGACGCTGCCCTGGCGGTAGCTCCGGTCGCCGAGCGACTGGTAGAGCAGGTACTGCACGCCCACCAGCTCCGCCAGGAGCCCGCCGGAGCGGTACGCGCCCGAGGGCTCCTTGATCCCCGGGTCGAACACGACCGCGATGCTGCCCCCGGCGGCCGTGTACTGTCGGGCGCGGTCGAGGATCCCGCTCGGCATCTGCTGGGCGAGCCCGTCGGGAAAGATGAGCGCCTGGAAGCGCCGGGCCGTTTCCCGCCCATCCAGGAGCATGAGGTCGGAGAGCGTGATCCAGTCGTGGGGGATCCCTTCCTCCTGAAGCACGGATTCGTAGGCGTCCCGCACGAAGCCCTGGCGCGCCGGCGCCCTGGCATCGTAGACGAGGCCGACCTGCGCGTTCGCGCCCGTTCCGCCGGAGAAGAGCTGGACGGCGCGATAGAGCGGCAGCGCGAGGAGCAGGACGACGATCGCCGCGAGGCGGACGCGCTTGATGGTCATCGGCTCAGGCCACGGACCCGCCCCGCTCGGCGACGACCCGGCCGAAGACCAGCACGTCGGCTGACAGCGTCACACGGCCCGTGGCGTACACGCTCTTGAAGCCGTCTTTCTGGCCGATCTGCGTCCCGGGACCGATGAAGACGTCGCCCTCGGCGACGACGTTCCCGCCGATTCGGGCGCCGCCGGCGATCCGGACGTCGCGCCGACAGATCAGGTTCGCGTCCACCTGCACGCCTTCGGCGAGCTGGATGGCGCCGTGGGCCTTGATGGTGCCGCGGATGACGCTGCCGGCCCCCACCTCGACCTCGCCGTAGACGACGAGGTCACGCTCCAGGACGAGCCCGGCGGGGAGCGTCAGTCGGCGCCCCGCCCACACCACGACGTCGTCGATCGTGCGGAGGCCCGGGCGCCCGGGCGCGGCCTCCGGCATGGCCTCCCCGGCCGCCGCCGTCTCGGTGCTGATCGGCAGACCCCAGAGCCGCCGGAAGACGCAGCCGGCGCCGAGGTGCAACTCCCGGCCCGCGCTCGCGGACCGCCCCAGCTCGCAGCCGGGGCCGATCCAGGCGGTCGTCTCGGTATCGACCCACTCCTCGACGACGCACCGGGCGCCCAGCGTGAGATCGCCTTCCGCGGCCAGCGCCGAGAACCGCACGTCCGCGCCCGCCCGTACCGGGCCGTCGACGTAGACGTCGGCGAGGTCCGCCCGGTCGCCGATCTCGGCGCCGCCGAGCGCCAGGAGCCGGACCGGGCGGCGGGCATCGGGCGGGACACGGAGGTCCTGGTGAACCTCGTAGGGCGTGGGCCGGGCGGCGTCGAGCGGAGACGGAGCAGGCGCCGCCGCGCCCGCTGGCGCGAGGAGCGGACGGACGAGCTGCCGGAACGACAGGCCGGCCTCCCGTGGATTCGCGGTCGCGTTCGGATCGATGTCGATCGGCTGGTTGTCGCGCGGGCGCCACAGCTCCCGGAACCCGGGCATCAGCGGCAGGGCCAGCAGCCCCAGGAACGCGACCAGCAGGACCAGCGCTTCGAGGCTCACTGCCGGAACCGCTTGGTCTTGTCCCAGGTCGGCATCCGCTTCTGCCCGAGATCGACCAGCGCGTCGACGATGCCCGAGGTGACGGCCCAGCTGTTGTAGAGGTACATGAAGAAGAGGAAGGGCAGGAGCTGCAGCCGCTCGCGCATCCCGTCCAGCAAGCCCGCGGCGGCGACCTGGTAGAACGGCGCGAAGTTGCCGAAGGCGTTGTAGGAGACCATGGCGAAGCTGAGGACGATCGTCTCCCACGCGGGGATGGAGCCCGTCAGGAAGAGGATCAGGCTGGCCGCCAACCCGCTCATCAGCAGAGGCGGCACGAGGTAGATGCCCAGGAGCAGCATGGCGTCCAGCTTCTGCCGCGGGCTCAGGTAGGGCGAACGCGGCAGGAGGAGCCACTGCCGGAGCATCACCTGCGTGTGGCCTCGGGCCCAGCGCCGCAGCTGCCGGAAGCGCACGTCCCAGGTCTCGGGCGCCTCCTCGTAGCACTCCGCGCGGTTGGCGTAGGCGACCTTCCAGCCGCGCGTGTACATGCGAAAGGTGAGGTCGGTGTCTTCCGCCAGCACGCGGGGATCGAAGCCGCCCCACGAGAGCACGACCGACCGGCGGAAGCCGCCGACGGTCCCCCCGTACTGCGGGACCAGGTCGAGCGTGTACCGGGCCTGCTGATCGACCTGGTAGCCGCCCGAGCGCTCCAGCTCGAGCAGGCGCGTGAGCAGGCCGGCCGCCGTGTTCTTCGGCACGACGCGGCCCATCACCGCGCCGACTTCCGGATCGATGAAGGCCATGGCCAGCTCGCGGACCAGGTCGCGCGAGGGCTGGTAGTCGGCGTCGAAGACGAGGATGATCTCGTGGGAGGCCAGCGCGAGCGCGTCGTTCAGTCCGGACGGCTTCCCGCGCGGGCCGGCGCGCCGGTGGAGCGGCTTGATGAAGGGGTACGCCGCGCTGTAGCGCTGGAGGATCTCGGCCGTCCCGTCCTGGGAGTGGTCGTCGATCGGGATGATCTCCAGCTTGTCCTTCGGGTAGTCGCTCCGGATGAGGGCGGCCAGCACGCCGTCGGCGACGGCCTCCTCGTTGTGCATGGGAATGAGCACGGTGATGGGCGGACACTCGCTGTCCAGCACGTCCTGGTAGCACGGCCGCTGCCGGGCCGCCGCGCGCGCCACCGTCAGCACGAGGTGCCGGATGGCGTAGAGCAGCATCACGACCGCGAGGACGACCATCCAGCCCTGGAGGAGGACTACCACGCCTGGAACTCGGGGTTCCGTCCCAGCCGCCGCGTCAACCGCAGCACGAAGAGGGCGAAGATCCCGACGAAATACACGACGTCGAGGAGCGGACCCAGGAAGAGGTAGAGGTTGGCCATCACCACGGCGCCGAGGCGCGTGAGAAGCCACACGAAGAGGGCGTACCGCACCGCCGAGAAGGTGACGTCGTAGAGCAGCGTCAGGACGATCAGCCCCACGCGGTCGAGCGGGGAGAACGGCAAGGTCAGGCTCAGCGCGGCCATGAAGACGGGCGTGACCAGCCAGATGATGACGACGGTTCTCAAGTACAGGCGCGAGAACTCCTCGGCGTCGTAGCCGAGATGGCCCGCGAAGAGCAGGTAGAGAGCGGAGGCGGCCATCAGGAGCAGGTTGTAGACGAGCAGGAAGCGGAGCGGCGCGACCACGCGCTGGGCGCGCCGGAGCGCCAGGATGCCCGCGACGCTGCCGCCGAGCCAGGCGAGCAGGCTCTGATAGTCCGCCGGGGGGATGCTGCCGAAGACGATCGGGAAGAGCGGCACGCCCAGGAACTCGTCGTTCCCCAGCCACGCGGCGGTGCCGACGAAGCGGACCATTGCGAACGTCGCGAAGCCGAAGACCCGGACGACCTCCGGGAGGAAGAGGAGGAGGCCACATTCGAGGCCGACCATCAGCAAGACGGACAACCCCACGGTCGTCGGCGTCAGGACCGACAGCCGGCGGTACGCCCGGTGAGGCCCGAGCGCCGAGATCCCGGATCGCGCCTCCAATACGCCTCCGTCCAACCCCGCTATTTTCCGACACATTTCGGCGATCGCGATGCTTTTTTTGGTCGCGCCGCCCTGCGGAGGGCGGGCTCCGGGCCGGGGATCGGGCGACCGGCTCGCGGCGTGGTCGGCGGGGGCGGCCGTCGGCCGATCAACGGTAGGGATCGGCCGGGCCGGGCGGCGGGGCGCCGGTGTCCGCGAGGGAGAGCGGCAGCGTCACCCGGAAGCGCGTCCCCACGCCCTTCTGGCTCTCCACCGCGATGCTGCCGCCGTGGCGCTCCACGACGCCCTTGGCGATCGCCAGCCCGAGCCCGGTGCCCCGGGCGTCCCGGACCAGCGTCTCCTGGCTGCGGAAGAACTTGCTGAAGAGCTGCTTCTGCTCCTCGCTGGAGATCCCGATGCCGGTGTCGTGGACGACGACCTCCACGTGGCCGTCGGCGCGCGCGGCGCGGACGCCCACCTCGCCGCTGGGGGTGTACTTGATGGCGTTGGACACGAGGTTGGCGAAGACCTGGATGAGTCGATCCCGGTCGCCCATGATGACGGGCAGCGCCGGGATCTCTTCGCGGAACGCCAGGCCTTTGCGCTCCGCCTCGAAGCGGAAGGTGGACACGACCTCCGTGATCACGGCGGCCAGGTCGAGCGGCTCCCGCCGGAGCTGGATCTTCCCGGCCTCGATCTTCGCCACGTCGAGGAGGTCGTCGATCAGGGCGCCGAGCCGGTCGGTGTTCTGGCTGGCGATCGCCAGGAACTCCTGCTGGAGGTCCCTGACCGGTCCGGCCTCCCCGTCCGCGACCAGCTCGAGGTATCCCTTGATGGCGCTGAGCGGCGTCCGCAGCTCGTGGGAGACGGTGGCGATGAACTCCTCCTTCATCCGCTCGATCGCCTTCCGCTGGGTGATGTCCCGCGCGATGGTCGAAAACCCCGTGAGGCGCCCGGCTTCGTCCCGGATCGGCGAGGTGGTCAGCGAGACGTCGATCAGCCGGCCGTCCTTCGTCACGCGGACCGTCTCGTAGTTTTCCACGCGCTCCCCCCGCTCGATGCGCTCGACGAACTGCGGAACCTCGTCCAACCGGTCGGGGGGCACCAGCATGGAGAAGGGCCGGCCCTTGGCCTCGCCGGCCGCGTACCCGTAGACGCGCTCCGCGCCCGGGTTCCAGCTGACGATCGTCAGGTCGGGCGTCCAGCCGATGATGGCGTCGTCGGAGGATTCCACGATCGAGGCGAGCTGGAATCGCGTCTCGTAGGCCCGCTTCCGCTCCGTGATGTCGCGGGCGACCACGGCGAAGAAGTGGTCGTCCTCGGTCCGCACCACGCTGACGCTCAGCTCGATCGGGAAGCGGGACCCGTCCCGCCGGAGGCCCTCCAGCTCGCGACGCCGGCCGTCGCCGCCGCGCGGGTCGGCGGCCAGGTACCCGCCCCGGTCGGCCGCCGGGGTGGGGATCAGCGTGTGCAGATCCCGGGCCAGCAGCTCGTCCGCGCTGTAGCCGAACATCGTCTGGGCCGCACGGTTCACCGACGTGATCCGGCCCAGCGGGTCGATGGTCATGATGGCGTCGGTGGCGGCTTCCACGATGCCGCGGAGCTGCGCGCCCGACCGGGCCAGCTCGCGCGAGCGCACCGCCAGGAGGTCCCGTTCCTGGGCCAGCTCGGTCACCAGCCGCGCGTTGCGGATGGCGAGCGCCGCGGGGACCGCCAGGCGCAGGAGGATGGCCTCGTCGTGCTCGCTGAACGGGGCCGCCGTGCGATTGGCGACGAAGATGACGCCGATGAGCTCCTGGTCCAGGATCATCGGCACGGCCAGCGTCGCGACGACTCCCTCGGCGCCCACCGGGTCGGCGTAGCCGTCCGGGAGCTGCGGATCCTCCAGATAGTTCGCCGTGCGGAACGGCTTCCGCGTCTGCAACGCGCGGCCCGCCACCCCGTGACCCGGCGCGATCCGCAGATGTCGCAGGGCCGTCGACCGCTCCCCCATCAGGGCCACGATCCTGGCGACGCCGGCCCGCACGTCGAAGGGGGCGATGTAGGCGAGATCGCTCCGGCAGAGGTGGCGGGCGTGTCGCGCGATCTTCTGCAGGACGGGAATGAGGTCGAGCGTCTCGGCCAGGTCCTGCTGGACCTCGACGAAGGTCTCCGCCTCTCGGCGCGCCCGGTCGAGGACATCCTGCCGGTGGCCGGGGTCGGAGCCGTGACGCGCCGCCGCGGGCCCGATCGGGTCCGGCTCGCCATCCACCGCGCCGCGCTCCGCGGTCGTCGTGCCCGGCGCCAGGCGCGGCCGCTTCACGCGGCGGCCGAGCAGGAGGCTCACGCCCGCGCCGGCGCCGAGCGCCGCCGCCACGCCGCCGAGGAGGAGCAAGCGCGGCGCATCGCCCCTGACGTGGACGGCGAGAGCCAGGGAGACCCCGAGGACCAGCACGAGGCCCAGGGTCGCCAGGAGCCGGGCGTGGGACGCGACCCGCACGGTCCTACCAGGGTGGCGAGCCAGGGATCCGAGGGACGACCGGAGAGTCAGGGAGGGCGGGCCCGGCGCGTGGCCCTGCCGGCCGCGGCGTTCGCGTCGGCGGGCGCTCCACGCCGGCCCCACGAGCCCGCCCAGCACGTGGCGTGCCCTCCCGCTTCACCCCCGGGACACTAGCAGCGGCGGCCCGGAGGCGTCAAGAAAGCGCTCGTCCGCGAATCCGCTCGGGTCGCCGAGAGGGGAGACACCCGGGCGCGGCGCCCCATCGTCCGGACGGTCGGGGTGGCACCGCACAGAACCCGCGACACCGCGGCGCCCGGCGCCCGGAGATCCGGACGGGCCTCCCGTCGCGGCATCCCGATCCTCACCGCGTCCGGCCGTAGGACGCCGCAGCGGCCGGCGCCGCCGGCGCCGGGGTGTCGGGCATCGAGTCGCGCTCGTTGTCGTAGAAGCGGTTGATCTCGCTCAGCCGGTCCAGCGGAATCCGGGCAAAGGCTTCGGTCACGACGGGATCGAACTGGGCGCCGGCATGCGAGAGGATCTCCTCCACCGCCTTCTCCAGCGGAATCGCGCTCCGGTACGGCCGCTTCGACGTCATCGCGTCGAAGGAGTCCGCCACCGTCACGATCCGAGCCGGCAGCGGGATGTCCTCGCCCGCCAGACCGTCCGGGTATCCCTTGCCGTCGAAGCGCTCGTGGTGCCGCTTGATGGCGTCCGCTTCCTGCGCCAGGAACCGGAGCGGGCGGAGGATCTTCGCCGCGCTGAGGGGGTGACCCCGCATCTGGACCAGCTCCTCGTTCGTGAGCCGCCCCGGCTTCTGGAGGATGGAATCCATGACCACGAGCTTCCCGAGGTCGTGGAGGATCCCCACCCGCCGGGCCAGGGCCACTTGCGGCGCGGCCAGCCCGAGGGCCTTGGCGATCTCTCCGGCGTAGAGCGAGACGCGGGCCGAGTGCCCCTTCAGGTAGACGTCCTTGGACTCCAGGGCGATGACGAAGGACGAGATCGTGTCGATCAGGTTGCCCTCGAGGTTCTCTCCGAGGAGGATCTTCTGCAGGGAGACGGCGATCGTTCGGGCGTAGCTCGGGAGGAGCTCTTTCTCGTCCGCCAGGAACTCCCGCCCCTGGTCGCGGCCCAGGCAGAGGATCCCCACCGGGGTGCCGACGCCCGGGATCACGACCGCCAGCGCCGCGAAGGACTGCTCGGGGCCCGCCGGGCTGCTCACGGCGTCCTTCTCGGCCGACTTGTGGAGGGTGTCGAACCAGCCTCGCCCCAGGCTCGCCAGCTGGCCGGCCACGGAGGCGTCGCCCTTCTGGCTGGCGGTGAAATTGCCCTCGTCGTCGCGCAGCAGGATCACCGCGGCGTCGCCGGTGAGGCTGGTGTTGATGTACTCGAGGGCGCGGTCCAGGAAGACCGACGTCTCGAGCCCCTCCAGGGCGAGTTCGCCGAGGCGCGAGAGCACCTCGATGCCGAACTGGCGCCGGGCCAGCTCCTTCGTGAGGTGGGTCGGCGCGCTCGCGCTCTCGTCCCGGCTCTTGCGATCCTGACGGACGCGCTCGATCAGCTGCCTGACCTCGTCGGTCGAGAACGGTTTGGGGAGGTAGTCGTAGGCCTGGTGGCGAAGCCCGAAGACGGCGGTGTCGACCGACGGCTGGCCCGTGATGAGCACCACGGGCGTCCCGGGCTGCTTACCCTTGACGGCCTGGAGGACGTCGAGCCCGCTGAGGCCCGGCATCTTGATGTCCGAGACCACGAGATCGTAGGTCTGCTCGGCGATCAGCTCGAGCGCCTCCTCCGCGGTGGGCGCCGTGGTGACGAGACAACCGTTGGAGGCGAAGGCGAACGAGAGAAACCGGAGGACGGGCGCATGGTCGTCGACGACGAGGACGCGGAGTTCCTCGAGCCCGCCGCTGGCTGCGGCCGGCGTGGTACGGGCTTGCTCGGCTGCCGCCGCGCCGCCCACTCCTGGCTTGCCGAGGTCTCCGCTCTTTCTCATGCGCGCTGGTCCTTTCCGGCTCTGTCGCGTTCCGGCTCCGCCGTTTCCGTCAAGGCCCGACCCGGGGCACCGCGTCCTTGCTGCTACGGCGGGCGGGCTCCGGCAAGGCATCGGCCGCCCCGAGATACCGTGCGGCGTGATGACGCCGACCTGGCCCGAGTGCAACGGGAATACCAAGGGAGACGAAACGAGCTAAGTCCGCTCCGGTGAAGAGCGTTCCGCATGCGGTCGCCGCCGGCCGGTCGGGCGCGAGTCGAGTGATTTCGCGCCATCCCCCGCCCGTCACGGAGAAAAACTGGTCAACGGCGAAGACCGTCACCTGGGCGGGTCTCCGCTGCCGCCGGACGAACCGCGCGGGATCCTGGCCGGGCCGTATAGAGGAGGGGGACGATCGGCGAGCGACCGCCGTCTCCTCAACCCGCGCATGCCCGCGCGGCGCTGCTCAAATCCTGCCCGATCGGTCCCCGGCTGGCTCGTTTTGGACCTCTCAACCGCCTCCCCGCCCCTTGCGCGGTTTTGGAGAAAGGCCCCTTCCGGACAATCTGCAAATTCCACGTTTTGTGAATTTTGACGGCGGGGCCCGGGGCCGCGGCATCGGCGCGAAAAACGCTGGCGCGGAACTTGCTGACCTAGCGGTGCCGCACAGAGGAGGGACGTACATGCGCATCCTGATCGTGGACGACTCGGCCACCATGCGCCGGATCATTCGCAACAACCTCAAGGCGATGGGGTACGAGGCGGTGGTCGAAGCGGAGAACGGCCAGTCCGCCCTGGCGAGGATCGCCTCCGACGGGGTCGACTTCGTGATCGCCGACTGGGCCATGCCGATCATGGATGGGCTCGAGCTGGTTCGGAGCATCCGATCGAACCCCAGGCATGCGACGCTCCCGATCCTCATGATCACGGCGGCCGACCAGGCCGACGACATCGTGCAGGCCATCCAGGCCAACGTGAACGGCTACATCGTCAAGCCCTTCGAACCGGACACGCTCAAGCTCAAGATCGAACAGATCCTCAACGGGTCTCGGAAAGCGTGAGGCGGCCGATGCGCAGCGCGAGTGGGCGGGTGACCTCCGGTAGGACGGGCCCGGATCGGGTTCCGAAAGGAGCTGCTGAGCGATGAAGCCGGAGGACAAGGGCTCGGAGAAGGGTCGGGAGGAATTCGGGACGGCCAGAGCCGGAGGCGACCACAACAGCGAATCGGTGAGCGCGACCACCCTGCTGGTCGAGCTTGCACAGTGCCAGCGCGGGATTCGCACCCTGCTGCACACCGCGGTCGCCTCCCTGCTGCCCGCCTCCAAGCATACGCTGCCCTCGGTGGCCTTCACCCTCACGGGGCTGATCCACGCGACGGAGACGGCTGCCAACAAGGTCCTGGACGAGGCCGAAGGCCTGGGCAGCGAACGCGACCGCCTGGTGAAGGCGCTGGGGCGCCTCGAGCCGTTCCTCAGCCTGGATCCCGCCGCGCGGCGCGCCTGGACCGACGTCATGGAGTGCAGCCAGGCGGTCTCCACCCGCGTGATCTCCATCATGTCGGCGATGGCGTTCCAGGACCTCACCACCCAGCATCTGTCGGCCGCGATCAAGTCCGTCGAGGAGGTCCGCGACCGCATCATCCATACCCTCTCGGTCCTCGACCTGCCGATGGAGCCCGAGGAGCCGGCCGCTCCACGGCAGGACCGCGTGGGAACCCTGGCCGCGACCGGCGGCGGGTCACGTCAGGCGCTCGCCGACCAGCTGTGGGCCGAGATGCGCGAGCGCTGAGGGCGGGGGAGGGGTGATGGCCACGAAGATCCTGGTCGTGGAAGACTCCGCGAGCGTGCGGCGGCTGATCCGGGAGGCGCTGGAGCGGGATGGCTACGAGATCACCGAGAGCTCGGACGGCGAAGAGGCCCTGGCCGCGTTTCGCGCGGCGGCTCCGAGCCTCGTGATCACCGACATCCACATGCCCACCATGGACGGGTTGAGCCTGGTCCGGAGCATCCGCGCGCTGCCGGACTTTCGCTTCGTCCCCATCCTGATCCTCACCACCGAGGACGGCGACGAGATGAAGCAGCTGGGGCGGGCCGCCGGCGCGTCCGGCTGGATGGTGAAGCCGTTCCACGGCGACCAGCTTCGACAGACCGTGGCGCGAGTGCTTCGCCCGGGAGGCCCCCCGGCGTGAACCCGGACTCGGCCCGGGACCTCTTCTTCGACGAGGCCGCAGAGCTCCTGCGCGACTTCGAGGAAGGTCTGCTCCGGCTCGAGCAGCACGGGCACGACGCCGAAGTGCTCAACCGCGTGTTCCGCAGTGCCCACACCCTGAAAGGGAACAGTGGGATGCTCGGCTTCGAGGCCGTGGCCCGGTTCACGCACGGCCTGGAAAACCTGCTGGCGCGCCTGCGATCGGGCGAGCTCCCGGCGACCCGGCCGATCATGGACACCCTGCTGGTGTCGGCCGACGTCCTGCGCGAGCTGCTCGAGCACGCGCGGACCGACGCCCGCTGGGAGGGCTCGCGGTCCTCGCAGATCATCGAGGCGATCCAGGTGATCCTTCGCACCGGGGGCGCGACCGTTCCCTCCGTCGCGGGGCGTCCGTCCCGCGTCGACGTGGACGAGAGCGTCCTCTACGAGATCCGCTTCGCGCCCCCGCGCGACCTCCTGCGACGCGGGCTGGACCCGGTCCGGATCCTCGAGACCCTCGGCGAGCTGGGCGAGCTCACCCGGGTGGAGCCGGACCTCAGCGCGCTCCCGTCGCTTCAGGAGATGGACCCGGAGGCGGCCTACCTGGGCTTCACGTGCTGGCTCCTGACGCGTGAGCCGAGGACGCGGATCGAGGCCTGCTTCGAGTTCGTGGCCGAGCCCTCGGCGGTGCGGATCGAGGTCCGCGACGGCAGGGCGGCGGGGGCCAGTGCCGCGGGGGGCGCCCCGACTCGTCAGGGATTGCTCGAGCGGCGGAGCGGGCGGGACCGCCGCGCCGGCGGCGACGGCGGGGAGGCCTCGCGCGGCGCCGAGGCCACGACGATCCGGGTGTCCGCCCAGAAGGTCGACCGGCTCATGGACCTGGTCGGCGAGCTCGTGATCACCCAGTCGATGGTGGCGCAGCTGGTCACCCGGTTCACGCCCGACCGTCTCGGCCAGCTCAGCGCGGCCGTTGCCCAGATGGATCGCCACGCCCGCGACCTGCAAGAGCGCGTGATGGCGGTCCGCATGCTGCCCATTCGCACGGTCTTCAGCCGGTTCCCCCGCCTGGTCCGCGACCTCGCCCAGGCGCAGCGCAAGGAGGTCCTCCTGGAGACCTCCGGCGACGAGACCGAGCTGGACAAGAGCGTCATCGAGCAGATCAGCGACCCCCTCGCCCACCTGGTCCGGAACGCGCTGGACCACGGCATCGAGTCGCCCGAGGTGCGGCGTCAAGCCGGCAAGCCGGCGGCGGGCCGCTTGACGCTCCGGGCCTACCAGCAGGGCGGGAACATCTACATCGAGGTGACCGACGACGGCGCGGGCCTCCACCGCGAGCGGATCCTCGCCAAGGCCGTCCAGCTCGGCATCCTCTCGGCCGACGATGCGCCGGCCGACGAGCAGGTCTTCGCCCTGATCTTCCGCCCGGGCTTCTCCACCGCGGAGCGGATCACGGAGGTGTCGGGCCGGGGCGTCGGCATGGACGTGGTCAAGCGGAACCTGGAAGCCTTCGGCGGCTCCATCGCCACCCAGACCGAGCGCGGGCGAGGCACGACCTTCCGGCTGAAGCTGCCGCTGACCCTGGCCATCCTCGACGGCCAGTCGGTCCGCGTCGGCGCCGAAACCTACGTCCTGCCGCTGGTCTCGATCGTCGAGTCCATCCAGCCCAAGCGGGAGCAGTTGAGCCGGGTGTTCGGGGCGGGAGAGGCGATCACCATCCGGGGGCAGGTGCTGCCGATGCTGCGGCTCCACCGGCTCTTCGGCGTGACGCCCAGCAGCGAGGACCCGACGGAGGGCCTCGTCGTGATCGTCGAGCACGAGCGCGGCCGGGTCGCATTGCTGGTGGACGAGCTGATGGGCCAGCAGCAAGTCGTCATCAAGAGCCTGGAGACCAACTTCCAGAAGCTCGAGGGCGTCAACGGCGCCACGATCCTCGGCGACGGGCGCGTGGCGTTGATCCTGGACGTTCCGGGACTCCTGGCGATCAGCCGATCCGCCACCCGGCACGGCGCGCGACTGCGCGCGACCGGGACACGGGGCGAGGTCGGTCCGCTGGTGGAGGTGGGCCGGTGAACGCGCGCGGGCCATCCCGCGAATGGAGGCAGAGACCATGAGAACGCGATTCGGACTGACGTTCCTCACGACGATCTCGGCCGTCCTGACGGCTGCCGCGGCCTGGGGCGCGGGCTTCGAGATCACCCCGGCCGTGCAGGCGGAGCTCGACCGGCAGAAGACCGTCGTCGCCGGCTGGGCCGCGAGCCCCGTGATCGTCACGGCGGTGGCGGAACAGAACCGCAAGGGTCCCATCGAGGGCATGGACAACGCCAAGTGGAAGGTGACCCGCCGGAGCGATTCCCTGGTGACGGCCTTCCAGACCAACGCCGCGGGCCAGTACCTCAAGGCGAAGCTCGCGGAGGGCCAGGGCGCCGTCAGCGAGGCGTTCCTGAACGCCGCCCAGGGCGAAAAGGTGGCGTTCGTGGAGAAGACCACGAGCTACATCCACAAGGGCGCGGCGAAGTTCGACGTGCCCTTCAGCACGGGCAAGACCTGGCAGGGGCCGCCCGAGTTCGACGAGTCCACCCAGACCTACGCGATCCAGATCTCCGTCCCCGTGCTCGCCGAGGGGAAGTCCATCGGCGCGCTCGTGGTGGGCGTCAACCTGTCGTACCTGGAAAAGCTGACCAGGAAGTAGGGGAGCCAACGGCCATGATCGGCATGCTGCCGCAGGTCCAGATGCTGTCGCTCCGCGTCCGGCTCATCGCCGCCTGCGGGGGGCTCGCCCTGATCACCGGCCTGGTCGGCGCGCTGGCGATGTGGGCCTTCTGGACCGTGAACGGGGCGTTCCAGGTGGCGGCCACCCAGAGCATGCCGGCCCTGAATCACCTCCTGCAAGCCGAGCGCGACATGCAGCAGGCCGTGGTGGCCGAGCGCAGCCTGATGTTCCTGAAGGTGGACACGCCCAGCGCGCAGGAGCAGGTCAAGACCCACGCGGACAACCTCACCGAGGTGAAGGGGCGCTGGAACAAGTACACGGCGGTCCCGTCGAGCGAGGAGGAGCGGAGGCACTGGGCGCCCTTCGAGGCCGCCCGTGCCGAATGGGAGGAGGCGTCGCGGGAAGTCCTGAAGGTCCTCGCTCAGGACACGCCCACGGCGCGGCGTGACGCCGTGGATCTCTCCATGGGGGAGGCGGCGGCGAAGTTCGAGAAGGTCCGGACGATCCTGGCCGAGCTCACCAACCTCCGGCTCAAGCACGCCAGCGCGTCCGCCGAGGCGGGGGAGACCGCCTCGGCGCGGATCACCTGGCTGATGCTGACGTGCGTGGTCGCGGCGTTCGGCCTGGCGCTGGCGGTGAGCCTGACCCTCGCCCATTCGATCGCCCGCCGGCTGGGCGAGACCGTGAGCCTGCTCAAGGACATCGCCGAGGGCGAAGGGGACCTGACCAAGCGCTTGCGCGTCGAGAGCCGCGACGAGGTCGGCGAGCTCGCCCGATGGTTCAACACCTTCATGGACCGGCTGCACGACATCGTCGTCCAGGTGCGGGAGGCGGCGACCCAGGTGATGACCGCATCCCGGCAGTTCTCGGTCGCCACCGCGCAGCTGGCGACCGGGGTGCAGGAGCAGGCGGCGAGCCTGGAGGAGACGGCGGCGAGCCTGGAGGAGATCACGGGGACGGTGAAGCAGAGCGCCGACAACGCGCGGCAGGCCAGCCAGCTGGCGGTGGGGTCGCGGGGGACGGCGGAGAAGGGCGGGCAGGTGGTGACGACGGCGGTGGTGGCGATGAGCGAGATCAACCGGTCGTCGAAGAAGATC
>JBIOTN010000049.1:0-16041 GCA_044866005.1 Candidatus Rokuibacteriota bacterium | reverse complement strand
GCCCCCCTCCGACGGCCCTCGCGGCGAAGCCGCGGCCGTCGCCCTGCGGCGACGGCATCGGGCCTGCCTCCCCCGGCCGTGAACGGGATACCCGGAATCAGTTCAGGAGGGCGACGAGGCGGTGGAGCTCCGCGCGCGCCGGCTTGTAGTCGGGCGCCAGCTCGAGGGCGCGCTCGAGCTCGGCAATGGCGTCGTAGAACTTGCCCTGCTTGGCGTAGACGCGGGCGAGGTTCGCGTGCGGGTAGTGACGCGGGTCGTAGCGCTTGGCGGTCATCGCCTTGCGGAGCCAGGGAATCGCGTCCTCGTGCCGGCCGAGCTTGATCAGGTAGGAGCCGATGTCGTTGTAGGGGTTGCCGAAGTCGGGGTCGACCTCGATCGCGCGCTCACACTCCCGGATGGCGGCGTCGTAATCGCCCCTGAAGCTGAGCGTCCAGGCCAGGAAGGTGTGGGCCTCGGCGGTGGGGAGGCACGCGATCGACCGGCGGTAGAGGGCGATGGCCCGGTCGAGGTCGCCGTGCGTCTGGGCCTGGTGGGCTTTCAGGAAGTAGCGCTCGGCCTGCTCCCGCGCGGTCGCCTCGTCCATCGCTGCGCCGGCCGCCCTCAGCCGACGATCTCGCTGAGCTGCACCTGAGGGGTGATGTTCGTGTAGTTCGGCACGTCCGCCATGAGCTCCTTTCCCTGCGCGGCGATCCCTTTCTGAAAATCGTCGGCCGAGTTGAAGTAGAGGTGGCACGCGGCGACGAAGGGGGCTGGCGCGCCGGGCGCGCCGCCCGCGATGCCCCTGTCGATCTCGTAACGGACGAGGCCGAAGCGTTTCAGCCGGTCGCCCACCATCGGCATGTGCTTCTGGGCGTAGTAGGCGTGGTCGAAGCGAGCACCGTCCCGGTGAGGATAGAGCACGGACACGCGGACCATGTGCGCCTCCTTCCGTCAGTGGCCGGCCTTCTCGAGCCGCCGGAGGAAGACCTCGGCTTCTTTCTTCGTCTGTAGATCGCCCGTGAGGCTGGCGACCTCGATGGCGCGCGCGTAAGCGGCCTTGGCCTCGACGAGCCGTCCCGCCTTTTCCAGGGCCCGGGCGAGCCCTCGGTGCGCCGCCGAGTAGTCCGGCTTGAGCCGGATCGTCACCTCGTACTCCGCCACGGCCTCGGCGGGCCGTCCCGCATCCAGGTATGCCCCTGCCAGGCCGAACCGGACGACCGGATCGTCCGGCATCAGCTCGACCACTTCCTGGAACTCCGTGATGCGGTCGGCGTCGGGCATGCGGGACTCCCGGTTGCCAGAATTGTCTGCGGGCCGGCTGCTGTCAAGGCGGAACCCCGCGCGCGGGTCCCCGCGGCGGGCGTCGGGCGTCTCCGGCAGCCGATTTGTCGGCGCTGCGGCCGGCGAAGGTCCGGCACCCCCCAGCCAACGCCCTGATTTTCCGAGCGTCGGTCGTGGCTGAACCCGGCGGCCGGCCGCGTCGGGATGACCCACGAGCCGTACGGGCGCCACGCCCTCGCGCTCGCGCCGGCCAGCGAGTTGGTCGACGAGACGGGCGCCGGGATTCCGGCGACCGCGCTGCGGCCGGGCGACCCGGGGCGGGAGGAGTGCCGCCGCGTTGACGCCCGGAGAGCCTTTCGCCATACTCGCCGTGATGGGCATGACCCTCACGGAGAAGCTCTTGGCGGCCCACGCCGGGAGGGCCGTCGTCGAGCCGGGGGAGTTCATCATCGCCAGGGTGGACGTGGTGATGGGGAACGACGGCTCGACGGCGGGGGCGTTGCCCGTCTGGCGGGCGATGGGCGCGACGCGGGTCTTCGACCCCGAGCGCGTGGCGATCGTCCTGGACCATTTCGTCCCGACCAAGGACATCCAGGCCGCAAACCTGCTCCAGCCCGTGCGCCAGTGGGTGCGGGCGCAGGGGATCCGCCACTTCTTCGACGAGGGCCGGACAGGGATCGCCCACACGATCCTGCCCGAGCAGGGCCTCGTCGTCCCCGGCGACCTGATGGTCGGCGGCGACTCGCACTCGTGTACCAACGGGGCGCTCGGGGCGTTCGCCACGGGCGTCGGATCGACCGATCTCGCCTCGGTGCTCGCGCTCGGCGAGGTCTGGCTGCGGGTGCCGGCCTCCCAGAAGTTCGTCTACCACGGCACGCCTCCGCGGTGGGTGATGGGGAAGGATCTGATCCTGGCCACCATCGGGCGGATCGGGATCGACGGCGCCCTGTATCGGGCGATGGAGTTCGCCGGCCCGACGATCGCGACTCTGTCCATGTCGGAGCGGCTCACCATCTGCAACATGGCAATCGAGGCCGGCGCCAAGTCGGGGATCATCGCGCCCGACGCGGTGACGATCGACTACGTGCGCGAGCGCGCGAAGCGGCCGTGGCGGCTCTACGCCTCGGACCCCGACGCCCGCTATGCGGAGATCCACGAGCTGGACGTCGGGACGCTTCGCCCGCAGGTGGCGAAACCCTTCTCGCCCGACAACGTCGCGCCCGTGGAAGAGGTCGCGGGCACGGCGCTCGACCAGGTCTTCCTGGGCTCGTGTACGAACGGCAAGCTCGAGGACCTCCGGGTCGCCGCCGAGGTCCTGCGCGGCAAGAAGGTCCATCCCGACACCCGCATGATCGTCATCCCCGCCAGCCAGTGGATCTACGCGCAGGCGCTCCGGGAAGGGCTGCTCGAGGTCTTCGTCGAGGCCGGGGCCGCGGTATCCACGCCGACCTGCGGCGCCTGCTTCGGCGGCCACATGGGCATCCTGGCGGCGGACGAGGTCTGCCTGTCGACGACCAACCGGAACTTCGTCGGCCGGATGGGCCATCCGACGGCGAAGGTCTACCTCGCCAACCCTGCCGTCGCGGCGGCCAGCGCCGTGAAGGGCGCCATCGCGTCGCCGGAGGAGGTCTCGGCACCGGCGGGGGCGCGCTGAGCGCCGCGGCCAGGCGCCGGGGTGACGGGGTGGAACGGATCCGCGGCCGCGCCTTCACCTTCGGTGACGACGTCAACACGGACGTCATCACGCCGGGCAAGTACCTGACGATCCGGGAGCCGGAGACGCTCGCGCTCCACGTCATGGAGGGCATCGATCCCGAATTCGTGCGGAAGGCGCGCGCCGGGGATCTGATCGTGGCCGGCCAGAACTTCGGCTGCGGCTCCTCCCGCGAGACGGCGCCCGCCGCGATCAAGGCCTTCGGCATCGCCTGCGTCATCGCCGCCTCCTTCGCCCGCATCTTCCTCCGCAACGCGGTCAACATCGGCCTGCCCATCCTGGAGTGCCCCGCCGCCGCGGGCGCGATCCGCCAGGGCGACGAGATGGACGTGGAGCTGGCCACGGGGCGCATCACCGATACGACCGCCGGCCTGACCTTCCAGGCCGCTCCGGTCCCGCCGTTCATGCGGGAGCTGATGGCGGCGGGCGGTCTGGTCGCCTACACCCGGCGCCGTCTCGGCCGGCCCTGAGGAATCTCGTCCCGGGCCGGAAACCGGTCGGCCTTCCCCGCCCGAGCACGGCCCTTCCGCCCCGCGTGCTGGCGCCCTCACCTCCGGGCCGGGCCACTCTAAATGCTTCCCTTCAGGGCCTTGGCTCTTGGCTCTAGGTGGGCGTTCCCATAAGCGTTTTCGGGGCTCTCGGATGCCTTGTCGGTGGGCGGACGCCTGTGCTATTGTGCGAGTGAGGCGGTTCTTTTCCATCTCCAGCTGACCCGGTCCGCTGGGAGGGTTGTTCGATGCTGTTCAACGTAGTTGCCGGCTTCTTCTCAAACGACATGGCTGTTGACCTTGGAACCGCCAACACCCTCGTCTACGTCAAGGGCGAGGGGATCGTCCTCAACGAGCCGTCCATCGTCGCCATCCACCAGGCGGACAACACCGTGCTCGCCGTCGGCAAGGAAGCCAAGGCGATGCTCGGCCGAACGCCGGGGAACATCGTCGCGATCCGCCCGCTCAAAGACGGGGTCATCGCCGACTTCGACGTCACCGAGAAGATGCTCGGCTACTTCATCCGGCGCGTGCACAAGCGGCGCGCGCTGGTGCGCCCGCGGATCGTGATCGGCGTCCCGTCCGGGATCACGCAGGTGGAGAAGCGCGCGGTCCGCGATTCCGCCATGCAGGCGGGGGCGCGGGAAGTCTACCTCATCGAGGAGCCCATGGCCGCCGCCATCGGCGCCGGGATGCCGATCACGGAGCCCGGCGGCAACATGATCGTCGACATCGGCGGCGGCACGACGGAAGTCGCCGTGATCTCGCTCTCGGGCATCGTCTATTCCCGCTCCGTCCGCATCGCGGGCGACGAGATGGACGAGGCGATCGTCCAGTACATCCGGAAGAACTACAACCTCCTCGTCGGCGAGCGCCGGGCGGAAGATATCAAGATCAAGCTCGGCTCCGCCTATCCGATGGGCGGCGAGCGGAAGACGGTGGAGGTGAAAGGGCGGGACCTCATCGACGGGATCCCCAAGACCATCGTCATCGGGGACGACGAGATCCGCGAGGCCCTGCGCGAGCCGATCATGACGATCGTGGACGCGGTGCGGACCGCGCTCGAGCGGACGCCGCCCGAGCTCGCCGCGGACATCGTGGACAAGGGCATCGTGCTGACCGGCGGCGGGGCGCTCCTGAAAGGCCTGGACCTCCTGCTTCGCCAGGAAACGAACTTGCCGATCACGGTGGCGGACGACCCGCTCTCCTGCGTCGCGCTGGGGACGGGCAAGGTGTTGGACGAGCTTGATCTTCTGAAGAAGGTCGCGATCCCGACCTGAGCCCCGGGGGGCTCGGCATGCTCGAGTTCTGGGTCCGGTACCGGAAGTACTCACGGCTGTTGCTCGTGCTCCTCGCGGCCTTCGCCCTCCTCGGCCTCCAGCACGGTCGCTCCGCCGACGCCCAGTGGCTCGTCGAGGGCGTCGCGGCCGTCACCGCCCCCATCCAGACCGTCTTCGCCCGCGTGCATCGGGGCGCGACGGGGCTCTGGACCACCTATCTCGAGTGGAAGGCCTTGCGGTCCGATGCCGAGCGGCTGCGTGCCGAGGTCACGGCCCTCCGCCTGCGCCAGATCCGCCAGGACGAGCTCGAGGTGGAGAACGGTCGCCTGCGGGCCCTCCTCGAGCTGCGCGACCGCCTCGCCGTCCGGACGGTCGGCGGGGAGATCCTGGCCCGGGAGTGGAACGGGTTCACCCGCTCGCTGACCATCAACCGCGGCCGCGCTGACGGGCTGGAGCGCCTCGCGCCGGTGATCGTGACGCAGGGGGTAGTCGGACGCCTGCTCGACGTCCGGCGCGACTCGGCGGTGGTCCAGCTCCTGACCGATCCCGCCTCGAGCATCGGGGGCCTGGTCAGCCGGACGCGCGCGCAGGGCCTGGTCGAGGGCGTCGCCGGCGGGCGGCTGCGCCTCAAGCTCGCCGCGCGGGAGGAAGGCATCGCCGTCGGGGATTTTGTCTTCACGTCGGGGATCGGCGGCCTCTTCCCCAAGGGGCTGCCGCTTGGCCGGGTCACCCACCTGTATACGCCGACGAGCCTATTCCGGATCGCCGAGCTCGAGCCGGCGGTGGATCTCGGGACCGTGGAAGAGGTCCTGGTCCTGCCCCGCGGAGTGGACGAGGACCTGGGCCCGGTCTTCCCCGTCCCCGGGGCCGGCGCCCGGGCCGGCGCGGAGTAGCGCGTGCGGCTGCCGCTGTACTTCCTGGCGATCGGCGGCGGGACGCTGCTGCAGAGCACGATCGCGCCGGTCGTCGGCTTCATGGGCGTGGTCCCGGACGTCCCCCTCGTTCTCGTCGTGCTGCTCGCCCTCCGCCGTGGGCCGGAGGTGGGCTGCCTCACCGGCTTTGCGCTCGGCCTGGCGCAGGACGTCGTGGCCGGCGGGCCCCTCGGCCTCCAGGCGCTGTCCAAGGCGATCGTCGGCTTCGTCGCCGGCGACCTGCCGAACCTCTGGCTGATCTCGAACCCGCTGGTGCCGGTCGCGGCTGCGGTCGTCGGCACGCTGGCGGACGGCATGCTGCGCTTCGCCGTGCTGCAGCTCTTCCAGTACCCCGCGGCCTTCGGCGAGCTGTTCGCGAGCGTGATCGCGCCGCAGGCCGCCTACAACGGCATCCTTGCGGCGGCCGTCCTGGCCCTGCCGCCGCTCCGCGCCCGCGCATGAGTTACCGGCCCGATGCCCGTCGCCCCGGGTCGTCCTGCATCACGGCCGGGCCGCGCTCGGCCTCTCGCCTCGCGGCCGGCCCGGCCTCTGGGGTCGTCGGCGCGCCTCAACGTATGCGACATACGCCTCGGCCCGGCTCCTCCCTGCGTCCTACCGGTGCCCGGGCCTCGTCCCGGTACCACGTCGGCCCGATGGGACTTCGGGTCAATCGGGCCCGCGCATGAGCCGGAGGAGGCGACCCCGGCCCCAGGACCACCAGCGCCGGCTCACCGCGCTGGCGGTGATGCTGACCGCCGGCTTCCTCGGGATCGCGGCGCAGCTCGCCTACCTCCAGATCTTCACCGGCGACCAGCTCGCCGCGCTCTCGGACAAGAACCGGATCCGGATCCGGCCGGTGACCGCCCCGCGCGGCATCCTCTTCGACCGGTTCGGCCTGCCGCTGGTGGAGAACCGTCCGGCCTTCACGCTCGCCGTGGTGCCGCGGGACGCCGCGGACGTGCCCGCCGTCCTGGACCGGCTGGCGACGTTGCTCCACGTGCCGGTGGCGGAGCTTCGGGAACGGTTCGTCCGGGTGCCGGCCGACTCGCCGTGGCCGGTGCGGCTCTCGCGCGGGCTCACGCTCGATGAGGTGTCCCGGCTCGAAGAGTGGCGGCTCGACCTGCCGGGCGTCACCATCGACGTGGAGTCGCAGCGGGCGTATCCCTCGACCCACTTCGCGGCACACCTGCTCGGCTACGTGCGGGAGGTCGGGGAGGCCGACGTGGCCGCCGGGCGCTACCGCCGCGGCGAGCTCGTCGGGCAGTCGGGGCTCGAGCGGCTCTACGACCAGTACCTGCGGGGCCGCGACGGGGCCGAGCAGACCGAGGTGGACGCCTACGGCCGACCCATCCGGGTCCTGCACCGGCAGGAGCCGCTTCCGGGCGGCCACGTGTACACGACGATCGATCGGCGGATCCAGCAGGCCGCGGAGCAAGCGCTGGGCCCGCGGAGCGGCGCGGTCGTGGTCCTCGACCCGCGCAACGGGGACGTGCTGGCGTTCGTCTCGAACCCCGCGTTTCCGGTGGAGCGGTTCTCGGGCCCGATCGACCGGGAGACCTGGCTCGGGCTCCTCCAGGACCCGGCGCGCCCGCTCCTCAACCGCGCCGTCCAAGGCGAGTACGCGCCGGGCTCGCTCTTCAAGATCGTCGTGGCCGCCGCGGCGCTCCAGAGCCAGGCCATCACGCCGTTCGATCGGCTCCCCTGCCCGAAGGAATGGTGGTTCGGCGGGCGGGCGTACCACAACTGGGAGGACCACGATCGCGGGGCCCTGACGCTCTTCGATGCGATCAAGCACTCCTGCAACACCTTCTTCTACCAGCTCGGGCTGAAGGTCGGACCGGAACGCATCGCCCGCATGGCCGAGGAGTTCGGCCTCGGCCAGCCGACCGGCACGGGGCTCGTCGGCGAGCGCAACGGGCTCGTGCCGTCGCCCGCCTGGAAAAAGCGAGTTTTGCGCGACAAGTGGCACGCCGGGGACACCGTGAGCCTCGCCATCGGTCAGGGGCTCATCACGGTGACGCCGCTCCAGGTCGCGCGGATGATGACCGCGGTGGCGAACGCCGGCGTGCTCTGGAAGCCTCGACTGGTGAGCCGGATCGAGGCCCCGGACCGCTCCCCGGTCGCCGCCGAGCGCGAGAGGGTGGAGCGGCGCGTCGAGCTGTCGCCGGTGGTCTTCGAGTTCCTCCGGGAGGCGCTCTGGGCCGTGGTGAACGACGGCACGGGCAAGGGCGCCCAGGTGCCCGGCGTCGCCATCGCCGGCAAGACGGGCACGGCGCAGACCCACGAGTTCAAGAGCGATTCGGATCGCAAGCGGCGCGATCAGGACAACGCCTGGTTCGCGGCCTTCGCCCCGGTGGAGAACCCGAGCGTCGTCGTCGTGGTGTTCGCCGAGCGGGCCGGGCTGGGCGGCCAGGTGGCGGCACCCATCGCCCGCGAGATCTTCAAGGCCATCTTCCTCGAGAAGGTCGCCGCCGCCGGCGTTGCCGGCTGAGGCTGGACGCTCCGTGTTGCGGATCGACCGACGCCTCCTTCTCCACTTCGACTGGCTTCTCGTCGGCCTGGCCACCCTCGTGATCGGCGCCGGGCTGCTGACGCTCGGAAGCCTCGTGCCCCGCCTCCTCATGCGCCAGCTCCTCTGGCTCGGCCTCGGCATGGTGAGCGCGGCCGTTCTCATCTCGATCGATTACCGGATTCTGGCCCGCTGGGCGTATCTCGGGTACGTGGCGGGCCTCGGGCTCCTGGCCTTCGTGCTGGTGCTCGGCCGGACCGCGCAGGGGGCGCGGCGCTGGCTGGCGGTGGGGCCGCTGACGCTCCAGCCCTCGGAGCTGTTCAAGCTGGTGCTCATCGTGACCGTGGCGCAGTTCCTCGCGAGCCGCGAGGAGCACCGGCCGGGCTGGGACCGGATCGCGCTCCCCTTGCTCCTGGTCGCGCCGGCCTTCCTGCTGATCGTCAAGCAGCCCGACCTCGGCACCGCGCTGGTCCTGGTGCCGGTCGTGATCGCGCTCCTCTTCGTCGGCGGCGCGCGCTGGCGCGATCTCGCCCTGCTGGCGGGCGCCGGCCTGGCCGCGCTTCCGGTCTTCTGGTTCGCCCTGCGTGACTATCAGCGCGAGCGGATCCTCGTCTACGTCGATCCGTTCCGGGACCCGCTTGGCAGCGCGTGGAACGTGATCCAGGCCAAGATCACCATCGGCTCCGGACAGTTCGCGGGCAAGGGGCTCTTCGGCGGCACGCAGAGCCGGCTCGCCTTCCTGCCGGAGCGACACACGGATTTCATCTTCGCCGCCTTCGCGGAATCGTGGGGGTTTCTGGGCGCCATGGCGCTGCTCGCCGTCTACGGGCTGCTCGCGTTGCGTGGCCTCGAGGTCGCGGCCACGGCCCGCGACACCCTCGGCAGCCTGCTCGCCACGGGCGCCACCGTCCTGCTGGTGAGCCAGGCTCTCGTGAACATCGGCATGGTCACCGGCCTGCTCCCCGTGGTCGGCATTCCGCTCCCCATGGTCAGCTACGGCGGCTCGGCCCTGTTGACGGCGTTGAGCGCCGTCGCCCTGATCGAGAACGTGCGGATGCGCCGGTTCGCGTAGCCAATGCCCCCGAACCCCTCCGCCCCCGGACGGTCCTGCGCGGCGCGGGTGAGGCGGCGCGGCTCCGGCGCCGGCGCGATTCCGCGGGAGCGATTCGCCCATGCCACGCACCATCGTGATCAATGCAGGGATCAGCGAGACTCGGGTCGCCGTAGTCGACGGCGGCCTGCTCACCGACCTCTCCCTGGAGCGGAAGCGCCACCGGTCGATCGTCGGCAACGTCTATAAGGGCGTCGTAACCAACGTCCTGCCGGGCATGCAGGCCGCGTTCGTGGACGTCGGCCTCATGAAAGACGCCTTCCTCTACGCGGGCGACTTCACCGCCAACGTCGGCGAGTACGAGCGCCTGATGCTCGCCGAGGACGAGGCGGACATCGAGCTGGAGGAGCCGCCCGAGCGCGACCGCCGCGAGGTCCAGCCGATCGAGGACGTCCTGCGCAAAGGCCAGGAGATCCTCGTGCAGGTCTCGAAGGAATCGCTGGGGACCAAGGGCGCCCGGATCACCTCGTTCATCAGCCTGCCGGGCCGGTACCTCGTCTACATGCCGCAGGTGAACCACGTGGGCGTCTCCCGCCGGATCCGCGACGCCGGGGAGCGGGATCGACTCCGCCGCCTGGTCAAGGCGATCCGACCGCAGGCCGGCGGGGGGTTCATCATCCGGACCGTGGGCGAGGGCAAGGGCGAGGACGAGTTCCGCGCCGACATCGAGTTCCTCGTGCGGCTCTGGCAGCAGATCCAGGGGCGGTTCACGCAGGCCCCGGCGCGCGCGGCGCTCCACGAGGAAGGCGACCTCATCTTCCGGGTGATCCGGGACCTGTTCACGGCGGAGGTCGAAGAGATCGTCATCGACGCGGAGGAGGAGTACCGCCGGGCGCGCGAGTACGCCGACAGCCTCGTTCCCGCGCTCGCCGACCGCGTCCACCTCTACGAGGGACGCGAGCCGGTCTTCGAGGCCCGCGGCATCGAGAAGGAGATCGAGAAGGCGCTCCGCCGGAAGGTCTGGCTGAAGTCGGGCGGCTACCTGGTCGTCGACCAGACGGAAGCGCTCGTCTCCATCGACGTCAACACGGGCAAGTACGTCGGGAAGCGCGACTTCGAAGAGACCATCCTGAAGATCAACGTCGAGGCGGTGAACGAGGTCGTCCGGCAGATCCGCCTGCGCGACCTCGGCGGGATCATCATCATCGACTTCATCGACATGGAGCGGGAGGAGCACCGGCAGCAGGTCTTCCGGGCGCTCAAGCGCGCGCTGGGCGAGGACAAGTCGCGCACCAACGTGCTGGAGATCTCCGAGCTGGGCCTGGTCGAGATGACGCGGAAGCGGGTCCGACAGGGGCTGCAATCGCTCCTGATGACGCCGTGCCCGACGTGCAAGGGCACGGGGGTGGTGAAGTCGCCCGCCGCGATCACCGCCGAGATCTACCGCAAGATCCAGGCCGCCGCGGCCGACGTGGGGGGACAGGAAGTGCTGGTCCGCGTGAACGCCGAGATGGCGGGCCATTTCGAGGAGCAGGAGGCGGAGGGCCTCGAGCTCCTGCAGCGCCGGATCCACCGGAAGGTCACCGTCCAGGCCGTGGAGACGCTCCACAAGGACGAGTACGAGATCATCACCCGCTAGTTTTTTCGGAGGGGGCCTCGCCGGCCCCCTCCGATTCCTCCCCCCTCAACGGGCTGGGTGGCCGCCGGCGGAGCCGGCGCTCGAAGCGCTTTGCTGCGAGCGCTCGGCCGGATACGCGGCTCGCGTGCTCTGTACGGTAGGCAATCTGCCGGCGAGCTCGAGACGCGGGGTATCATGGCGGCGGGGCTGACACGGTGAGCGAGCCCACCTCCACACGGGAGCCGATCGCGCGGCTGATGGCGCGGGAGCGCGCGCCGGTCTGGGTCGGCATCGCGGGGGTCACGCTCGCCGCGTGGGCCTACCTCGTTCACCTGCATCGCGGGATGACGGGCGCCGGCCTGCCGGACGGCATGGGCGCGATGGCCGGGATGGCGCCGCGCCTCGTGCCCTGGACCGCCGCCGACTTCCTCGCCACGGTGGCCATGTGGATGGGGATGATGGTCGGGATGATGCTGCCGGCCGCGGCGCCGGTGATCCTCCTCTTCGCCGCGGTGAACCGGCAGCGCCGACAGCAGGGCCGCCCCGCCGTGGCCACGGGGGCCTTCCTCCTGGCCTACCTGCTCGTCTGGGGCGGCTTCAGCGTGGTCGCCGCACTCGCCCAGTGGGGGCTCCACGACGCGGCTCTGCTCTCGCCGGCCATGGCGGCCTCCAGCCCGGTCCTGGGCGGCGCGCTCCTGGTCGCCGCCGGCGTCTACCAGCTCACCCCGCTCAAGGCGGCGTGCCTGGCGCACTGCCGGAGCCCGCTCGGCTTTCTGATGACCCAGTGGCGCGAGGGGACCCGGGGCGCCTTCCGGATGGGCGGGCGCCACGGCGCGTACTGCCTCGGCTGCTGCTGGGTGCTCATGGGCCTGCTCTTCGTGACCGGCGTGATGAACCTCGTCTGGGTCGCGGCGGTCACCGCGTTCGTCCTCGTCGAGAAGGTCGCGCCGGGTGGGGTTTTGATCGGACGCGTCGCGAGCATCGGGCTGATCGGTGCGGGGCTCGTCATGCTCGGCGGGGCGGCCCGGGCGCTCGGGCTGTGAGCGCGCGCCCCGGGCTCCTCCGAAGGCGCGGGCGCTTCCCGGGCCTCGCCGGGCTGGCCGCGCTCCTCGCCCTGCTGGCGTGGGCCGGACGGGCGGAGGCCTCGCACGCCATCTCCGAGCGCTCGCTCTCGGGCGTGGTCGCCATGCCGGCCGTCGTCCCGGGCGGCGTCGGGCCGTACGTCCGCGTCGACGTGCGCTGGCCGGACGGCCGGCCCGCGTCCGATCTCGTCGTCCGGGTCGAGGCCTTCCACGGCTTCCGCACGCGACGCACGGTCGCGCTCGCGCCGGCCGGTCCCGGCCGCTACGCCGGCCGCCTGCCGGTGGACGGCGCGGAGGGACTCTGGCAGGGCGTGGTCCGTGTCGAAGGGGGGCCGCGCCCCCTCATCGCCGACATCGCGTTTACCGTGCGCCGCGACCTCGAGGCGGACGTCGCCGCCCCCCTCCGCCCGCTCGGCTTCCGCCGGGCCGGACCGTGGACCGCGCCGCCGTGGCTGGACCATCTCGTCTGGGCGAGCGTCCTCGGAGGCCTCGTGGTCCTGGCGGCGGGCCTGGCCGCTCGCCCGCTGCCCGCGGCGCCGCGCCGTCCGGCGCTTCCGTTTCCGCCCTGGGCGACCGCCCTCGGCGTCGCGGGCGCTCTCGCCGGCGCGTTCGGCGCCTACTGGGACGTCGCCTGGCACGTGGACCGGGGGCGCGAGACCTTCTGGAGCCCGCCCCACCTCGTGATCTACGGCGGCATGCTCTCGGTGTCCGCGGCCCTCCTGACCGCGGTCGCGCTCGCCGGCGAGGGCGCGGCGCGCGTGGCGCTCCGCCACCGCGGGCTCCGCTTCACGCTCGTCGCCGCCGCGCTGACGCTCGCCTCGGCGCCGTTCGACGAGGCGTGGCACGCGCTGTTCGGGCTCGACGTCTCGATCTGGTCGCCGCCGCATCTGGTGCTGCTCTTCGGCTCCGCCTTCTCCATGCTGGGGCTCGCGCTCATGCACGGCGACGGCGTGCCCCGGCCCGCCCAGCGGGCGGGCGTCGTGATGCTGGCCGCGGCCACGCTCCTCATCTTCGCCGTCTTCGTCCTCGAGTTCGAGTTCACGGCCCTCGACCGGTGGCATGTGATGATGGCCCGACCCCGCGGCCTGTACCTCGTCTGTGCCACCACGCTCGTGACGCTCGTCCTCGCCAGCGCGGCGCGGGCCGGCGGGCCGGGCGCGGCGACCGCCGCGGCGGCGGTGGCCTGGCTCCTCCGCCTCGCGGTGAGCCTCGTCGTCCTGCCGGCCCTCGGCCGGAGCGCCCCGCTCCTGCCCCCCGTCTACCTCGCGCCCGCGCTCGGGCTCGAGGCGGCGCTCTGGCTGGCGCCCCGCGCCTGGCCGTTGCCGCGTCGCTTCGCCCTGGCCGGCGCGGCCGCCACCGGGCTCGCCTACCTCGCGCACAACCCCCTGGCCGGTCTGCTCGGCGCCCGCGCGCTGGCGGCGGGCGAGCTCTGGGGCTGGTTCCCCCTGGCCGTCGTGGCCGGCCCGGCGGCGGCCTTCCTGGGGCTCCGGATCGGGACGCTCGCGCGTCCCGTCGGCGCGGCGTGACCGCGGAGGTGGGCCCGGCCGCCGGCCGGCGCCCGGTCGCGCTGGGAGGGCCGCTCGCGCTGGAGGACGTCCTCGCCGTCGCTCGCGAGGACCGGCCGGTGACCGTCCCGGCCGACACGGAGCGGCGCGTGGGGGCCGGCCGCGCGTTCGTGGACCGGCTGGCGGCCGGCGACGCGCCCGTCTACGGGATCACGACGGGCGTGGGCAAGCTGAAAGACGTCCTGATCCCCGCCGCCGCCCGCCGCGCCCTCCAGCTCAACCTCGTGCGGAGCCATGCCGCCGGGCTCGGCCCGTCGATGGGGCGCGCGGAGACGCGCGCGATGTGGCTCTGCCTCGCCGCGTCGCTGGCGCGCGGCTACTCGGGCGTCCGTCCCGAGCTGGTCCGCCTCCTTTCCGAGTGCCTGAACCGGGGCGTCACGCCGGTAGTGCCGGAGTGGGGGTCCCTGGGCGCCTCCGGCGACCTGATCCCGCTCGCGCACGCGGCCCTCGTCCTCGTCGGCGAAGGCGAGGCGTGGCTGGACGGCCGGCGGCTTCCCGGCGGCGAGGCGCTGGCGGCCGCGGGCCTCGCGCCCGTGACGCTCGAGGCCAAGGAGGGGCTGGCGCTGCTCAACGGCACGCACCAGATGACGGGGACCGGCGCCCTGCTCCTCGCGGACGCGGCGGCTACCGTGCAGGTCGCTGACATCACGGGCACGATGAGCCTCGAGGCGCTCATGGGCTCGAACGCCGCCGCCGACCCGCGGCTTCACGCGCTCCGCGCGCACCCGGGGCAGCTCGCCGTCGCGGCGAACGTCCGCCGCCTCTCCGCGGCGAGCGAGATCATCGCCTCCCACGCCGACTGCCGTCGCGTGCAGGATGCCTACAGCCTCCGCTGTCTGCCGCAGGTGCACGGCGCGGCGCGCGCGGCCGTCGGCTTCGCGCGGGAGATCCTGACGCGCGAGCTCGCCAGCGTGACGGACAACCCGCTCGTGTTCGCGGACGACGCCGAGGTCCTCATGGGCGGCAACTTCCACGGCCAAGCCCTCGCGCTCGCCTTCGACACGCTCGCCATCGGGCTGGGCTATCTCGCCGGCATCGCCGAGCGGCGCATCGACCGCCTGGTAAACCCGCTCGTCTCCGAGCTCCCCGCCTTCCTGGCGCCCGAGGCCGGCCTCCAGTCCGGCTACATGCTGGCGCAGGTGCAGGCGGCCGCGCTGGCCTCGGAGGTGAAGGCCCTCGCGCACCCGGCCTCCGCGGACTCGATCCCCACCTCGGGAAACCAGGAAGACTTCGTCCCGATGGGCGGGGTGGCGGTGCGGAAGTGCCGCGAGGTCCTCGAGCGCGTGCGCACGGTGCTGGCGATCGAAGCGGTCTGCGCGGCCCAGGCGCTCGACTTCCGGGCGCCGCTCCGCCCCGGCCAGGGGACCGCCGCCGCCCATGCGGCGCTGCGTGCGCACGTGCCGTCGCTCAAGCAGGACCGGGTCCTGCACGAGGACTTCGCGGCCGCGCGGCGGCTGTGCGAGGATCGGAGCTTCCTCGCCGCGGTCGAGGCCGCCGCGGGCCCGCTCGATTGAGCCTCCTGGGCCCGCAGAGGCCGCCGTGACGGTCACCTCGCCGTTCCTCGCCGACATCGATCGGTACGAGCGCGTCGTGCACGGCTGGGCGGACGTGCCGACGGCGGCGAGCTTCCGCATGACGGTGCGCATCGCCGACCCGTGGGTCGCGCTCGAGCTCGAGGCCGAGACCACGCCGTCGCCGGAGTACGGCGTCCGCGCCGCGCGCGGGCGCGTCCTCGCCGGCCCGGCCGCGCGGCTCGACCCGGCCCTCGGCGAGGCGATGGCCGGGCTCGCCGGGAGCGCCATGACGCGGGGCTTCACCCGGCGGGTCGTGAAGGTTGCGGGCCCCCGGCCGGGCGCGGCGTATTTCGTCGACGCCGCGATCGAGGTGGCGCGCCTCGCCCGGCAGGTCACGCGGATGCCGGCAGCCGTCGTCGCCCGGCACCTGCCCGAGGGGCCGGTCGGCATGTGGCGCCTCGACATGCAGGGCTGGGCCGATCTGCCGGCCTCCTGTTACACCTATCGCCCCGAGTCCGAGCAGCTCTTCGCCGAGCGCGCCGTCTCGACGTCGATGCCGCCGGGCCTCTACGCCCCGCTCCCCGGCGCGGCCCGCGTCTTCAACCGGACGAAGGTCGCTCGCCTGGAGCGGCGGGCGGCCGGCGGCCTCGGCCTCTCGCACGCGATGTTCGACGAGGTCCACTCCTTCCAGGTCTGGTACGTCGTGGACGCGGCGGGGATGGTGGTCGACGCCGGCTCCCACACGCCGCGCCTGCCCTACGCGGGGATCTGCACCGACGCGCAGCCGCGCGTGCGCGAGCTCGTCGGCCAGCGGATCGACGCCGGTCTGCGGAAGCGTCTGGGCGGCCTCGTCGGCGGCAGCACCGGCTGCGCCCAGCTCTACGACCTGACGGCCGACCTCCTCAAGCTCCTCACCCTCCCCTGAACCCCCGGACGACGCGAGGCGCCTTGCGGTCGGCGCATGAGCCGTCTGGGGGGAGGCAGGCCCGAGGCGTTCGCCGAAGGGCGAACGTCGCGGCTTGGCCGCGAGGGCCGTCGGAGGGGGGCGC
>JBIOTN010000048.1:0-21549 GCA_044866005.1 Candidatus Rokuibacteriota bacterium | reverse complement strand
CCCCCCTCCCACGGCCCTCCCGGCAACGCCGGGCCGTTCGCTGTCCGGCGAACGGCGCGGGCCTGCCTCCCCCGCGGCGGGTTTCCCGACTCGCGAAAGGCGACACGTGGTGAAGCCGTGAGCGCTGTAGAAGAGGCGGGGGTCGTCGTCGTCGGCGGCGGCATCTGGGGCTGCTCGATCGCGTACCATCTGGCGCGCGCGGGCATGGGTGACGTGCTGGTCCTGGAGCGCCGCGAGCTGGCGTCGGGCAACACGCCGCAGGCCGCCGGGCTGGTCGGCCAGCTCCGCTCCACGGAGCTCATGTGCCGCTCGATCCAGCAGGTCGTGCGGCGGCTCGAGCGGTGGGAGCAGGAGCACGGGGAGGAGGCGGGGTTCCGGCAGGTCGGAAGCCTCAAGCTCGCCCTCACCGCCGCGCGGGTGCGCGAGCTCGAGACCCACGTCGCGCAGGCGCGGGCCTGGGGCCTGGAGGTCGAGGTCCTCTCCCCGGCCGCCGTGCGGGCCCGGGTGCCGTTCCTGGACGCCCAGGCCGTGAAGGCCGCGGCCTGGATCCCGCGCGACGGCTACGTGGAGCCCTACACCCTGGCGATGACGATCGCCCGGGCGGCGCGGAAGCTCGGCGTCCGTTTCCAGACCCAGCGGCCGGTCACGGCGATCACCGTCGATCGGGGCGCCGTCCGTGGCGTGACGACACCGGGCGGCGCGGTGGCCGCCCCGCGCGTCGTGGTCGCGGCCGGCCCCTGGGTCGAGCGGGTCGGCGAGGCGGTCGGCCTGGACTTCGACACGATCCCCCTGCGCCATCAGCACTGGACGACCGCGCCCATGGACGGCGTGCCGCGTGATCTCCCGGTCGTGCGCGTGCCGGACGCGTCGGTGTACATCCGCCCGGAGGTGGGCGGGCTGATGCTCGGCGGCTTCGAGGCCCGGCCGAAGGCCTTCCGCATGGCGGACCTGCCGCCGACCTTCGAGATCGAGCACACCGAGAAGGACCTCGGCGTCCTGGAAGAGCTCGCCGCCGGGCTCACCCGCGCCTTCCCGCCACTCGCCGGGGCGCCGGTGCTGAAGGGCTGTGCCGGGTTGCCGACGTTCACGCCCGACGGCCAGTACCTCCTGGGCGCCGTGCCGGAGATCGCCGGGCTGTTCGTCGCCGCGGGGTGCAACGCCATCGGGATCGCGGGCTCGCTGCTGATCGGCGAGTGGATGAGCGAGCTGGTCCTCGAGGGGCGCACGCGCGCGGACACGACAACCCAGTCGCTGACGCGCTTCGGCTCGCGCTACGGGAGCCGGCGCCGACTGGCCGCGGCGTGCGAATCGATCTACGCGAACTTCTACAGCCTCGACAAGGGCGCCTTTTAATAATTTCTCGGAGGGGGGGCGCAGCCCCCCTCCGACGACCCTCCCGGCAAAGCCGGGCCGTTCGGCCGTCGATCTTCATCTCGGCCGGGACGCGCTCGGCCTTCGGCCTCGCGGCCGTCCCGGCCTCTGGGGCCGAACGGCTCGGGTCTGCCTCCCCCCGATTCAGCATCTCCCGAGGGGTCCGGTAGTATCATGAAGGCCGCTGTGGCTGCCGCACTCGGGGGGATGACATGCACCTGGTGACCTACCTGGCCGGTCGGACGCCCCGGCTCGGCATCGTGTGGCACGACGCTCTCCTGGATCTCCGGACGCTCTCGGCCGACATGACGGCCCAGCGCGCCGCGCGGCCGCCGCGGGACGCGCTCCTGCCCAGCTCGATGCTCGAGCTCATCGCGGGCGGTCCCGCCATGTGGGCTCGCGCCCACGAGGCCTGGGAGTACGGCCGGGGCCTGGTGGATCGGCTCGACCCCGAAGAGGTCCGGCGCCGGGGTGTCTTGCGGCGCGCCAGCGACGCGCGGCTGCTCGCGCCCATCCCCCGCCCGCGCAAGAACATCTTCTGCATGGGTCGCAACTACGCCGAGCACGCCGCCGAGCGCGGCGCCGCGCCGCCCGACCGGCCGGTGTTCTTCACGAAGCCGCCGACCACGGTGATCGGGCCGGGCGCGCCCATCATCCACCACGCGGTGACGCAGGCGCTCGACTACGAGGTGGAGCTGGCCGTCGTGATCGGTCGCGCCGGCCGTGACCTCACGCCCGAGGACGCCCTGCGCCACGTGTTCGGCTACATGGTCCTGAACGACGTCACCGCGCGTGATCTCCAGAAGGCGCATCAGCAGTGGTTCAAGGGCAAGTCGCTCGACACGTTTTGCCCGATGGGCCCCGTTCTCGTCTCGGCCGACGAGGTCCCCGACCCCCAGGCGCTCGGCATCCGGCTCCGCGTGAACGGCGAGACGCGGCAGGAGGCGACGACCGGGCAGATGATCTTCGGCGTGGCGGCCCTCCTGTCGAGCCTCTCCGCCGGCCTGACGCTCGAGCCAGGCGACATCCTGGCCACCGGGACCCCGTCGGGCGTGGGCGCCGCGACGGGCGCGTATCTCAAGCCGGGCGACTTCGTCGAGGCCGAGGTCGATGGGCTGGGCTGCCTGCAGAACCCCGTGGTCGCGCCGGATGAGCCGCGCCGTGCGTGAGCGCCTGACGAAGATCGTCTGCACGATCGGCCCGGCGTCCCTCGGCGAGGGGATCATCGAGCAGATGGCGCGGGCGGGGATGGACGTGGCGCGGCTCAACTTCTCGCACGGGACGCACGCCGAGCACGCCCAGGCGATCCAGCGGATCCGATCGGTGGAGGTGCGCATCGGCAAGCCGATCGCGATCCTCCAGGATTTGCAGGGCCCCAAGATCCGGCTCGGCGCCTTCGAGGGCGGCAGCGCGACGCTCCGGCGCGGGCGCCCCTTCGTCCTCACCACGGCGCCGGTCCAGGGCTCGTCGGACCGCGCCTCCATCTCCTATGGCGGGTTCAACCGCGACGTCAAGCCCGGCGACCGGGTGCTGATCGACGACGGGCGGATCGCCCTGGAAGTCCAGCAGGTCGAGGGCGAGGACGTGGTCTGCCGGGTGGAGGCCGGCGGGCTCGTCCAGGACCACAAGGGCGTCAACCTGCCGCGCACCGCGGTACGGATGGCCGTGCTGACCGACAAGGACCGGGAAGACCTCGCCTTCGGCCTCCGGCACGGCGTCGACTACATCGGCGTCTCGTTCGTGCGGTCGGCGGCGGACCTCCTGGAGGTGCGGGAGTTCATCAACGAGCAGCGGTCCGACGCGCAGGTCGTGGCGAAGCTCGAGCGACCCGAGGCGCTCGGCCACCTCGACGAGATCCTGGCGGCGACGAGCGGCGTCATGGTCGCGCGCGGAGATCTCGGCGTGGAGCTTCCCGTCGAGGACGTGCCGGTCGCCCAGAAGGAGATCATCCGGAAGGCGCGACTGGCCCGGACGCCCGTCATCATCGCGACGCAAATGCTCGAGTCGATGGTCTCGTCGTCGCGCCCCACGCGGGCCGAGGTCTCGGACGTGGCGAACGCCATCCTGGACGGGACCGACGCGGTGATGCTCTCCGCGGAGTCCGCGGTCGGCGCGTATCCCGTGGAGGCCGTCCGCGTGCTGGACCGCATCATCCGGCGGACGGAAGGCGCGTTCCCGCCGGCCACGATGGACCGGCCCCGGCGCGGCGAGGTGTCGTTCCCTCAGGCCATCTCCGACGCGGCAGCCTTCTCGGCGCAGGAGCTCAAGGCGCGGGCGATCGTCGCCTTCACCCAGTCCGGGTCCACGGCCCGGCTCATCTCGCAGGACCGGCCGCCCGTGCCCATCATCGCCTTTGCTCCGTCCGAACGCGTGCGGCGCCGGCTCGCGCTCGACTGGGGCGTCGTGCCCCGGCTGGTGAGCAAGCTCTCCTCGATCGACGAGATGGTGTTCGAGATCGAGTCGAACCTCCTCGCGGACCGCACGGTGCGTTACAACGACATCCTGATCATCGTCGCCGGGGCGCCCCTGTGGGTGCGCGGCACGGTGAACCTCATGAAGCTCCACCGCGTCGGCGAGCACCGCTGATGTCTTCGGGGGGGTCTCGGAAGACCCCCCCGATGCTCCCCCGTCGGTGGCGCCGGCCAAGCCGGCGCTCGGAGGGCGCGGCGAGTCGTCGGCGGGTGCCGGGAGACCCGCCCATGCTCCCCGTCGGTGGCGCCGGCCAAGCCGGCCCGCGGAGCGCCCACGAGCCGACGTCGGCTCGGTTTCGCTTGAAAGGTCGGCCGACCCTGAAGTAGTCTCTAGGCCATGCGGCGGCTCGCTTTCCTCTTCCTGCTCTGCGTCTCCGTGGACTTTGCGAACCCGATGCTGCCCGGCTCGCAGCGCTTCGACCTCGACGAGTCGGTGGAAGCCGTCCACGCCGACCGGTTTCGGGCCTCGGGGCACGTGACCGCGATGGCCGCGCCGGCGCAGGCCGTGCGGTTCGAGCCGACCCGCGCGCCACAACTCGCGCGCCCGGGTGCGCTCGCGCGCGTCGAGCGGCCCCGGTGGGCCGATCCCGTCCCACGGCCGCGGCGCGAGCCGCCTGCCCCGGCCTCGCCGTCCGAAGAGCACTAAGCTCCCGCACCGCTTCCTTCCCTCGTCGTGCCGCCCGCCAGGCTGGCGGAGCCGGCGTTTCCCCGTCCGGTTCGAGAGGCGCATGGGAGCAACACGCATCGGAACGGTCCGGCGAGTGACATGGACCTGCTGACCGCGATCGGCGTGAGCATCGTGGCCGCCGCCGGCCTCGCGCTGGTGGCCCGCCGCGTGGGGCAGCCGCTGATCCTCGGCTACGTCGTGGCCGGCGCGGTGCTGGGGCCGCACGTCGGCGTGGGGTTCGTGACCGACGAGGCCAGCATCGAGCTGATCTCCGAGATCGGGCTCATCCTGCTCCTCTTCATCGTCGGGCTGGAGATCAGCGTGCCCCGCCTCGCCCAGGCCGGCCGGTCGATCGTCGTGAGCGGGGCCCTCCAGTTTCCCATCTGCGCCGTGCTGGCGTGGTTCGCCTTCGGTCGCGTCGCGGCCGCGACCGGCGGCGGGTTCGATCGGCTCTACCTCGCAGTGACGATGAGCCTGTCGTCCACGTTGATCGTGGTCAAGCTGCTCTCCGACAAGTTCGAGATCGGCACCTTCGGCGGACGGGTCACCCTGGGGATCCTGATCTTTCAGGACGTGTGGGCCATCGCCTTCATGGTGTTGCAGCCCAACCTCACGCACCTGGAGCCCGCCCTTCTCGTCCGCTCCTTCGCGCTGGGCCTGGCGCTCGTGACCGTCGCCGGGCTGCTCGCGCGGTCCGCGCTGCCCGTCCTCTTCCGCGCGATCGCCACGTCGCCGGAGCTGATGCTGGTCTGCTCGGTCGCGTGGTGCTTCCTGTTCGCGGGCGCCGCGGCGCGGGTGGGGCTGTCGAAGGAAATGGGCGCCCTCATCGCGGGCCTGGTCCTCGCGGCCTTCCCGTACGGGACCGAGGTGATCGGGCGCATCGCCGGCGTCCGGGACTTCTTCATCACGCTCTTCTTCGTCGCGCTCGGACTGAAGATCCCCGAACCCTCGGGTGGCGAGCTGTGGCTGGCGCTCGGCGCCGCCGGGTTCGTGGTGCTGAGCCGATTCGTCGCCATCTTCCCGATCTTTGCCGCCCTGCGCCTCGACACGCGGACGGCCGGCGTGGTGTCAATCAACCTCGCGCAGATCAGCGAGTTCTCGCTCGTGATCGTCTCGCTCGGCGCCGCGTACGGGCACGTCGGGGCCACGGTGCCCTCCCTCGTCCTGTACACCCTGCTCCTGACCTCGGTGGTGTCGACCTACGGCATCCTGTTCAACCACGCGCTGGCCACGCGCCTGTCGCGGACTCTCGCGCTGGCCGGGGTGCCCCGATGGCTCGGCGCGGCCCGTGAACGGCCTGACGCGGACACTCCCACGCATCCGCCCGAGAGTCGGGACCTCTTTCTCCTGGGCGTGTCGCGCGAAGGCCTCGCCTTCCTGGAGCACCTCGAGCGAGAAGCCCCCGCGATGAAGGGCCGGATCATCGCGATCGATTTCAATCCCGAGACGCTCGAGCGGCTGCAGGCCGCCGGCGTCGAGTGCCGTTACGGCGACATCTCCAACGTGGAGACGCTGCGGCACGCCGGCATCGAGAGCGCGCGACTGGTCGTCTCGGGCATCTCCGACTGGTTCCTGAAGGGCACGGACAACCTGCGGCTCCTGCAGCAGGTCCGCCGGCTCGCGCCCGCCGCACAGGTGATCGTGACCGCGGACACGCTCCCGCGGGCGAAGCAGCTCTACGCGGAGGGGGCGGACTACGTGTTGATACCGCCGGCGCTGGCCGCGGGACACCTCTACCCGCTGCTGCGGGACGGCTCGGCGACAGCGGTCGAGGAGGCGCGTCGGCGGCAGGCCGTCGAGCTCTTCAGGGGTGAGGCGCGGTGACGCCGCGACCGATCATCGGCTCGCGCCCCCGGGTCGCCTGCCGCGGAGCGGAGCGGCGGTCGCCGCCGGGCGCCTGGAGACCGCGATGAAGGAGCCATCCGGCGAGACGCCGAAGCTCAAGGCCCAGAAGCTCGTCATCGTCGACGACGGGGGGAACACGCGCGCCGCGGTCGGCCTGCTCGACGACGGGAGCGTCGGCCTGGCGCTCTTCGACAAGCAAGGGCGCTCGCTCGGCGCCCTGAGCGTCGAGGACGACGGCGGCGTCACCCTCACCCTGGCCGACAAGCAGGGGCAATCCGCCGTCATCCTCGCCCTCGCCGCCGATGGCTCGCCGAGCCTCGTCTTCGTGAAACGGGGCGAGGTCGTCTGGCGGGCTCCCTAGGGGCTTCATCGGAAGGGTCTCGGAAGACCCCCCCGATGCCCCCCCTCGGTTGCGGCGGCGGAGCGGCCGCTCGGAGGGGGGCGGGATGGGCGCGGCGGCTCGGCGGTACCGCTGCGCGCGGTCGAGTCCCGAGCCGGCCCCGAGACGACCGGCGAGGCCTCCTCCGGGCGGCCGCCTGGGGGTCAGTAGGACTGCTGCATGGCCTTGCGCGCGGCCTTGAGCTCGTCGAGCGTCACCCCCGGCTTCTGGCAGACCGCGATCATCTTGCGCTCGCGAGCCTCGATCCGGGCGGCCGCCTCGGGGATCTGCCCGGCGATCTCCGGCGGGATGACGACGATGCCGTGCTGGTCGCCGTGCAGGAGGTCTCCCGGCCGGACCACCAGCCCGCCCACCTTGACCGGCAGCCCGAAGTCGACCATGTGGACGTAGGCATGCGACACGGAGACGTGGGCGGAGAAGAAGTGAAAGCCGAGCGCTTCGGCCTCCGGGAGGTCGCGGACCGTCCCGTCGGTGACGACCCCCACGCAGCCCAGGGCCTTGTGGATGTTCGCCTGAACCTCTCCCCAGTAGGCGCCCACGCCCCGCGGCTCGTCGATGTCCTGCATGACGACCACTCGCGGCCCCGGGCTCGCCGCCACGTGGTCCCACCAGGCGGACTCCGCGGCGCGATGGCCGTCGAGCGGCGGCTGCTCGGCCCGGATGAGCGCGGTCACGGCGTAGCCCACCAGGACGCCGAGCCGCGGGAAGCGGCACACGATCTGGGGGGCGCAGAAGCCGGCGTTGCGCGGTCGGACGTTGAACGTCTCGATCGCGTTGGCGATCGTGGGCGAGGAGATCTTCCGCAGCTCGTCGAGAATCTTCGGATCGAGCGGGTTCATGCCGCCTCCCTGACGCCGCGCCGCAGGGCTGGCCGCGGCAGGGTTAGAGGTCGAGCTGGCGCCGGACGCCGTCCAGGTCGTCCACGACCGGTGCGACGGGCCCCGGCGCCGCCCACGGCGCGACGGGCACCTAGATGGCCTCGCGGCGGCGCTGCCCCAGCACCTCGCGGATCGCCTCCAGCGCGGCGCGAACCTGGGCGAGATTCGGGTTCACGGCGAGCGCGCGCTCGAAGTACGTGACGGCCTGCTCGAGGTCGCCCTTCTGGAGAAAGATCAGGCCGAAGCCCGACAGCGCCCCGTAGTGAATCGGGTTCCGGCGCATGACCTCTTCGCAGTCGGCGAGCGAGCGGTCGAGCTCGCCCATGAGGTAGTAGACCGTCGCCCGCTTGTTCCATCCTTCGGCGAAGGCGGGGGCACGCGCGATGACGTCCCCGAACACCGCGACCGCGTCCGGATACCGGCCTTGCTCCGTGAGCGCGATCCCGTGCTGGAGGAGCCGGTCCACCTCCTCGTCGCCCGAGCGGTGCCAGATCGCCCACAGCGCCGCCTGCGCGCTTGCACGCACGGCCGGATCGGCGTCGCGCAGGGCGGCCGCCAGATCCGCCGTCGCTCCCGGACCCCCGACCTCGCCGAGGCGTGCCGCGGCCGCCTGCCGCTCGGCAGGGGTCCCGCTCCGCAGGTCGCGGAGGAGCGCGGCTTCCTCCGGTGCCGCGGCGGCGAGGGCGATCAGCAAGAGCAGCCATCCGGTCCACCCGCTCACTGGCCTAGCTCCGAGCCGATCGCCGTCGCCACCGCCCCGTCCCTACGGCGGCCATGGCGCCCAGCCCGCCCAGCAGGGCGAGCGCCAGGCCGCGCCGGAAGGCGGTGGGCTGGTACCCGAACTCGACCTCGTGGCGGCCGGCGGGGACGCAGACCCCGCGGAGGAGGAGGTTCGTCGTGTAGATCGGCTTCGGCCGTCCGTCCACCCGCGCGCGCCATTCCTTGTAGCGAGCGTCCGCGAGGACGAGAAACCCCGGACGCCCGTGTGCCGTGCGCAGGCGTACCACGGTCGGCTGGTACTCGATCACCTCGACCCCCGGCGGCGAGGTCTCGGATGGCGCGAGACTTGCCTGACAGGTGGGCGCGAGTTCGGTGACGGCGGTTTCCCGCGCGTCCAGTCCGAGCAGCGTCGGGATCACGCGCCCCGCGTCCGGCTGTACGACGATGTCCTCCACGAGGTAGGCTCGCGGCAGGGCATAGCTGTTTTCCCACAGATTGCGGCCGCGCCAGAGATACCGGCCGCCGAGCGCGTAGAGGTCGACCTCGTCGAGCCTCAGGGTCCGGACGGTCACCGCGCCCGGGGACCGGTTGATCAGCCGGATCTCCTGGATGGGGCGGCGCGCCGCGAGCGTGGCATGGGCCGTCACCCAGCCCCTCGGCCTGAGCCGGATCCTGAGGGGCGTGCCGCCCTCGGGGCAGTCGACGCAGAAGTGGAGGCTCGTCGCGGCTTCGGCGAGCGTCACGCTCCGGATGAGCCCGATGCGGGGATCGACCTCGAGCGCGAGGTTGACGCTCCCGATGGCGCCCTCCAGGAGCCCGGTGAGGTCGTATTGCCGCTCCTCGCCCGGCTCCAGGCGCGGCGGGCTGTAGCGGCCGCGGTGGTGCGGGGCCGCCGCCGTGACCAGGTACCGGACGTTCAGGAGATCCGCGAAGAGCGGCTGCTCGTGTGGTCCGCCGAGGGCACGGGCGAATTCGGTGTAGCGCACCATGTCGAGCGAGGTGTAGTGGCCCACGACCTCGAGCCGGTCCAGGAGCCCGGCATTGGCTTCGAACAACCGACCGCCCTGGTGAAGGCCGCCATCCGTCCAGACGCGCTGGCGCCCGGGGCTGCTCTGCAGCTCCTGGACGACCGCCGAGGGCCGCCAGGTCGTTTCCGGGGACACCGGCGACCAGCCGACGGTCCGGTGCGGCTGGGTGAGGTTGATCACGATGAGCGCGAGCGTGAAGAGCTCGCCGAGCCGCGGCGGCAGCCACCCGGCGCGCCACGCTTCCAGGACGACCACGTGGGCGAGGAGGATCGCGACGAAGAACGCATAGGACGTCGGGAAGTCGGCGGCGAGCGGGCCGGCCCAGGCCGGCACGCGTCTGGCCAGCAGCAGCGCCTCGCCGCCCAGCGCCAGGACCACGAAGCCGCGCCAGCCCCAGAGCAGCCCGCGGACGCGCCGCAGACCCTCCGGGCGACGGAGCGCGCGTCGCCACGCGTCGAGGCCCAGGGCCGCCAGGCCGGCCGCGCCGAAATCGGTGAGGAGCGTGGCCCGCGCCGAGGCGCGGAACAGCCCCACCACCGGCAGGTGCTCGGCGATCTCCGGAAAGCCGGGGAGCAGGGGTGCCAGGGCGAGCGCCAGGCCGACGACCGTGGCGAGCCCGAGAAACCGACTCCACGTGTCGCGTCGGAGCACGACGCCGGCCGCCGCGAGCACGAGCGCCCCGATGCCGACGTAGGCGTAGACCTCATCCATGGAGCGGAAACGCTCGGTGCCGACGTAGGCGAGCGGGACGAGGAAGGTGAGGAGCTGGTGGACCGGCAGCGCGTCCGAGCCGATGAACTCCGCCGACGGGCTCCAGCGCGTGGTGAACGGGGCCAGCGTCAGGGTCGGCACGAGCTGGGGGGCGGCCAGGGCGAGCCCGAGGAGCAGGACGGCTGCCGTCGTGGCCACCGCCCGGAGCCGGTCGCGGACGGACGGCCCACACCAGCCCGTCTCCATCGCCGTGAGCGTGAAGAGGGCCAGCGCCGCGGCGACGTAGAGGGCCGCCTGAGGATGGCCGCCCAGAGCCACCAGCGCGAGTACCGCGCCGGCCGTCACGGCCCAGCCAGGCGAGCGTGTCAGCAGGGCGCGCGCGTGAGCGGCCAGGAGCCAGGGGAGCCAGGCCGAGCTCTGAAGGATGGAGAGGTGGGCGACGTGCGCCCAGAAGAAGCCGGAGAACATGAAGGTCAGCGCCCCGACGCCCGCCGGGATCGCCGGCAGACCGACCTGGTTCAGCAGGACCAGCATGCCCGCGCCGGCGACGACGTAGTGCGCGATCGCATAGAGCTCGAGGGCGAAGTAGCTGGGCGGTCCCACGACGAGCGTGAAGAGCCGCGCGGGCGGATAGAAGACGCTCGCTTCGATATCCGCCAGCAGGGGATAGCCGGCGCCCACGAACGGGGTCCAGTGCGGCAACCGCCCCGCCGCGATCTCCTCGGCGACGTACCGGAAGACGGGATAGAAGTACGAGGCGAAGTCGCTGGCGATGTACCGGGCGGGGGTGTCGAGGCCGAGCAGCTCCCGGAAGAAGAAGGCGGCCGCGACGACGAGCGCGAGGAACGGCAGGACGACGGCGACGGCGCGGCAGGCCCGCTCCACTAGTTTCTCGGGGGGGTCTCGGAAGACCCCCCCGATGCCCCCCCTCGGTTGCGGCGGCAGAAGCCGCCGCTCGGAGTGGACCAGCACGCGCGCGGCGGCCCAGCGTAAAATCGCCGTGCGGTTAACCCGACACATCTCTAGGACTTGCGGAAGGGGGCTATGTCGCCCTCCGGCTCCCTGCACCCTCGGTGTTCGCGTTCGGCAAGCAGCCCGCCTCAGCCGGCCAGCTCGTCTGGCGTGGATCCCACCAGCTCGAGGAACGCGCGCTCGTCGAGCGTCTCCACCCCCAGCCGGCGCGCGTCCTCGGCCTTCGAGCCCGGCTCGGTGCCCACGACGACGTAGTCCGTCTTGCGGGACACCGAGGAGGTGACCCGGCCGCCGCGCCGGATGATGAGCGCCTTGGCCTCGTCCCGTGAGAGGCCTTCCAGGCCGCCCGTCAGGACGAAGGTCTTCCCGGCCAGGGGCTTGGGGCCCGCGCTCGCGCCCCGCTCCTCCATGACGACGCCGACCGCGGCCAGGCGGTCCACGGCGGCCTGGTTCGCCGGCTGCTCGAAGAAGAGGCGGACCGCCTGGGCGATGCGCGGGCCGATCCCGTAGATCTGACCGATCTCGTCCGCGCTCGCGGCACGGAGGCGGTCCATGCTCCCGAAGTGCTCCGCCAGGAGGCGCGCGGCGCGCTCACCGACGTACCGGATGCCGAGGGCGTAGAGCAGCCGCGCGAGGCCGCGCCCCTTCGAGCGCTCGATGGCGCGCACGAGGTTCGTCGCCGACTTCTCGGCCAGGCGCTCGAGGGCCGCCAGCTCCGGCACGGTGAGCCGGTAGAGGTCGGCGAAGTCGCGGACCATCCCGCGCTCGACGAGCTGCTCGATGACCGCCTCGCCGAGGTGCTCGATGTCCATCGCCCCCCGCGACCCGTAGTGGAAGAGCGCTTCCCGGAGCCGCGCGGGACAGGCGGCGTTCGCGCACCGGACCACCACCTCGTCGTCGAGCCGGACGGCGGCCGACCGGCACACGGGGCAGTGGCCGGGGAAGACGAACGGCGCGGCCTCGGGCGGGCGCTTCTCCAGGAGGACGCGGACGACGTGGGGAATCACGTCCCCGGCGCGCTCGATCAGGACGGTGTCGCCCACGCGGACCTCGAGGCGCGCGATCTCGTCGGCGTTGTGCAGGGTGGCGCGGCTGATGGTCGCGCCGGCGATGCGGACCGGATCCAGCTCCGCGGAAGGGGTGAGGGCGCCCGTCCGGCCGACGTTGACCCTGATCTCTCGGATCCGGGTCACGGCCTGTTGCGCCGCGAACTTGTACGCGATCGCCCAGCGCGGGTGATGGGCGGTGGCGCCGAGCCGGCGCTGCTGCTCGAGGCCATCGACCTTCACCACGACGCCGTCGGCTTCGTAGGAGAGCGTGTCGCGTTCGGCCTCCAGCCTCTCGCAGAAGGCGACCACGTCGTCGATCCCGCCGCGCCGTTCGCTCTTCGGGTTCGTCTGGAACCCGGCCTCCTGGAGGGCCTGCAGCACCTCCCAGTGCGTGAGGTACGGCAGCCGCTCGGCGTGGCTGATCTGGTAGACGTAGATGTCCAGCGGCCGGCGGGCCGTGATGGCGGGGTCCTTCTGTCGCACCGAGCCGGCGGCGGCGTTCCGGGGGTTCGCGAACGGCGACTGTCCCGCCGCCTCGAGATCGGCGTTGAGCCGCTGGAAGTCCTGCCGGCTCATGAAGACCTCGCCGCGCACTTCGAGCACCTGACACGCGGCGAGGGACCCCCGGAGCGCCCGTGGGATGGCGCGAATCGTCTGAAGGTTCGCGGTCACCTCTTCGCCTACCCGACCATCCCCGCGCGTCGCCCCGCGCGCGAACCGGCCCTCTTCGTAGAGGAGGGCGACGCCCAGCCCGTCGACCTTCGGCTCGCAGACGTAGCCGAAGCTCGCGCCGGGCAGCGCCCGACGCAGCCGCGCCTCGAACTCCCGCAGGTCGTCGGGGCGCGTGGCGTTGTCGAGGCTCAGCATGGGGACCTTGTGGGCCACGGGCGCGAACGCGGCCGCGACGGCTCCGGACACGCGCTGGGTCGGCGAGTCGGGCGTGACGAGCTCCGGATACCGGGCCTCGAGCTCGGCGAGCTCGCGGACGAGGGCGTCGTACTCGGCGTCCGTGATCTCGGGGCGGTCCTCGACGTAGTAGAGGCGGTCGTGGCGCGCGATGAGCCCGCGGAGCTCGTCCGCGCGTGCCCGTGCGGCCGAGGGCGGCGTCATGGGGCCAGAATAGCACGGCGTCGCAGGCGCCAAGACGCCAGGCTCGGCGGCAGGTTGCACGCGGTCAGGGGACCGCGGGATCGGCCACGGCGGCCCCTCGGCGGAAGGCCAGGAGCAGGGTACCCGTCCCGAGCGCGACCGCGAGCCAGAGCGTCGCCGCCCGGATGAGGAGCGTCGCGGCGGCCGCGTCGGGGAGCGCCGTGCCCAGCGTCACCAGGAGGCCGGTCAGGCTCGCTTCCGCCACGCCGAGCCCGCCGGGGAGCATCGACACGGCGCCGGCCAGCGAGGCGAAGGCGTAGAGGAACGTGGCGGCGCGGAGCCCCGGGGCGACGCCGAGGCCCTGCAGCACGAGATAGAAGGCGAGGCACTCGAAGAACCACGAGACCACCGAGAGGACGAGGGTCAGGGCCAGGATGCCCGGGGCCAGCAGCGTGCGCCCGGCGCCCAGGAAGAGCTGGAGCGGCTCGGCGAGCCGCGCGAGGGGGCCGCCCCGGAACAAGCGGGGGACGAGGTGGTCGAGGCGCCGGGTCCGGAGGAGGACGACGGCGAGGCCCAGGCCGACCGCGACGATACCGAGGAAGAGTCCGCCATGAGGCAGGACGGTCGCGCCGAGGGCGCTCAACAGGAGGACGCCCGCCACGTCGGTGAGCCGCTCGGCCATCACCACGGACGCGGTCCGGCCGAGCTCGGTGCCGACGAGGTCCCGGACGAGGAAGGCCTTCAAGAGCTCGCCGAGCTTCCCCGGCGTGATCGACATGGTGAAGCCCGCGACGAAGACGAGGAGGCTCTGCCGCCGCCCGAGCGGGATCCCCAGCCGACGCAGGTAGAGCTCCCATTTGACGAAGCGGAGGGCGTAGTTGGCGAGCGTGGCGGCCAGGACGACGGGCGCCAGGCGCCACTGGAACGTCGCCAGGGCCTCGAGGGTGGCGCGCAGGTTCGCGGCGACCGCCAGGATGAGCGCCACCGCCGCCCCGAGACCCGCGGCGAGGACGAGGTGGCGCGCTAGGCGGGGAGCGGGCATGCGGTTCCGATTAGACCACGCGGGTTGCGGGAGGGTCAATCGCTCCGCCCTCGCGATGTTCGAAACCGTAACGGAGCCGGCGGTCCGGTGACGTTCCGCACAGGACAGGACGGCGACCGGGGGGGAGCCGACGGCCATTTGGCCGGCCCCTGGGGCCTGGCAGCGCCCTTGCACTACCCGTCTGGCAGCGCGCGAGTGCGCGACCACAATCGAATACGCATCGGCTGGCCGAGAGCCTTCCCCCAGCCCTCCCGGGGGATGGATGCATGAATGCCCTTGGCTGGCCGATCACCGGTCGGCGTGAGACCGCCGTTCCCTCAGCCCTCCCGGGGGTACGGAGAAATCCTCACGCCGACCGTTTTTTTTTGCGCCGGGCCGACGAGCTTCGCATCCCGGTGCCCGCCCGCGCCTACGGGCGGGCGCCTGCCAGCCGCGCCCGCGCCTCGCGAATCCGGCTCTCCGCGCGCTGGCGATCTTCGCCCGGAGGCGCCACCCGCAGGAACTGCTCCCATGCCGCGATGGCGCCGGCGTAGTCCTGCCGGAGCTCGTAGAGGACCCGGGCCTTGTCCCAGAGCGCGTGGGGGTAGCCGGGCTGGAGCGCGAGGGCGCGGTCGAAAGCCTCGAGGGCGCCCTCGGCGTGCCCCGCGATCGCCAGGATCACGCCGAGGTGGGTGATGGCGTCTACGTTGTCCGGCTCGCGGCCGAGCACGGCCTTGTAGGCGGCGATCGCTTCCTGGTAGCGCCCCGCGTCCAGGCTCGCGTGGGCCGCCTGGAGCATCCCCTCCAGCATCGGCTTCGGTATCGGCCCCGACCGGCTCCGCTCGCCCTCGGCGACGGGCGGTGCGGGCTCGGAGGCGGCCGCGGCCGGGGCGGCGGGCGGCTCGGGCTGACTCGAGCGAACGACGAGGGTCCCGAGCAGCACGCCGAAGCCGACCAGGCCGAGGGCGCTCCCGGCGAGAACGAGCGGGCGCCGCGTCCAGGGGACGGGGCCGGCGCCGGGCGGCGGGGCGGCCGGCGCCCCGGCGGGCGGCGGCAAGGCGTCCAGTCGTTTGAGGATGACGCTCGCGCGCGCCTCGTAGCGGGCCCGGAGCTCGGCGTAATCGTCCTCGGCGATGTGGCCGGCGGCGTGCTCGAGGGCGAGCTCGCGGAGGGCGCGGAGGGCGACGAGCTTGTCGGCGTCGAGCGCCCCCCGGAGGTCGGCGGGCGGGCTCGCCGGCTCGCCCCGCCGCGGCCGCAGCAGCGGCCAGAGCACGAACGCTGCCGCGGGGATGGCGAAGGCGAGCAGCGCGAGGGCCGTCGTCATCAGCTGCCGCTCCGACCTACCGGGCCGACCCCCAGCAGACCAAGGACGCAAGGGAGGAGCCCCGCCCGAGGGGTATGCCGCATACCTCGAGGCGGGCCGACGACCGAGGACGCCCCTCCGCGGCGACGGCCGGGGGGCGGGGGACCGAGCACGCCGCCGCCGAGACCAGGATCGCCACGGGTCTCGGCATGGCCTTGCTACTCGCCAAGGCGCTCGAGCTCCTCCTTCACCCGCTCCCGGTCACCGGGTGACAGGGCCTCCGGCGCGTCGGGCGGCTGCCGCGTCCACCGCAGGGCGACGAGCAGCACGATCCCGAGCCCCACGAAGAGGCCGGCGAAGGGAAGGATCCAGACCAGGAGGTTGAAGCCTTCCGGGCGCGGCGAGAGCAGGATCCACTCGCCGTACTTGTCCACGAAGTAAGCCGTGACCTGTTGAGGCGTTTCGCCCTGGGTCAGGCGCTCGCGGATCACCTCGCGCATCTGGCGGGCCATCTCGGAGGGCGAGTCCGCGACCGAGAGGTTCTGGCAGACGACGCAGCGCAGCTGAGAGGCGATCTGCGTCACCGCCTCTTCGTTCACCGGCGCCGCGCCGGCCACGGTGGCGACCGTCAAGGCGAGGAGGGGGACGAGTCCGGCGAGCCCGCGCCTCATCCCGTGACCTCCGCGAGCAGGGGCTCGATCGCCCGCCGGGCGGCGTCGAGCGTGAAGGCCCCGACGTGCTTCTGCCGGATGATGCCCCGCCGGTCGATGACGAAGGTCTCGGGCACGCCGTACACGCCGTAGTCGATCGAGACCGTGCCTTTCGGGTCGGGCGCGTTCGGGAAGGTCAGCCCGAGCTCGGCGATGAACCGGCGTCCGGCCGCCTCCGTGTCCTGGATGTCCACGCCGACCACGACGAGACCGCGCTCGCGATGGGTCCGCCACGCGGCCTCGAGCGCCGGCGCTTCCTCGTAGCACGCCGGGTAGCACCACGACGCCCAGAAGTTGAGGACGACCACCCGCCCCCGGAGCGCCTCGAGGCGCACCGGCTCGCCGTCGAACGAGGTCAGCGTGAAGCCGGGGGCCGGGCGTCCCACCAGCGGCGAGGGGACGGCCCGCGGGTCCGTCCGGAAGCCGAAGGCCAGGAGCGCCAGGACCGGGACGGCGGCAAGCGGCAGGACCCAGCGTTTCCACATGGCGCGCTCAGCCCGTCCGCCGCCACTCCGGCAGCACGGAGAGCGCCGCCCCGAGCGTGAGGACCAGGCCCCCGATCCAGATCCAGGACACGAGCGGGTTCACCATCACCCGCACCGTAGCCTGCTCGCCGTCGCGGGTGAAGTCGCCGAGGACCAGGTAGAGGTCCTCGCGGAGCCCGTCCCAGTAGTCCACGTGGGCGATCGGCTGCTGCTCCTGCGGGTAGAATTTCTTGGCCGGCGTCATCGTGCGACGGGGCCGTCCGTCGTCGAAGACCGTGAACCGGCCGGTCACCCGGAGGTGGTTCGACGCTTCCTCGGCGGTCAGCCCGTCGAAGCGGAGCTGGTAGCGACCGATCGCCACCTCGCCTCCCCGGCGCACGCTGGTCTCGGTCTGCACGCTGAAGGCCTGTGAGCCCGTGATGCCGACCACGACCAGCAACACGCCGAGGTGGACGACGAAGCCGCCGTAGCGCCGATTCTGCCGGAGCCCCAGCGTGACCAGCGCGGTGAGCCAGCCGTCGCCGGCCTGGCGCCGCGCCCGCGTGCCGCGCCACACGTCGAGCGCGATGGTGGCGGCGACGAAGACGACGAGGGCGAAGGCGGCGATGGCCACCGTGTGGCGGATGCCGAGGAGGAAGATCGCCAGCGCCGAGACGGCGCCGAACGCGATGGGGACGAGAAAGTTGCGCTTGAGGCTCGGCCAGGAGGCCCGTCGCCAGGCGACGAGCGGGCCCACGCCCATGAGGAAGACGAGCGCGAGGAAGATGGGGACGCTCACGTAGTTGAAGAACGGCTGCCCCACGCTCACCTTCACCCCCCGCACGGCCTCCGCCAGGAGCGGGAAGACCGTGCCCAGGAAGACGGTGAAGGCGGCGCCCACCAGGAACAGATTGTTGAGGAGGAACGCCGACTCGCGGGAGAGCAGCGAGTCCAGCTCTCCTTGGGCGCGGAGCTGGTCGCCCCGCCAGGCCAGGAGCGTGAGCGAGAAGAGGAGCACGACCGCGATGAACCCGAGGAAGAACCAGCCGATCGCCCCCTGCGTGAACGAATGGACCGAGGAGAGAATCCCGGAGCGCGTGAGGAAGGTCCCGAAGAGCGTGAGCCCGAAGGTGAGGACGATGAGCGTCAGGTTCCACACCTTCAGCATCCGCCGCCGCTCCTGGATCATGACGGAGTGGAGGAAGGCGGTGCCCGTGAGCCACGGCATGAAGGCCGCGTTCTCCACCGGGTCCCAGGCCCAGTAGCCGCCCCATCCGAGGACGTGGTACGACCACCACCCGCCGATGAGGAGGCCCATGGAGAGGCAATACCAGCCCACGATCGTCCAGCGGCGCGTCATCCGGATCCACTCGTCGTCGAGCTTGCCGCGGATCAGCGCGGCCATGGCGAAGGCGTACGGTACGGTGAAGCCCGTGAAGCCCAGGTAGAGGAAGATCGGATGCGTGACCATCCCGGTATCCTCGAGGAGAGGGTTCAACCCCCGCCCGTCCGGCGGGACCGGCGTGAGGCGCTCGAACGGCGGCGCCGGGCCGGTCATCACCAGGAGGAAGAAAGCCGAGATGCCACAGAGGATCGCCAGCACCCAGGGGTAGCCGTCGAGCTGGCGGCGGCGGTACCAGGCGATGACGAGGAGCGTGTAGAGGCCGAGCATCCACGCCCACAGCACGATGGAGCCCTCCAGGGCTCCCCACAGCCCGCCGATCCGGTAGAAGAGAGGCGTCCCGCGGTTCGTGGTATGGGCGACGTAGCGGACCGAAAAGTCGAAGAAGACGAAGGCGTACTCGAGGAGGAGCAGGCACGCCGTGACGAGCGCGAACGCGCCGAGCGCCGCGCGCTCCGCCGAGCGCACCCATGCCGCCCGCCCCGTGGTCGCGCCGGCCGCCGCGGCCGCAGCCCCGTAGACGGCGAGTGCGAGCGCGACCGCCGTTGCCGCGTAGCCGGTCTCGGGGATCATCGGCAAGCCGTCACGGCCGCGGCCGGGCCGGTTGCGCCGCGCGGGCGTCGTCCCCGCGGAGCGTGCGCAGGAGTTCCTGGTACCCCGCCTGCGCGTCGTGGGGCGCGCGGTACTCCTCGGAGTGCTTCGCCATGATGCTGCTCGCGTGGAAGGTCCCGTCGGGGTCGACGCGCCCCTCGACCACCGCGCCGCGCCCCTCGGCGAAGAGGTCCGGTGGCGTTCCGCGGAAGCGCACGGGGACGGTCGTCTTGCCGTCGGTCAGGAGGAAGCGCTGCTCGATCGTCCGAGCGTCCTTCCGGAGCGACCCCGGCACGACCATGCCGCCGAGCCGATAGGCCCTCCCCGCCGTCTGCCCCGTCGCGGCCCGCAGCTCCGAGGGGGTCACGAAGTAGACGACCGATTGCCGGATGCCGGTCAGCACGAGCCCGGCCAGGACGAGCGCGATGACGCCGCCGCCGATCAGGAATTTCCGATAGGCCCGGAGCCTCACCGCGGCGCCCCCGGCGGTCGCTCGAGGGCGCGGATCCGCCGTTCCACGCGCCACCAGTATCCGAGCAGTATCGCGGCCGCCGCCGCGTAGGCGGCGAGCACGAATGGCCAGTGCGTCATGCCCGCTCGCGGCCCTCCACGCCCGCAGCGTACCACAGACTTCCAGCGGGCCGGCGCGCCCGGACCGGGCTCACGACCAGGCGCGGCGCTCGGCCTCCGCCTCGAGGGTCAGCAGGCGGTAGCGCCGTGCGGCCAGGTAGGCGAACGTGCAGAGGAACGCGGCGACGTTGATTGCCAGGGCGACCAGCATGGCCCGGTCCATCGTCGGCGCCTGCGGACGGAGCAGCGTCGCGGGCTGGTGGAGCGTCCGCCACCACTGCACGGAGAAGTGGATGATCGGCACGTCGAGAGCGCCCACGATGCCCACGACCGCCGCGTAGGTGGCGGCGCGCTCGGGGTCGTCGACGACGCTACGGAGGAGGAGATAGCCCAGGTAGACCACGAAGAGGAGCGCCGTCGAGGTCAGCCGGGCGTCCCAGGTCCACCAGGTCCCCCAGGTCGGCTTCCCCCAGATCGCGCCGGTCAGGATCGCGAGTCCGATGAAGCAGACCGCGAGCTCGCCGGCGGCGGCCGCGACCCGGTCCCAGGCGGAGCGGCGCCTCCACAGATAGGCGACGCTCGCCACCAGGACCACGGCGATCGCGGCGTAAGCGGTCAGGATGGCCGGGACGTGCACGTACATGATCCGCTGGACGTTGCCCTGCACGGCGTCGCGGGGGGCCAGTCCGAGCCCGGTGGCGACCCCGGCGAGAAGCAGGAGGACGGCGGCGCCGCCGAGGACGCGGGACACCCCTCAGGCCTCGAGCACGAATTCGAAGGTGAGCAGCCCCGCGACGACGAACACGACGTCGAAGCCGAGCAGGAGCTGCCACCAGGCCGCGGCCGCCGTGATTTCCTCCCCCGCCAGCGCGCCCTCCGTCAGCCGCACGGCGGCCAGGAGCACCGGGACCAGGAGCGGCAGGAGGAGCACGGGCAGGAGGACCTCGCGCGCCCGGAGGTGCGCCGTCATGGCGGCGAAGAGCGTCCCGACGGCGGCGAAGCCGACGGTCCCGAAAAGGGCGACGCCGAGGAGCCGCGGCACCGCCGGCCAGAGATCGAGGTTGTAGAGAAACCCGGTCGCGACGATGAAGGCGACCTCCATCCCGAGCATGAGCGCGGTCGTCCCGGCCACCTTCCCGAGATAGATCCCGCCCTTGTCCCCGACCGCCAGGACGAGGCCGTCCAGGCAGTCGTTCTCGCGCTCCACGGCGAACGACCGGCCGAGCGCGAGCAGCCCGGCCAGGAGGAAGGCGAGCCAGAAGAGACCGGGCAGCGCCGTCCGGATGCGCTCCCGGTCCGGGCCGAGCGCAAAGTAGAACAGGATCAGGAGCAGGATGGCGAAGAACGCCAGCGCATTGGCGCCCTCCTTGGCCCGCCGTTCGACGAGGACATCCTTCCAGAAGACCGCCCAGGCGCTTCGCGCCCAGGCCCTCACGTGCCGGTCTCCGTCGCCGCCAGGTAGAGCCGCTGGAGATCGTCCGGCGTGAGCGCGCCGCGCGGCTGGTCCACGGCGAGCCGGCCCGCCGCGAGGATCGCCACGCGGTCGGCGACCGCGAGACCCCGGCCGAGGTTGTGAGTGACCAGCACCGCGGCGCCGCCCTCCGCCCGGAAGTCCTGGAGGTAGCCCTCCAGGCGCTTGACGCTGTCCCGATCCAGTCCGGCGAACGGCTCGTCGAGGAGGAGGACGCCGGGGCGCCGGATCATGGCGCGCGCGAGTGCCAGGCGCCGTCGCATGCCGCTGGAGAGCTCCCGCACGCGCGCGCCCCGCTGGGCCTCCATCCCGACCCGGCCTAGCGCGGCGGTGATGGCGGCGGGGTCGGGCCGTCCCCCTGCCATCGCGGTCGCGAATGCGAGGTTCTCCTCCGCGGTGAGGTCGTCGTAGAGCTGCGTGGCGTGGCCCACCAGGCCGATGCGCCGCCGGATCGCGTCGCGCTCCATGATGAGATCGTGCCCCGCGATGCGGCCGCCCCCCGCCGTCGGCCGGACGAGCGTCGCCAGGAGGCGGAGCAGCGTCGTCTTGCCCGAGCCGTTGGCGCCGAGGAGCGCGAGCACGCAGCCCTGCGGCACCGTCAGGCTCACCCCGCGGAGCGCGACCGTCCTCCCGTAGGCCTTGCTGAGACCCGCGACCTCGATCATTTCGCGTCCCAAGATACCACCGGGCTCCGGCGGACGAGCCGACTTGGGGAAGCCGGGTTGAGGGAGCCTCGCTCTCGACGGAGGAGGCGCCGCCGACCGTGCAGTCAGGCGCTCCGCTGGCGCCGGGGCGCTCCGAGCGGCGGCTTTTGCC
>JBIOTN010000047.1:0-12946 GCA_044866005.1 Candidatus Rokuibacteriota bacterium | reverse complement strand
TCGCCCAGCAGCAGCAGCCGACCGGCGTGTTCACGCAGAACATCGAGTACCGGGACGCCGGCATCATCCTGACCGTGACGCCGCGGATCAGCGACAAGCGGGTCGTCGCCCTCGACGTGAAGCAGACCGTGAACGACGTCGGGGCGCCGCAACCGCCAAGCGGCTCACCGAACATCATCAAGCGGGAGGCCGAGACCTCCGTCGTCCTCCACGACAACCAGACGCTCGTCCTCGGCGGATTGATCCAGACCCGGCGAGAGAGCAGCCGAGTCGGAATCCCGGGGCTCTCGCGGATTCCCTACCTCGGCTTCCTCTTCGGGAGGGACAGCGAGATCTTCCGGCGGACCGAGCTGCTGCTGCTGATCACGCCGCGCGTCATCGGCGACCCCACCGAGGCGCGCGACCTCCTGGACCAGATCCGGGCCCAGCGGCCCGATCTGATCCGCAACCTCCGCACGCACCCGAGCATCCTGCGGCCCGAGGCGCCCGAGCCTGCCCCGCCGCCGCCGGCGCCGCCGGCCCAGGCGCCGCCCTCGCCGTCCCCGCCCGGCTTCGGAGGGCCCTCCAGTGAACGGTAGCCGCCTCGGCCGCCCCGCGTTTGCCGCGCTGGTCCTCGCCCTCCTCCTCGCCGGCTGCGGCGGCGGGTCCGGCCACGGCGGGAGCGCCTTCACCTTCCTCTCGGTGGAGCGGTTCTCGACCAACGGCACGAACGCGGTCGGCACGGTCACCTCGTCCCTCAGTGACCGGAGCCGGACGACGCAGGTCTGCGTCACGCTGAGCAACAACCTCAAAAACCCGACGGTGACGGCGCCGACGAGCCTCGACAACGTCCAGATCGAGTCCTACACGGTCAAGCTCACGCGGCTCGACGGGGGGCCGGCCCCCGGGCCGTTCACCTTCAACGCGGGCGTGGTCGTGCCGGCGGGGGCGGTCTCCATGGGCGCCGTCAGCGGGAATACCGTGACGTTCGGGATCATCCTGGTGCCGGCCCAGGCGAAGAACGAGGCGCCGCTCGCCGGCGTGGGTGGGCCGATCGCGGCCACCGCCGACGTCGTCTTCCGCGGCCGGACGGGGCGGGGACAGCGAGCCGAGACGCAGGGCGCGGTCGGCGTCGACTTCGTCTCGGCCGATGAAGCCACCAGCACGACCTGCGCCGCGCCGTCGACGTACGGGGCCTCGCTCTTCCTGCCGGTGCGCCCCGTCTACGCGTGGCTGTCTCTCGTTCTCCTCGTCGGCCTCGTCGCTCCCCAGCTCCTCGCCGCGCGGCGACGCCTCAGGAGCTGATCGGCCCCGAGTACGGTCCGAGAGGCGCCGAGGCTCGGGGGGCGGTCAACCCCGCAAGCAGACTCCGACCGTAGATCGAAGCGCTCCGAGCGCCGGCTTCGCCGGCGCCACCGAGGGGGAGGCTTTGGAGGGGGCCGTCGAGGCCCCCTCCAAGGGGATTACCAGCGGAGGAGCGTCGCGCCCCAGGCGAAGCCGGTGCCGAAGGCGGCGGTGAGGACCAGGTCGCCTTCCCGGATCCGCCCCTCCGTGAAGGCCTCGTGCATGCAGATCGGGACGGACGCCGCGGAGGTGTTCCCGTACTTGTGGACGTTGCTGAACATCTTCTCCGCCGGGATCTTCGCGTGTGTCGCGATGGCGTCGATGATTCGCAGGTTGGCCTGGTGGAAGAGGAAGAGGTCCACGTCGGCCGGCGAGAAGCCGTTGGCCGCGAGCGCCTCGTGCATGACCTCCTTGAAGCGGCGGACCGCCTGCACGAACACCGAGCGCCCGTTCATGCGCGGCCGGGCGCGGCCGTCGTCGATCTTCTTCTTCGACACCAGCGGGAAGGTCGAGTTCCCGTAGATCTCGCCGTAGAGCTTGTCGAGGATCGTGGCGTCGGTGTGCAGATGATGGGAGATGAGGCCGCTCCGCGAGCTCGCGTCGACGGCCTGCAGCACCACGGCACCCGCGCCGTCGGCGAAGAGCACCGCCATGTCCCGCCCGCGGTCCGTGTACTCCAGCATCGTGGAGAGCATCTCGGCGCCGACGACGAGCACGCGCTCGTAGGTCCCCATCCGGATGAAGGCGTCGGCCGTCGCCAGCGCGTAGATGAACCCCGAGCAGCCTTGCTGGAGGTTCAGCACCGGCGTGCTGGTGAGCCCGAACTTCGAGGCCATCACGCACCCCGTGTGCGGATACGCGTACTCCGGGATGGTCGTCGTGTCCACGACGAAATCGATGTCCTCGATCTGCAGACCCGCGTTCTTCAGCGCCATCTGCGACGCTTCATACGCCAGGTCGGCCGGGGTCAGGGCCGCGTCGATCCCGCCGTCCACGCCGCGGGCGTAGACCTCCCGGAGATACGCCTCCTTGTCGGGGGCCTCCGCGAGCCGGCAGAGGAACCGGTACGTGCTGGGCGAGACGCGCCGCTCCTTGATGCCCGTGCGCTGTCTGATCCACTCGTCCGACGTCGTGAAGCAGCGCGCGAGCAGATGGTTGTCGACCACGCATTCCGGGACGGCCATCCCGGTCCCGATGATCTTGGCCTTCTTCATGTTCGCCTTTCGCCGCGACGACTCGAGGACAGTGCGCCTACCGTACTATCCACACATGACGGCTGTCAAGGAAAGGAATGGTCCGCAGCGCCGCGACCTTACGTCCCGCGTCCTTCGGTGAACCGCGGCGGCCGCTTCTCCAGAAATGCAGCCAGCCCCTCCCGGTGGTCGACCGACTCGATCAGCCGGCCCTGCGCCAGCGCCTCCCACGCGAGGCTCGTCTCGAGATCCAGCCCGAGCGACCGGTCGAGGAGCGCCTTGGTCATGGCGACCGCCCGGGCCGGCCCCGCGGCGATCTGACGGGCCAGCGCGCGCGTCCGGGTCTCGAGCTCCGCCGCCGGCACGACCCGGTTGACGAGCCCGATCCGCCCGGCCTCGGCGGCCTCGATGACCTCGCCCGTGAAGCAGAGCTCTTTGGCCTTCGCGAGCCCGACCCGGCGCGGCAACAGGTAGCTGCCGCCCGCGTCGGGGATGAGCCCGAGCCGGGCGAACACCTCGCCGAACCGGGCGCGCTCGGCGGCGACGACGATGTCGCAGGCCAGCGCCAGATTGCAGCCGGCCCCGACGGCGAAGCCGTCGACCATCGCGATCGTCGGCGCGGGGAAGCGGACGAGCGCGAGCACGGCGCGGTTCATCGCCGTGACGCGCGCCTCCCCCTCGGCCGCGCTCATCGGACGCGCCTGCATGAGCTTCACGTCGCCTCCGGCGCAGAAGTGCTCCCCGGCGCCCCGGAGGATCAAGACCCGCACGGTCGGCTCGGCCGCAAGCCCTCGCAGCCGCTCCTCGAGCTCTTCCCGCATCTCCAGGCTCAGCGCGTTCCGGGCCTCGGGCCGGTTGAGCGTCAGGGTGACGATGCCGCTCTCCTGCTCGACGAGCACGGTCCGGCCGCCCATGGCTGCCTCCCTCCTCGTCCCGTCCCCCCCGGGCGCCCCCCGGAGCCCCGCCCGACGCCCCGAACCCCGCATGGCGCCGAGCGTCCGGGAGCCGACACCGCCGTCCGAGGAACTCCCGCCCGGAAAAATTGACAAGAAATTGACCAGGCGCGTATTTTAACTGATCTCGGATGGATACGATCCTCGTCATCGACGACGAGAAGCACATCCGCGCCCTCGTCGCCAAGGTGCTCGGCCAGGACACCGTGGAGGTGGTCTCGGTGGGCACCGGCGCCGAGGGCCTGCAGATCGCCGACGATCTGCACCCCGACGTCGTCCTCCTCGACCTCCGGCTCCCTGACGCCAACGGCGTCGACCTCCTCAAATCGCTGAAGGCCCGTCACCCCGACACCGCCGTCATCATGATCACGGCGTTCGGCCAGATCCAGAGCGCCGTCGAGGCGATGAAGCACGGGGCCACGGATTTCCTCGAAAAGCCCTTCGAGCCGCTGGACAAGCTCCGGATCGCCGTCGGGCGGGTCCTGGAGGAGGTGAAGGCGCGGCGGGAGATCCAGCGCCTCCAGCAGCTCCAGGCCGGCAAGTACCGGGCCGACCAGCTCGTCGGGCAGTCGGAGGCCACGCGGCAGCTCCGCGAGGTCATCCGGCAGCTGGCGCAGAGCGAGGCCCAGACGATCCTGATCCTCGGCGAGAGCGGCACGGGCAAGGAGCTCGTGGCGAAGGGACTGCACTACGAGGGCGCGCGGCGGGAGTTCCCGTTCATGGAGGTCAACTGCGCGGCGATCACCGAGACGCTCTTCGAGAGCGAGCTCTTCGGCCACGAGAAGGGCGCCTTCACCGACGCCAAGGGCATGAAGAAGGGGCTGATGGAGCTGGCGGACCGAGGCACGCTCTTCCTCGACGAGGTCAGCGAGATGGCGCCGGCGAGCCAGGCCAAGCTGCTGCGCTGTCTCCAGGAGCGCGTCTTCCGGCGTGTCGGGGGCACCCGCGACATCAAGGTCGACGTCCGGGTCATCGCGGCGAGCAACCGGCCGCTGGAGACGCTGACGAAGGAAGGGAAGTTCCGGGAAGACCTCTTCTACCGCCTCAACGTGATCCCCATCGTGATCCCGCCGCTCCGGTCGCGGAAGGAGGACATCGTGCCGCTGGCCCGGAACTTCCTCGCCGAGCTCAACGGCACGTTCCACAAGGCCGTCAAGGGCTTCACCCCCGAGACCGAGCGGCTGCTCGTGAACTACGCCTGGCCGGGCAACGTGCGGGAGCTCAAGAACCTCGTCGAGCGACTGGTGATCCTGACCACAACCGAGTTCATCGAGCCGCGCCACCTGCCGCCGCCCTTCACGGCGGTGGCGGACGGCGCCGGTCCCGTGGCCCCTCCGACCGAGCTCGGCAAGCTGGCGGACATCGAGCGCGCCTACATCCTGCAGGCGGTGCAGAAGGCCAAGGGAAACAAGAGCCTCGCCGCCAAGATGCTCGGGATCTCCCGGCAGACCCTGCGGAAAAAGCTCGAAGGCGCCTAGGTCCTCAAAGGCGGGCGCTGCCCCCCTTTGAGGAACCCCCCGGGAGGTTGCGGCGGCGGAAGCCGCCGCTCGGAGCGCTTCGTTGTGACGCGCGAGCGCTCTCTATCCGGTAGGCGTCCTCTTTCGGAATCCTGGTCGGTAGAGGGCCCCGGGCCGGTCGCGCCGGAGGATCAGCGCTCGGAACGCGCCGCTCCTGCCGCGAGCCCGAAGCGCGCGAGGAGCTGGCCGACGCGGCCGCCGGCGCGCACGAACGAGATCCCGCCACCCCGCGCCTCCAGGGCCCGGCGAAGGGCGAGCAGCAGCTGAAGCGCGGCGCCGTCCAGGTCCGTGCACGGGGCCAAATCCACCTCGGTGGGGGCCCCGCTGTCCGCCACCTGAAGCAGCACCTTGTGGAATGCGGCGGCCTCGAAGATGTCCGCGTGGCCGGTGAGCGCCAGCCGGGTACGGTCGGATCCCGCGTCAAGACTCCACGGCATCGGAGCGCCTCCTGTCGGGGCGGGGGCGGTACGGGCGTGGCGCCGGTGAGGCCGTCAGCTCCAGCGTCATGCGGGAGATCCGGGGGAGCGGCAGGACGTGGTCGACCGCGCCCAGGGCGATCGCCTCTCTGGGCATGCCGAACACGACGCAGGTGGCCTCGTCCTGCGCGATCGTCCGCGCCCCGGCCCGCTTCATCTCGAGCAGCCCGCGGGCGCCGTCCGCGCCGATCCCGGTCAGGATGATCCCGACCGCATCGGCGCCGGCGGCAGCCGCGGCGGACTGGAAGAGCACGTCGACGGACGGCCGATGCCGGTTCACCGGGGGGCCCTGGTCCAGGCGAGCGACGTAGCGGCCCCCGTCCGAGGCCAGCCTCAGGTGAAAGTCGCCCGGGGCGACGAGGGCGCGGCCCGGGAGCACGCGGTCACCGTCCTGCGCCTCCTTGACGCGCATGGCGCAGCTCGCGTTGCATCGCTCGGCGAAGACGGTGGTGAACTTCTCCGGCATGTGCTGCACGATGACGATGCCGGGCCCGTCGGCCGGCATGGCCATGAGGAGCGCCCGGATCGCCTCGGTCCCGCCGGTCGAGGCCCCGACGACGACCAGGCGCTCGGCGGCCCCCGGCAGTCGGCGAGGCGCCCCGACCGCCCGACGCGGCGCGGCGCCATCTTCGGAGCCCGTGGGCAACCGGAGCCGCGCGCCCCCCGCGGCCTTGATCTTCTCCCGGATTTCCGGGACCACCTCCGGCATCCGGGCGACGACGTCCGGGTAGGGCTTCGGGACGAAGTCCACCGCCCCCAGCTCCAGCGCCCGCAGCGCCGTCTCGCATCCTCGCTGGGTCGCCGACGAGACCATCACGACGGGCATGGGGTGCGCCTGCATGAGCTTCTGGAGGAAGGTGAGGCCGTCCATCCGCGGCATCTCGACGTCCAGCGTCAGCACGTCCGGTCGAAGCCGGAGGATCTTTTCGCGAGCGATGTACGGGTCGGGAGCCGTCCCCACGACCTCGATGGCGGGATCGGCGGCGAGGAGCTCGCTGAGCATCTGCCGCATCACCGCGGAGTCGTCCACCACGAGCACGCGGATCTTGTTGGTCATGGCCGCGTCCCGCGATCAGTCCGTGAACAGCGTGATCTTGCCGAACCGCACGGCATCCTGAGCGATGACGCGCGCGTGCTCTTTCTCCTCCGCCCGCGTTTCCCTGAGCACGTGCTGCCCGAGCCGCTTGACGTACACCTTCCCGGTATCGGTGTGGAAATGGATCCGGCGCGGGAGGTAGCCGCCCAGGTCGCGACTGATGACGGCGAGCCCCTCCGTCTTCACGAACTTCTCGATGAAATCGATGTTCAGCTCCGGGACGCTGGTGCCGTTGGCGGCCATCTGAAGGATGTGGCCGCCGCCGAAGAGCTTGGCCTGGAAGCGGCGCCGGTCGCCGCCGGCCTTCTGCATCGAGCCGATCAAGAGGTCCATGGCGTGGATACCGAACTGCGAGCCGCCGTCCTGGGAGCCGCCGCTCGAGGCCGGCAACATGAAGTGGTTCATCCCGCCCACCCGGGCGACCGGGTCGAGGAGGCAGACGGCGATGCACGAGCCGAGCACCGTCTTGATGACCATGGGCTCCCGGGTCGCGTAGACCTGGCCGATGTGGATGGTGACCTCCGGTCGCTCAACCACCGGCCGCTCCCGGCCCGCCGGCCCCGCCCGCCTTCCGGTAGACGGTGTTGCCGAGGTAGCTCAGCCCCTCGCTCATCCCGAGCAACGACTCCGAGTGGCCCAGGAAGAGGTACCCGCCCGGCCTGAGATGGGTCACCAGCCGACCCACCACCTCCTGCTGGAGCGCCCGGTCGAAGTAGATGAGCACGTTCCGGCAGAAGATGCAGTCGAAGAGGGCGCGGATCGGCCAGGCCGCCTCCCGCAGGTTGATCCGGCGGAAGACGACCAGATCGCGGAGCTCCGACCGGACGCGCCACAGACCGTCGTGCCGGCCCCGACCGCGGGAGAAGCAGCGCTCGCGGAGGTCTCGCGGCACGTTCGCCAGGCGCTCCGCCGGGTACACGCCTTGCTGTCCCTGCGACAGCACGTCCGTGTCGATGTCGGAGGCCAGGATGCGCGCGTCCCAGATCCCCATCTTCGCGGCCAGCAGGGTCATCGCGATGCTGTAGGGCTCCTCCCCGCTCGAACAGCCTGCGCTCCAGATCCGGAGCCGCCGTGGCGCCCCGGCCGCCGCCCGGATGGCCATCGCCGGCAAGACCTCGGACCGGAGGAGCTCGAAGTGGTGCGGCTCGCGGAAGAACTCCGTCTTGTTGGTCGTGATCGCGTTGACCATCTGGAGGAGCTCTTCCCCTTCCGGATCCCGCCCCACCAGGTGCTCGTAGTACTGCCCGAACGTCGCGTAGCCGTAATGGCGGAGCCGCTTGCCGAGGCGTGAGCAGACGAGCTGACGCTTGCTGTCGGTCAAAGCGATCCCGGTCTGCCGGGCGACCAGCACGCGGAAGCGCTGGAACTCCCGCTCCGTGATCCGGAACTGGCCCACAGCCGTCGGGTCCAAGGTCGGTACCCCTACCATGGCCGGCGTCCTCGGCTCACGCCGGGACCGGGCTGCCGCTGCCGAGCGCGCTGGCCTCGTCGCCGAGGACCCGCTCGATGTCGAGGAGGGCGACGAGCTTGTCGCCCGCCTTCGCCATCCCGCTGATGAAGCGGGCGTCCACGTCGGCGCCGAAGTCGGGGGTCTCCTGGATGTCCGATTTGGGGATGTTGAGCACGTCGGACACGGCGTCCACGACCAGCCCCATGATCTTGGTTCCGACGGTGACCACGACGACCACGGTGAACTGGGTGTACTCGGTCTCGGTCATGGCGAACTTGGATCGGAGATCCACGACGGGGATGATCGTGCCCCGGAGGTTCATCACTCCCTTGACGTAGCGGGGAGTGTTGGGGATCGGGGTGATCGCCGAATAGCCCTTGATCTCCTGGACCTTCAGGATCTCCAGCCCGTACTCCTCCTGGCCCAGCGTGAAGGTCAGATACTGGCTCCCGTCCGTGGCGAAGCCGACCTGGCTCGACAGCGCGTCCAGCTGCTCCATGGCTCTGTCCTTTCTCACCGGTCCGTGGACCGTGGTGTCGCGGTCGCGTCACGCACCGCCCCGTCCTCCCGCTCGACGCGGACCAGGATGTCCCGGATGTACCGCACCACGGCCCAGATTTCTGCGTCCGACAGCACCTGGCCGAGCGGCTTCATCGTGTCGAAGCCGGCCGCCTCGGTCGCGCGGATCCGCCCCTTCTTGATCAGCGTGAACAGGAAGTCGTCGGAGAACCGATCCATCATCGCCGCGTCCCGGTAGTCCGGCGGCGCCGGCTGCAGCGCGCTGACGAAGCGGGGCGGCGGTGGCTGGCGTTTGCTCGCCAGCTTCCCGTCCCCTCGTCCCTCCGCCCCGTGACAGATGACGCAGTACTCGACGAACGTCGCCCGCAGCACCGCCGGCTGCGGGACGCCCGACCGGAACGCGCGCACGTAGGCGACCAGCTCCCGAATCTGCGCGTCCGAGAAGACCTCCTCGAAGGCCGGCATCGCCGTCGCCTCGACACCCGGGCGCGGCGACTGCCCCTTCAGCACGGCCATCTTCCCGTACTTGACGACGGCGAACAGGTACTCGTCCGTCAGTCGCATCATGTGGCGCCCGTTCGCGAACACCTGCGGCCGCGGCATCAAGCCGGACGCCGATGGACCGCGGCCATCGCCGGTCGCCCCGTGGCAGGCCGCACAGACCTCCCGGTACACCCGTTCGCCGACCGCCCGGGCGCCGTTGGGCGGCCCCGCGGCCCAGGCTTCGGACGCCGCGACAAGCCACAGCGCCAGTCCCGCCGCCATCCGCACTCTGCTCGAGGTGCGCATGCTCCTCCCCATTCGGCCAGCCACGCATGCTAGAACTCGTCGAACCCGTCGTGCTTGCGGCGAGTGACCTGATCGTCTCGTGAGAGCGTCGACAGCACGGGTTCCGCGCCCCGCTCCAGCGGCCGCGCCGCCTTCGACCGGGACACGGCCCCCACGAAGCCCGCCGCCGTGGCGGCGGCCGGTCGCGCCGGGATGGGGCCGGCCTCGGCCAGCTTGAACCGCCCCACCATCACCTGCAGCTGCTGGGCCTGCGAAGCCAGCGCCTGGGCGGCCGAGGAGAGCTGCTCCGTCTTGTCGGCCCCCTGCTGCGTGACCCCTTCCATCTGCGTCACCGCGCGGCTCACCTGCTCGATGCCGCTCGACTGTTCCTGCGACGCCGCGGCGATCTCGCCCATGAGGTCGGTCACGCGCTTGACCGAGGTGACGATGTCCTGGAGCGTCCGTCCCGATTTGTGCACCAGGTGCGAGCCGGTCTCGACCTTCTGGACGGAATCCTGGATCAGCGTCTTGATCTCCCTGGCGGCGCCCGCGCTCCGCTGGGCGAGGTTCCGCACCTCCACCGCGACGACGGCGAAGCCGCGGCCCTGCTGGCCCGCGCGAGCCGCTTCCACCGCGGCGTTCAAGGCGAGCAGATTCGTCTGGAAGGCGATCTCGTCGATCGTCGTGATGATGTCGGTGATCTGCTTCGACGCGCGGGTGATGGCGTCCATGGCGGCGACCGCCTGCGTGGTCTCCGCCCCGCCCTTCTGGGCGAGGTCCTTGGCGCCCGTGACCAGGTCGTTGGCGGTCCGCGCGTTGTCGGCGGTCTGGCGTACCGTGCCCGTGATCTCCTCGACGCACGCCGCCGTCTCTTCCAGCGACGCGGCCTGGGCCTGGGCACCCGACGCCAGCTCCTCGCCCGAGGCCGCGACCTGCTGGGCGGCGGCCGCCACCCCGTTGGCGGCGGACCGGACGTGGACCACGATGTCCTGCATCTTGGCGATGAACGTGTTCCACCAGTGGGCCAGCTCGCCGATCTCGTCTCGGCTGCTGATCGTCAACCGCTTGGTCAGGTCGCCCTCCCCGGACGCCAGCTCGTGGAGCTGCTCGCTGAGCGCCCGGAGGCGCGGCACGATCCCGCGCGACAGCACCCACCAGACGCCCAGGCTGATCAGGAGAGCCGAGACCACGGCGCCCTGGGCGACGTACAGCGTGAGGCTGCCCAGGCGCTTCGCGGACTCCTTGAACTCGAACCCCGTCTCCGCCGCGTAATCCGTCAACGCGGTCAGTCTCGCTTCGATGAGGCCGGCGATCTGCAGCGACTCCGGACTGGTCGTGACGCCCGGCGTCTTCTTGGCGGCGTCCGCGCTCCCGGCCCCGAGCTGTCGCCGCGCGCTGGCGAGGGCCTCGGCCCTGAGCGGCTTCCACCGCTCGTACAGCCGCCGGATCTCGGCCACGTGACCGGTGCTGGTCGCGCTGAGAGCGCGCTCGCCGACGACGGCGAGGTCCTCGAGGAATACCTTCTCCGCGGCTTCCATCGCGGCGGCCTGGCGGTCCAGATCGCTCACGGTCGGCGCGGCGACCGCCTCCTTCAGCGCCCGGTCCAGCTTGATGAAGGAGGTATGGGCGCTCTGCGCGAACGTGCTGGTCATCAGCACGTTGTCGTACAGGCGGCCGATGAGGTCGTTCATCGTCCGGATGCTGTGGATCGCGTAGAGACCCAGTCCCACCGTCGACGTGATGACGATGAGGAACCCCACCAGGAGCTTCCGCCCGATCTTCATGGCCGTCCCTCCGCCGCCGTGGGGCCGTCAGGGCGCCACATGGATCTGGAGCTTCATCTTCGGGTGGATCGCGCACTGCACCTCGGCGACTCCCGAGCTGCGGAAGCTGACGCTGTCCGATGATCCCGGCACCTGGCTGGTGATCTCGAACTCGAGCCCTCGGCTGCGCGAGTACACGTTGTGCGTCACCGTGTCCGCGTTCACGAACGTCAGCCGGTCGCCGACCCGGAGATGGACGTCGCTTTCCGAGAACGACTTGTCCTTCTGCATGACCTTGAAGTCCGCGGCCGCCGCCGGCGTCACCGCCGCCAGCAGCGCGCACGCGGTCACCACGAGGATTCGCACGTCCATCTCACTCGCTCCTTTCGCGTTCCTGGATCGGGTCGCCGCCGTCGCGCCCGGCCCAGGGCGATGCCCCGGGCCGAGCCGCCGGCCGGCCGGCGCGCGGGCGGTCACCGCCCGGGCGCCGCCGGGCAGGGTTCTATCTCGGGAGCGCCGGAATGGCCACCGGCGCGTCGATCGCCGTCAGGGTCTTCAGGAAGGCCACCAGGTCGCCCTTTTCCGACTCGGTCAGGCGCAGCGGCTTGATGTCCTTGGAGCGGCTCGGCCGGGCCGTGCCGCCGGTGGCGTAGAAGTCGATCACCTCTCTCAGCGTCGCCAGCGAGCCGTCGTGCATGTACGGCGCGCGGCGGTCCACGTTCCGGAGCGTCGGGGTCTTGAAGGCGTGCTGCATGCCGACCAGGTCCGGCAGGAGCTTGCCGCGCCCCGGGTCCGGGGAGGGCAGCCCGATGTCGTGGAAGCCGCCGTCGGTGAGGTTCCAGCCCTGGTGGCAGGCCGCGCACTTCGCCTTGCCGTTGAAGAGCACGAAGCCGTTCCTGGCCGAGGGCGAGATGGCGCTCTCGTTCCCGGCGATCCACTCGTCGAAGGGGGCCACGCCGGACACGACCGTGCGCTCGAAGGTCGCGATCGCCTTGGCGACCGTCTTCGCGGTGATCCCCTCGCCCGGGTACGCCATCTGGAAGAACACCCGGTATCCGTCGATCTTGCCGATCTTCGCGACGAGCTCTTCCAGCGAGAGGTTCATCTCCGCCGGCGACTGGATGGGGCCGAGCGCCTGCCCTTCGAGGCCCTCGGCGCGACCGTCCCAGAAGAGCAGCTCCGTCCACGCGAGGTTGAGGATGGTGGGCGTCCGTCGCCCCAGGGTCTTCATGCCGTGCCCGATCCCCTTGGGGAGCCCGTCACCCCAGGAGAAGGCGGGATTGTGGCACGTGGCGCACGAGATGAAGTTCGAGCCGGACAGCCGCGGATCGAAGAAGAGCGTCCGGCCCAGCGCCTCGCGATCCTTCGTATAGTGGTTGTCCGAGGGGAACGGGATCACCGTCGGCCGCTGGTAGGCGCTCTTCAGCTTCTCCAGCGTCACGGCGGACACCCCGTTGCCACCGACCTGCGCCGACGCCGTGCCCGCGAGGGTCGCGAGAAGGGCCACGGCAGCCCACCGCACGTATCCGATCGCTTTCATGTCGCGTCCTCCTGATGGACCCGCGAGGTTAGAACTCATCGAAGCCGCCCATCGAGCGGTGCGGCGCGCCGTTGCCGGGAACGGCGGCCGTGACCGCGACAGCCTGTCGCTCGGCGCTGGCCGCGACCGGCCGGCGCGCCCGCGCGCGGGACGGTGCCGCCGGCGCCGTCTCCTGCGCCGGGATCCCCTCGCCGGCGTCCGGCCGCCCCGTCCCGGACTGATCCAGCTTGAACCGCCCCACCAGCGCCGCCAGCTGCTGCGACTGCGCCGCCAGCGTCTCCGCCGTCGACGAGATCTCCTCCGTCTGCGCCGCGCTCGACTGCACCACCTGGTCCATCTGCGCCACCG
>JBIOTN010000046.1:0-7796 GCA_044866005.1 Candidatus Rokuibacteriota bacterium | reverse complement strand
CGGGTCCTGTCGCCGGCTTGCCCCGGTCCGGCCGGGCTCCGTCACCCGTTCGCGCCCTCCCGCAGTTCTGGCGAACTGCGGGAGGAGCGTGCAGGGGTTGAACGAAGCCCGGCCGGCCGCGGGGCGGCGCCGGCGCCACCCGGGGCGGCCCGCAGCGCCTGCTCAGCGGCTGGCACGGGAGGTGCTCCCTTCAATCCAGGACCCGGGGTGGCCCGAGGGGCTGGGACTCGAAGAGGCTCTCAGCGTTTCGCGAAGGGCGGGGCCGGGTAGGCGAGGGGGACCGTCGCGAACTCCTTCGGCCAGACGAGCTCCTGCTTGCCGTTCTGCCACTGGAGGAACACCGACGTCACGATGCCCGTCCCGTCCGGCCGGAACTTCACCGGCCCGATCACGGTCACGAGGTCGGTGGCCGCGATCGCGTCACGGATCTTGTCCCGGTCGGGCGCGCCCGCCTTGCCGATCGCGGCCGCGAGGATCTGGACGCAGGCGTACGCCGGCCCCGTGATGGGATCGGCCGGCCGCCCGATCTTCTTCTGGTGCGCCTCGTTGAGCTCCTTCACGCCGGGGAACCTGACGGCGTGGTGCCAGCCCGGCGCGAGGAGGACGTAGTCGCCGTCCTTGCCGAGGTTCTTCGACCACACGGGCGGGTCCGGGGCGCGGATCAGGAGCGCGAGCTTCGGGTTGTAGTCGAGCTCCCTCATCTGCTTGATCATCGCCATGCCGTCCGGCGGGGTGGGGAGCGCGAACACCGCGTCGGCGCTGGCGCCCTTGGCCTTGAGGATCAGGTCGGAGAAGTCCTTGGCGCCGGGCGCGTACTCCGCGTTGACCGCCACCTGGTAGCCGGCGGCCTTGCCGGCCCCGAGCCAGGCGGTCGCCATCTCCCGCCCCCAGTCGGTCTTCTCCTGGAAGATCGCGACGCTCTTGGGCCGCTCGGCGGCGGGGATCGCGCCGAAGAGCCCGACCAGCTCTCGTCCGATGTCGGGGGACTTCCAGAACGGCGAGAAGAGGTAACGGAAGCCCTGCTGGTGGATCTTGTTGAGCGCGAAGGCGACGCCGAGGTACGGCACCCGGTTCTTCTCCGCGACGGAGGCGGCCGCGGCGTGGAGGTCCGAGCCGAAGCCGCCGAGATAGGCGACGACCTCCTGGGCGGCGAGCGTCTCGAGGCGGCTCACGGTCTTCGTCGCGTCCGACTCGTCGTCGAGCAGCAGGAGCTCGAGGGGCACCTTCCGGCCACCGACGGTGACCCCGCCGGCGCGGTTCACGTCCTCGACGCCGAGCTCGTAGCCGGCCCGCACCTGCGCGCCGCCGGCGCCGTAGCGTCCGGTGAGCGGCACCACGGCCCCGACCTTGATGCTCTGCGCGGCAGCCGTCCCCGCCCAGCAGCTCCACAGGAGGAGGAGGAGACCGAGGAGCAGCGCGGAGGTGAGCCGCCGAGTCGTCCGCTGTCGCGTCATCGTGCCCTCCAGGCGGTGGGGTCGGTCACCGGATGAATTTCGCATACTGGTCGAGCAACGGCAAGACGGCCTCCCGCCTCTCGGGTGGCAGCCTGAGGATCGCGCGGGTGACGCCCGCCTCCGCGTAGCGCTCCAGCGCCGCGGCGTCGGGCCGCGCGCCGAAGACCGAGACGGAGATGGTCTGCATGTCGCGTCCGGCGCGCGCCGCGCGCGCCCGGAGGTCGGCCAGCCCCGCCAGGATCGGCGCCTCGCCGCCGCGCCCGCGGGGGAACCAGCCGTCGCCGAACTCGACGATGCGCTCCCGGGTGTGCTCGCTCTCGCCGCCGAGCAGCACGGGCGGGTGGGGCTTCTGCACGGGCTTCGGCCAGCTCCAGATCGGGTCGAAGTCGACGAACTCGCCGTGGAACTCCGCCGCCTCCTTCGTCCAGATCTCCTTCATCGCCAGGACGCGCTCGCGCATGAGCCGGAAGCGGGTGCGGAAGACCGTGCCGTGGTTCTCCATCTCCTCGGCGTTCCAGCCGCCGCCCACCCCGAAGAGCATGCGGCCGTTCGACAGGACGTCCAGGCTCGCCACCGCCTTGGCCGTGACGATCGGATCGCGCTCGATGACGAGGCAGATCCCGGTGCCCACCTTCAACCGCCGCGTCGCGCTCGCCGCGGCAGTCAGCGCGACGAAGGGATCGAGCGTGTGCGCGTACTCCCGGGGCAGCTCGGCGCCGCCCGGGAACGGCGTGCGGCGGCTCTGCGGGATGTGGGTGTGCTCGGGGAGGAAGAGCGACTCGAACCCGCGCTCCTCGAGGGCGCGGGCGAGCTCGTCGACCCGGATCGCATACGCGGTCGGGAAGATGAAGACGCCGATGTGCATGGAGGCTCCTCGTCGCGCGGCGCGCCGGGGCGCGGGTCAGGTGAAGATGGACTCGGGCAGGAAGGCCGAGACCAGCCAGTTGGGCGCGTCGACGATCTCGCTGATCTTGAGGTCGACCGCGACGCTCGCCAGGACGTAGGCCGCTTCGCGCGAGAGACCGCGCTCGGCGACCAGATGGTCGATCATGTACCGGACCGCCTGTTGCGCCGCCGCGAAGAGGTCGGGGCCGGCGGCCGTCGTCGCGAAGTGCGGCCCGCGGGCGGGACCCGCCAGCTCGGACCGCGTCCGGAAGCGCGGCTCGGCGAGCTGCCGCTGCGGCCGGAGCTCGAAGCGCAGCGTCACCCGGGCGTCCATCTCCACGGCGGCGACGCACACCTCGCCGTCCCCCTGCGCGCCGTGGCCGTCGCCCACGCTGAAGAGAGCCCCGTCCACCCAGACCGGCAGGTAGAGCGTGGCGCCGGCGGTGAGCTGCTTGACGTCCATGTTCCCGCCGTTCTTCCGCGGCGGCATGGTGCTGTGACCGCCCGGCTCGTCGAGCGCGACGCCCATGACGCCGGGGAAGGGCGCGAGCGGCACGGCGATCCCGCGCCCCATCCGGGCGTGGGTCCCGTCGGCGAGGTCCCAGATCTGGAGGTACGGCTTGGGGAAGTCCGGCTCGGGCAGGAGGCCGCGCCCCGGCCGGATGTGGGTCCAGCCGAACGGCGCGCGCGGCTCGACGGCGAGGACCTCGACCACCAGCACGTCGCCGGGCCGGGCGCCCGCGACCCGGACGGGCCCCGTCAGGGGATGGCCGCGGAACGGCCCGCGGGCCGCGACGTCGGCCGCCGTGGACCGCGGCGTGTAGGCGCCGTCGGCGGCGTCACGGGTCTCGAAGACCACCTCGTCGCCGGGCTCGATCTCGAGCACGGGCGGGAGCGCCTGGTTCCACTCGTAGTGGACGCGCCGCGCGTCCAGGTGGTGCGTGCGTGCCACGGTTATCGGCACGGCGCCAGGTGGGGCCAGACGACCATGCCGGTCCCCGTCCGCCAGGCGAAGGCCGGGACGTAGGCGAGGAGCTCGGCCGGCCCGGACGTGAAGGCCAGCGCGACGAACCACGACAGGAGCTCGGCGGTCCCTCCGGAGCCGGCGGCCTCCATCCGCTCGAGCGTGCACTCCCGCAGGAGCGCCTGGTGGTCGCCCTTCTTCAGGAGGTCGAGGAACCAGCGGTCGAACTCCTCGTCCACCCAGAAATACCGGGGCCCCCCCGGCTCGTGGGAGAGCCCGCCCGTCGCGACGACCGCGATCCGCTCGCCCCCCGGGTAGGCCAGGAGCAATTCCCGGAGCACGGTGCCGACCTGATACGCGCGCTCCGGCGTGGGAATCGGGGGGACCGTGCAGTTCATGGCGACGGGAACGAAGGGGATCCGCATGGCGGGGTTCAGGTAGTGGAGCGGCACCGAAAAGCCGTCGTCGAACTGGATCTGCCGGAGGTAGGCGAAGGCGAGCCGCCGGCGCGCCCCTTCGTTGACGAGGTAGCGGGCGATCGCCGGGTGGCCCGGGACGCGGAACTTCTCGAGCCCGAGCCACTCGTCGTACCAGTCCGCGGGGCCCACGTGCTGGGGCCCGATCCCGACCGTGTACTCCGGCGTGTTGTTGATGGGCCAGTTCAGGAGGTGGTCGTTGGCGAACCCGATCAGCACGTCGGGGCGCGCGGCCTCGAGCCGCTGCCGCATCTCGTCGAAGGCGCCGAGCACGACCGCCTGCTGGTCGTCGGGGGCCGCCTTGAACCAGCCGGTCAGCCCGGGGGCGTGCGTCGTCGCCATCGCGGCGACGATCTCGGCCACGGCTCAGCCCTTCGCCGGCCGGTCGGGCCGGCCGGCGCGCGCCGTCTGCGCCGCGAGCGCCGCGGCCGTCTCCTCGGGGAAGGCGCGCTTGTAGGCCTCGAGGGCGGGGTGCGTGTTCGAGTTGCCGGCCGCGCCGTAGAAGAGGCGCAGGATCTGCGGGAGGTAGTACTGGTGCACGCCCAGCTCGTTCAGCCGCCGCACGTCACGCGCGCGGAGCGCCTCGTACTCCGCCGGGCTCAGCCCGAACTCCCGCGCCAGCCCCGCGAGGTCGCGCTCCCAGCGCTCCCGCAGCGCGCGGTCGCGCCGGACGTAGAACATCATCTCGTTGAGCGGCAGCGTCTTGTCGCAGCGCTCCACGTTACCCATGGCCGTCTCCCCTCAGAACCTTCGGGTTCACCTTGACGAACATGATCACCAGGCGCTCCGCCGTCAGGTTCCGCACGTCGTGGGGGACCTGGTTCGCAAACTTCACGATCGAGCCGGCCGGCAGTCGCACCTCCTGGCTCCCCACGGACATGGTCGCCGTCCCCTCCAGGACGAAGATCGCTTCTTCCTCGCGGGGGTGCGCGTGCATGGGCGTGGACTGGCCCGGCTCGTAGCAGGCGATCTCCGACCACAGCTGCTCGGTCTTGAAGAGCATCTTCCGGACCCGCTTGTCGGGCGCGAAGGCCTTGAGCGCGTGGAGATCGAAGACCTCGAAGAGCGGTGCGACGCCGGTCGCGGCCGCCGTCCCGTGCTCGTCCACAGCGCGCTCTCAACCTTCCCAGACGACCCGGGCGGTCTCCGCCACGAGCCGGAGCTTCCGCTCCTGGTCCTGTGGGCTGATCCGGTTCCCTTCCATCGTGGACGCGAAGCCGCACTGCGGGCTCAGCGCGAGGCGCTCCAGGGGGACGAACTTTCCCGCCTCCGCGATCCGCGCGCGCAGCTCGGCGACCGACTCGAGCCGGGGCTTCTTGGACGTGACCAGCCCGAGGACCACGATCCGGTCCTCCGGCACGTGCTGGAGCGGCTCGAAGGTGCCGGAGCGCTCGTCATCGTACTCGAGCAGGAAGCGGTGAAACCGCGTGCCGCCGAAGACCTGCTTCGCGATGGCGTCGTAGCCGCCGCTGGCGTAGAACATGCTCTGGTTGTTGCCGCGGCAGATGTGCAGGGCGAACGTCACGCCCGAATGCCCCGCGATGACCGCGTTGTCCAGCTCGACGCAGGTGTCGAGGAGGCGGTCCGGATCCCCGCCCCGCTGCCGGTAGCCGTCGCGGATCGCCGGGTCGAGCAGCGCGGCGTACTGGGGCGCGTCGATCTGGATATACGTGCAGCCGAGACGGACGAGCTCGGCCACCTCGCGGCGGCTCGCGTCCACGATGTCGGCCAGGTAGGCCTCGCGCGTCGGGTAGGCGCCGCCCGACTTCGCCGGATCGTAGTACGCCGCGGCCTGCTGCGCGCTCACGAGCGTCACCTTGACGGGCCGGCTCGTCCGCCCGCGGAGATAGGTGAACTCCTCGGCGCACATGGAGCGACGCCACCGCAAGCGCTCCACGACCACCGGCCGCTTGAAGACGAGCTGCTCTCCCTGCTCGTTCCGGAACGGGATCGCCCAGCCGCCGAACCGGTCGAAGCCCTCGAGCGCCTCCACGAGGTGACCGAAGAAGGCGTAGCGCCGCAGCTCGCCGTCGGTGAGGACGTCGAGCCCGACCGCCTCCTGGAGGGCGATGGCCTCGTCCACGGCGCGGTCCTCGCGCTGCTTGAACGCGGCCGGGGCCAGCCGGCCGGCCTCGAGCGCGGCGCGCGCGTCGACCAGGTGTTCGGGTCGCAGGAGGCTGCCCACCCCTTCGCTGCGAAGCGAGGTCATGCGATGCTCCTTCCCGGAGGCGGGTGCGGGAGCGGCCGGGCCGTCAGGCCGTCCCGCCGCGCTTCGATTACGCGCCGGGAGCCGGGAGGCCGTCAAGCGAAAAAAGGGCGCGGCACGTGCCCGCCCCGACGCCGCGGGTTTGCGGTAGAATGGGGTCGGGCCGACCAAGGAGGAGAGCCATGCCAGAGCTCAAGGAGCGGGTGCAGGAGCTGTTCGACACCGCGATCAATCCCGCGGTCGCCGGTCACGGTGGCTACATCGAGCTGCTCGACGTCAAGGACAACACGGTCTACATCCGGATGACGGGCGGCTGCCAGGGGTGCGGCGCGGCGGACATCACCCTCAAGGCGGGGATCGAGCGGATGATCTTCGAGGAGATCCCCGAGGTCACCGAGGTGCTGGACGTGACCGACCACGCAGCCGGCACGAACCCGTACTACTCGCCCTCGAAGGCCTGAGCGGCCCGACCCCCGGACCCCACGCTCACGCGGTCGGGCCGCGGTCCCCGGCGGCCCCGCGCGACGGCCCGTCATGCCGCGACTGCTCCTCCTGATCCCGACGACCACGTACCGGACCGAAGACTTCGTCGAGGCGGCCCGCAAGCTCGGCGTGGAGATGGTCGTCGCCTCCGAGCGCCCCAACGTCCTGGAGGCCGAGTTTCCCGACAACCTCCTGACGCTCGACTTCACCGATCCCGACAAGGCGGCCCGCACGGTCGCCGAGCTGGCCCGGCGACGGCCGATCGACGCCGTCGTCCCCGTGGACGACCTCACGACGCTGGTCGGCGCCGCGATCGGGAAGGCGCTCGGGTTGCCCGCCACGAACCCGGTCGCGGCCGTCGCCACCACGCGGAACAAGTACCGGATGCGTGAGGCGCTCCGCCGCGCAGGCCTGCCCTCGCCGCCGTACGCGCGCTTCACGCTCGCGGACGATCCCACCGAGGCGGCGCGCGGTGTCCGGTATCCCTGCGTCCTCAAGCCGACGATCCTGGCCGCCAGTCGCGGCGTGATCCGCGCCGATGGGCCCGGGGAGTTCGTGGCAGCCTTCCGGCGCATCGCGGCCATCCTCACCACGCCCGAGGTCGCCGCGCTGGGCGTCGAGGCCGAGGAGATCCTGGTGGAAGGCTTCGTCCCGGGACGCGAGGTGGCGCTCGAGGGCCTGCTCGTCGACGGGACCCTCCGCCCGCTCGCCCTGTTCGACAAGCCCGATCCGCTCGACGGCCCGTTCTTCGAGGAGACGATCTACGTCACCCCCTCGCGCCTCCCCGCCGCGGTCCAGGCGGCCGTCACCGACTGCGCGGCGCGCGCCACGCGCGCCCTCGGACTCCGCGAAGGGCCCGTCCACGCCGAGCTGCGCGTGAACGACGCGGGGCCCTGGCTCATCGAGATCGCGGCGCGGTCCATCGGTGGGCTCTGCTCGCGGACGCTCCGTTTCGGGACCGGGCTCACGCTGGAGGAGCTCATCCTTCGCCAGGCCCTGGGGATCGACCTCGCCTCGCTCGAGCGGGAGCGGCAGCCGGCCGGCGTCATGATGATCCCCATTCCGCGCCGGGGCGTCCTCGAGGCGGTCCGCGGCCTCGAGGAGGCCCGCGCCGTACCGGGGATCGAAGAGGTGACGATCAGCGCGCACGTCGGGCAGGAGCTCATCCCCCTCCCCGAGGGCTCTCGCTACCTCGGGTTCATCTTCGCGCGGGCCGAGACCCCCGGGCGGGCGGAGGCGGCGCTCCGGGACGCGCACCGCCGCCTGGAGTTCGTCATCCGGCCGTCCGTCGGGTAGCCGCTCGGCGCGCGCGGGGCCGCGGCGCCGCC
>JBIOTN010000045.1:0-34403 GCA_044866005.1 Candidatus Rokuibacteriota bacterium | reverse complement strand
GCGCCCCGCTGCGGGTTTTCACCTGCGGGCCGGCATGGGAGCTCTCGCCGGTCGGCGAGTTCTGATAGACAATAGACGCCGGTGGAGAGAGTCCAAGAGGCGCTCGTCAGGCTCTTCGAAGGTTGGTTCCAGGAACCGGTCCGGTCGCTCGCCGCGCTCAAGAGCGACGGGTCGGCACGCCAGCTCTTCCGGTTGTCGGGCGAGGGCAGCACCGCCATCGGGGTGCATGGGCCCGACGCCCGCGAAAACAGCGCCTTCCTGGGCTTTTCGCGGCAGTTCCGGGCCCTCGGTCTGTCCGTCCCCGAGATCTACGCCGAAGACCCGGCCCGGGGGGTCTACCTGGAAGAGGACCTGGGCGACACCACGCTCTTCGAGTTCCTGTCCGCCCATCGGTCGCGCGGCCAGCTGGCCTCCCCGGTCGTCGACCTCTACCGGCAAACGGTCCGCGTCCTGCCGAGCTTCCAGATCGTCGCCCACCGCAGCCTGGATTACGGGCTGTGCTACCCCCGCGCGAGCTTCGACCGGCAGTCCATGATGTGGGACCTCAACTACTTCAAATACTACTTTCTCAGGCTCGCCAAGGTCCCGTTCAACGAGCAGGCCCTGGAGGATGATTTCGAACGGTTCACCAATTTCATTCTCGAAGCGCCGCGCGACTACTTTCTCTACCGCGATTTTCAGTCGCGCAACGTCATGGTCAAGGGAGGCAGTCCCTGGTTCATCGACTACCAGGGCGGCCGCCGCGGCGCCCTCCAGTACGACATCGCCTCGCTCCTCTTCGACGCGAAAGCCGACCTGCCGCCCGACCTCCGGCAAGAGCTCCTCGACCTCTACCTCGACACCGCCGGCGCGCTCGTCCCCCTGGACCGAGACGCCTTCCTGACGTATTACGTGGCCTTCGTCTATATCCGGATCATGCAGGCGCTCGGCGCCTACGGTTTGCGGGGGTTCTACGAGGGCAAGAGCCACTTTCTCCAGAGCATCCCGTACGCGATCCGCAACCTGGAGTATCTCTCGCGCACCGCCGAGCTGCCGGTCGAGCTGCCCGAGCTGACCGGAGTCTTCGGCCGACTCGTCGCCTCCTCCGCCCTGAGACAGTTCGGCGGCGCCTCCCTCAAGCTCACGGTGCGGGTGCAGAGCTTCTCGTACCGCACCCGAGTCCCGACCGACGAGAAGGGGCACGGCGGGGGCTACGTCTTCGATTGCCGGGCCTTGCCCAACCCGGGAAGGTTCGAGCGCTTTTCGCGATTGGACGGCCGCCACGCGGACGTCATCGCGTTCCTGGAGAAGGAGCCCGGGATCCAGAGCTTCCTGTCGCACGTCTACGGGCTGATCGATCAGGCGGTCGAGAACTATCAGAGCCGCAACTTCACGGATCTGCTCGTCGCCTTCGGCTGTACGGGCGGCCGGCACCGCTCGATCTACTGCGCCGAGCAGCTCGCCCGCCACCTGCGTGAACGGTACGACGTGGATGTCGAGGTCAGGCATCTGGAGGCGGAGCGGGCGGACGGGAGCGGGCCTGCGTGAAGGCCATGATCCTCGCCGCCGGCATCGGCAGCCGGTTGCGGCCGCTGACGGACCGCTGCCCCAAGGCGCTGGTCGAGGTCGGCGGGATGCCCATGCTCGAGATCGTCATCCGCCGGCTCGCGGCGGTGGGCGTCCGGGAGGTCATCGTCAACGTCTTTCACCAGGCCGAGCGGATCGCCGGATTCCTCCAGGGACGAGGAAACTTCGGGATCCGCGTCGAGCTGTCGCGCGAAGAGGAGCTGCTGGACACCGGCGGCGGGCTCAAGCAGGCGTCCTGGTTCTTCGACGACGACCGTCCCTTCTTCCTCCACAACGTGGACGTGCTGACCGATATGGACCTGGCCGAGCTTCGGCGCTTCCACGACAGGCATCCCGCCCTCGCCACCCTCGCCGTGCAGGAGCGGAAGAGCTCCCGCAGCCTGCTCTTCGGATCGGATGGCACCCTGCGGGGCTGGCGCTCCGCGGCGCCGCCCGAGACGCGGTGGGTCGGCCCGCCCGACGAGACGGCGGTGCCGCTCGCCTTCACCGGCATCCACGTCATCTCGCCCGCGATCTTTCCGAGGCTCCGGGAGGAGGGCGCCTTCCCCATCACCCGGAGCTACCTGCGGCTGGCGTCCGAAGGGGAGCGGATCCAGGCCTTCCGGGCGAACGGCCGATACTGGGCCGACATCGGGACGGCGGCCAAGCTCGCCGCCGCCCGCGCCCACGCCGACGCCGCCGGACTGGCCGTGTAGGCCAGCGGCCCCTGCGGAGTCCCCGGCCGTGAGCCGTCTCGTACCGGAGCGGCCGTCCCCGGGCCGGCGACGGGCTTGACGGGCCGCCGCCGAGGTGCTGTAGTGCGCCTGCGTGCGGTCCCGGGGCGACGGCCCGAGCGACGCCTGCCGCGCGCGCCGACGATGCGACCGCGGCGGATGGCAGCGGCGCCAACGCCCCACCAGAGGAGGAGCCGGGCATGACAGGCGTACGCACGATCGTGGCGTGGACCCTCGCATGGCTGCTGGCCGGCCCCGCCGTGGCCCTGGCCGCCGACGTGATCAAGGTCGGCGGGCTGGCGCCCACCACGGGGAACGTGGCCACCTTCGGGGTGGGGCAGCGGAACGCCTACCAGCTCGCGGTCGAGGAGGTCAACAAGGCCGGCGGGCTCAAGATCGGCGGCAAAGCCTACCAGGTCGAGCTGATCTTCGAAGACGAGCAGAACTCGCCCGAGGTCGGCGCCACCGTCGCGCGCAAGCTCACCCAGCAGGACAAGGTCGCCGCGATCCTCGGGCCCACCAACACGAAGGTCTGCCTGGCGGTGGGGCCGATCGCGCAGGAGAACCGGGTCCCCATGCTCACCCCGACGTGTACGAACCCCAAGGTCACCCTCGTCGGGGACTACATCTTCCGCGCCGGGTTCATCGACACCTTCCAGGGCGCGGTGGGGGCGCACTTCGTCTACAAGACGCTCGGCAAGCGCAAGGCCGGCGTGCTCTTCGACAACGGGAACGACTACGCGAAGGGCCTCGCCACGTACTTCAAGGACGCCTTCGAGAAGCTCGGGGGCAAGGTGGTGGCCTTCGAGTCGTTCACGGACGAGGAGAAGACGGTCGACTTCCGCCCCCAGCTCATCCGGATCAAGGCCGCCAACCCGGACGTCCTCTACTCGAGCGACTACTACGGCGCGGCCGCGCTCATGGCCAAGCAGTCGCAGGAGATCGGGCTCAAGGTCCCCTTCATGGGCGGGGACGGGTTCGACTCGCCGGACCTCGTCCGGATCGGGGGGGCGGCCGTGGAGGGGCTGCACTTCACGAACTTCTACTCCCAGGACGACCCGAGCCCGGAGGTCCAGCAGTTCATCAAGGCCTACCGGGCCAAGTACAAGGACACGCCCGACGCGTACGCCGCGCAGGGGTACGGTGCGGCCCAGATCCTCTTCGACGCGATGAAGCGGGCGGGGAAGGTCGATGGGCCGGCCATCCGCGAGGCGCTGGCGAAGACCAAGGACCTCAAGACCGTCGCCGGCGTGATCACCTACGATCAGAACCGCAACCCGACGAAGCCCGCGGTGATCCTCCGGATCAAGGAGGGCAAGCAGGCCTTCGTCTCGCGCGTCTCGCCCCAGGATCTGCCCGCGAACATCCGGCCCTGACGCGCCCCTGACGCGTCACCCGGTTCCGAGCCCGCCCCGGCCCCCCGTGGGGCCGGGGCGCTGACCGCGCGCACGCGAGGCCCCATGGCGGTCATCAGGGGCGCCCGCCGTTCGAGCGTGGCCTGGGGCGGGGCGCTCGGCGGCGCCCTCGTCCTCTTCGCCTGGTGGTACGTCTCCCAGTACAGCGCGACCGTCTTCGTCCAGCAGCTCATCAACGGGCTCCAGCGCGGGAGCATCTACGCGCTGATCGCCCTGGGCTTCACCATGGTCTACGGCGTCATCCAGCTCATCAACTTCGCGCACGGCGACATCTTCATGTTCGGGGCCTACATCGCCGCGTTCACGGGCGGGGCCCTCCTCGGACGCGGCCACTGGCTGGCGTTCCTTCTCGCCATGGCCGCGAGCATGCTGGTCACCGCGGGCCTGGGCGTGCTCATCGAGCGCGTCGCCTACCGGCCGCTCCGCTACCGGCCCCGATTCTCCGCGCTGACCACGGCCATGGGCGTGTCGCTCTTCCTGGAGAACTTCCTCGCGCTCCCGCCCCACGCGGTGCCCTTCCCCCTGGACCGGCTGGTCTTCGGGCCGAACTACATCCGGTTCCCGGAGCTCGTGCCGATCCAGTACTACGCCGTGGGGGCCGTTTACTTCACGACCATGCACGTCCTCGACCTGGTCGTGGCGATCGTCCTGATGCTCGTGCTCGACCACGTCATCCGCCGGACCGTCACGGGCAAGGCGATGCGCGCCGTGGCCTTCAGCAAGGACGGGGCGAAGCTCATGGGCATCGACGTCGACCGGACGATCGCGGTGACCTTCGCCATCGGGAGCGCGCTCGGCGCCGCCTCGGGCCTCATGTACGGGCTGACGTACGGGATCCTGGCCTCGCCCTACTTCGGCATCTTCCCGGGCCTCCAGGCCTTCATCGCGGCGGTGCTCGGCGGCATCGGCATCATCCCGGGTGCGGTCCTCGGCGGGTTCCTCATGGGCGTCTCGGAGACCTTCGCCACCTCGATCAACTCGAACCTCGGCTACATGACCTCCTTCCTCATCCTGATCGTCGTCCTCCTGTTCCGGCCCGCCGGGCTGCTGGGCCGCCTTCAGCGTGAGAAGGTGTGACGTGGCCGAGGACCGTCGCATCCCGGCGGTGACCGGTCGCGCGGCCCTGGTCGGGGCGGCGGGCGTCTACGTCGCCGTGCTGGCCCTCCACGGCGACGTGGGGGGCGGCGTCGCCTGGTTCACCGATTACTACCTGCAGATCCTGATGCTCGCGGGGATCAACGTCATCGTGACGATCGGGCTCAACCTGATCAACGGCTTCACCGGGCAGTTCTCCATCGGTCAGGCCGGCTTCATGGCCATCGGGGCCTACCTCACCGCCATGCTCGCGAAGTTCGTGGTCCCGCTCGAGGCCTGGCCGGTGGGGCTGCAGATCCCGGCCTTCCTCGGGATCCTCCTCGTGGCCGGCGCCGTGGCGGGCGCCGTCGGCTACCTGATCGGCCTGCCGTCGCTCCGCCTCAAGGGCGACTACCTGGCCATCGTGACGCTCGCCTTCGGCGAGGTGGTCCGCTCCGTGATCCGCGCGTCCGACGAGATCGCCGCGACGCTGGGGGGCTGGGGCCTCGCCGGGCTGGTCGGCGCCATCGAGGGGATCGGGGGACCGCGTGGCTTCGGGGGCTTTCCGAAGTTCGACAGCGTGGCGGTCGGCCACGTGCGGATCCCGGTGCTGTTCACCCTGGTGTTCGCCGTCGCGGTCGTCGCGCTCGTCGTGGCCCGGAACCTCGTCTACTCCTCCTACGGGCGGGCCTGGCTCAGCGTGCGAGGCAACGAGGTCGCGGCCGAGGTCGTGGGCGTGGACAGCACGCAGGCCAAGGTGCTCGCCTTCGCCTGGAGCGGCTTCCTCGCCGGCGTGGGCGGCGGGCTCTTCGCCTTCGTCATCCGCTTCCTGCACCCGGACAACTTCAGCTTCCTCAAGTCCATCGACTACCTCATCTTTCTCTACGCGGGCGGCATGGGGAGCCTGTCGGGCTCGCTCGTGTCGGCGACCGCGCTGACGATGCTACCCGAGGTCCTCCGGGTGGCGGGGTTCGAGCAGTGGCGGCTGGTGGTCTACCCGCTCCTCCTGATCGGGCTCATGCTCTGGTGGCCGTCCGGCCTCATGGGTGACCGGGAGTTCCCGTTCCTGGCGGCCCCGCGCCGCGCCCTGCCCGAGATCGCGGATGCTGGAGATCAGAAGCCTCAGCATGCTCTTTGAGGGCCTCGTCGCCCTCAGGGACCTCGACCTCGCCGTCGAGACGGGGGCGCTGGTCGGCCTCATCGGGCCGAACGGCGCCGGGAAGACGACCGTCTTCAACGTGGTCTCGGGGATCTACCCGCCGACCGGCGGGACCGTCACGCTGGAAGGCGAGGCGCTGGTGGGGCTCGCCCCCCACGAGATCGCCGCGCGCGGCGTCTCGCGGACGTTCCAGACGATCCGCCTCTTCGGCGAGCTCAGCGTGCTCGAGAACGTGGAGGTGGCCGCGCACCGCCAGCGCGGCTACGGGATGTGGGACGCCGTCGTCCGGACCCGGCGCTTCGGCCGGGCGGAGCGCCGGATCACCGAGGAGGCCGCGGAGCTCCTGGCCGTCCTCGGCCTCTACGGGCGCCGCGGCGAGCGGGCCGGCGCCTTGCCCTACGGCGAGCAGCGCCGGCTCGAGATCGCGCGGGCGCTGGCGACGCGCCCGCGCGTGCTGCTGCTGGACGAGCCCGCCGCGGGGATGAACCCGGCGGAGGTCGGCGAGATCATGCGGCTGATCCCCCGGATCCGCGAGCGCTTCGGGCTGACCATCGTGCTGATCGAGCACCACATGGAGATGGTCATGGGCATCTGCGAACGGATCGCGGTGCTGGATTTCGGCGTGAAGATCGCCGAGGGGGACCCGCGGGAGATCCAGCAGGACCCGCGGGTGCTCGAGGCGTACCTGGGCGAGCCCCAGGCCCCCTGAGCGGTTCGATGCCCCCGCTCCTCGAGGTCCGGGACCTGGAGGTCCGCTACGGCGCGGTGCGGGCGCTCCGCGGCGTCTCGTTCACGGTGGAGGAAGGCGAGATCGTCACACTGATCGGCGCCAACGGCGCCGGCAAGACGACGACCCTCCGGGCCGTCTCCGGCCTCGTGCCGGTCGCGGCGGGCGCCGTTCGCTATCGCAGTCGGGACGTCTCAGGCGTGCCGGCCCACGCCCTCGTGCGCGCGGGCCTCGTCCACGTGCCCGAGGGGCGCATCATCTTCGGCAACCTCACGGTGCAGGAGAATCTGGACCTCGCCGCGGGTTGGCGCCGCGACCGGGACGGCGTGCGCGCCGACCTCGAGCGGGTGCTGGCCATGTTCCCGCATCTCGCCGGGCGCCGGCGCCAGGCCGGCGGCACGCTCTCGGGGGGCGAGCAGCAGATGCTCGCGGTCGCCCGGGGCCTCATGGCCCGCCCGCGGCTCATGCTGCTCGACGAGCCCTCGATGGGCCTCGCGCCGCTCCTGGTCCGCGGGATCTTCCAGGCGATCCGGGAGATCCGGGAGCTGGGAACGACGATCCTGCTCGTCGAGCAGAATGCCAACATGGCGCTCGCCGTCGCGGACCGGGGCTACGTCCTGCAGACGGGCGCCGTGACCCTGGCGGGTCGGGCGGAGGAGTTCAGGCGGCATCCCGACGTCCGGGCCGCATACCTGGGCGAGACGCTTCGCCAGTGAGGAGGAAGACGAGCATGGGCACACGCGCGAGACGCACCGGCCGGCCCGCCTCCGCCCGCGCCCGCGCGCGAGGCCGCCCCTCGAGCCGCGCCGGGGCCGCGCGGCCGCCGGCGGCCCGGCCCGCGGCCGGGACGCCCCTCTTCCACATGTTCGCCGACGCGCCCAAGCCGGTCGCCCCGTACAGCCACGCGGTGGAGGTCGATCGCTGGGTCTTCCTGACCGGCCAGATCCCGAACGACCCGGACGACGACCGCGCGCCGCTGCCCGAGGGGATCGAGGCCCAGACGCACCGGACGATGGAGAACCTCACGCGCGTCCTGGCCGGGCTCGGGCTCGGGCTCGAGCACGTGGTCGCCACGCGCGTGTTCCTCACGCGCTTCGACGAAGACTACCAGCGGATGAACCGCGTCTACGAGGGCTACTTCGCGCCCGGCCGGCTGCCGGCGCGGACGTGCGTGGGGGTGACCGCGCTCGCGCTCGGCGCCCGGATCGAGATCGACTTCGTCGCGCGGCGGCCCTGACGCGCGACACGCGGAAAGGAGCCACGCATGGCGGTCGTGCCGGGATGGGAAGGCCGGTACTTCGAGGACTTCACGGTCGGCGACGTCTACCGGTGTCGTCTGGGGCGCACCGTGACCGAGACCGACAACATCTGGTTCACGCTCCTCACCAACAACACGAACCAGATCCACTTCAACACCGAGTACGGCAAGCGCACCGAGTTCGGCAAGTGCCTGGTCAACAGCGTGCTCACGCTCGCCATCGTGGCGGGGATGGGGGTGGCCGACACCAGCGAGAACGGCTTCGCGCTCGGCTGGGACGAGATCAAGCTGCCCCATCCGGTCTTCGCCGGGGACACGCTCTACTCCGAGTCGCAGGTGGTGGACAAGCGCGAGTCGAGGTCGAAGCCGCAGTGGGGGATCATCAAGGTCCGCACCCGCGGGATCCAGCAGGAGGGCAAGGTCGTCATCGACTACACGCGGAGCATCATGGTCTGGAAAAGGGCCCACGCCCCCGGGCGCGACCTTTTCCCGGCCGTCCAGGAGTGACGCCCCGCCCGAGGACGGGGCGGTCGTCCGGCTCCCGCGGGTTCAGCCCTTCTTCTGCTTGACCCGCTTCGGCCCTTTGGCGGCCGTGAGGGCGCGCGGTCCCTGGCCGGTCTGGAAGAGCGTCCCGCCCTTGCGCAGCTCGGCGGTCGCGGTCTTCCGTCGGCGGCGGTCCCGGGGCGAGAGGGCCAGGGGCGTGGGGGGACGTCCGACCTTGGGGGAGCGCGTACGGGGCGATCGCGGAGGCTCACTCATGCCAGACAGGACGGTGCAACCGCGATACCGGACGGGCGGCCGGGGCTCCCTCCGGGCGGGCGCCCGGCGACCGCCGGCGCGCCCGGGGGGCTATGGCCCCTTGATCGGCGTGGCGTCCCGGCCTCGTCGCGGCTCCGGTTGGGGCGGCGTCACGACGATCAGATTCCGGATCTTCTCGTAGGCGAGATAGGAGATGATCCGGTTCCGCGCGAGCTCCTCCTTCCGCGCGTAGGGTCGGTTCTCCGTGATCCGCCGGGCGTCCGCCTCGCTGATCCCGGGCAGCGCCCGGAGCTCGCCCATCGTCGCCGTGTTGATGTCGAGCGGTCGGCCGGGCTTCTTCTCGGCGCCCTTCGCGGACGTCTCGTTCGGCGCGCCCGGGGCCGGGGCCGTCTGGGCCGAGCTCGCGCCCGAGGCGACGGCGACCAGCGTCAACATGACGATCACGACCGGCGCGAGCCGCGCCGAGGCGCCGGGCCGGCGCCTCGCTCCACGATGCTCCGGCCCGAGCCGCTGACGGATGGCCTGGAAGGACCGGGCGAGCACCGCCGCGCCTATCGCCACGCCACGCTTCCGCCGTCCGCGAGGTCGAGGGCGCGGCCCCCGAATCGTCCGCGGATGCCGCAGTCGAGCGCCTTCCGGTCCTGCTCCCACCGGATGACGATGAGCCAGCGAAGCGCGACCCGCACCGCGGTGTCCTCCCCCTGGCCGTCGAGTGAGAGGGCACAAACGTATACCTTCCGGCGCGGCTGTCAAGGGCTCGAATTCGAGCGCCCCGACGCCCCGGCCCTGGCCGGCGAGCCCGGCCGGGGCCCCGGGGCGCGGTGACCCGACAGGGGTGCCCACGCCTTGCAGATCAGGGACTTGCGCCAGCCCCGTTGCGCGACCCTCATGGACAATCGCTCAGGGGCCGCCGCCACCGGCCGGAGGCCGACACCGGTTCATCCTCCCGATGCGCTGGGGCGCTTCGCTCGGCGCGCGCGGCTCACGCGCGGCGGACCGGGTGACCGGCGGCTTCGATCACGCCGCCGGCTGAGCGGGTGGGCGCGTGTCCCGCGCCTCCTCGTCCTGAGACGCTGGCGTGAACCGCCGCTGACATTCATCGATGAGCATCTGCGTGCATTGCCGCAGGAGCTCCTGGAGCGGCTCGGCCGCGATCTCGGTGGATTCGGCCTGGCCTGCCGGGTGCAGGACGGCGTCCCGCTCGGTCGCGTCCTCCGCGTCGGCGCGGGCCGACCCCGCCGCGGCGTCGATGCCGAGGTCTCGGAAGAAGGGATGCGGCCGCCCTTCGGTGCTCGAGGGCGGCGAGTCCGACGGCGGATACCCGAGGCGACGGAAAACGTCGGAGATCCAGGTCGCCATGCCCGACTCCTTGCCCGCGCCTCGCCGGCGCGCACGGTGGTGGGAGCTCGATTCGTCAGCGAGCCACTCAGTCAGGCGAGCAGGCTCCGTGCCATCTCAGCTGACCGGCCTAGCGGGGAGAAACGGAGAGCACCTGCCAGGCGACGCGCGTTTCCGGCCGGCGATCTGGTCAGCCACTGACCACCCCGGGGCGGGAGCGCTGGTCGCAGGCTGATCAGGCCAGGCGGATCCGGGCCGCGTACCCCGCGGCGGCGAGGATTTCCGCCATCACCTCGAGCAGCGGCGGATCGTCGTCGACGAGCAGGATCCTGAAGGCCGGCATGGCGGCGCGTCAGCCCCGGCTCACTTCGAGATGGTCCGGCTGGCGCACCAGCTCCCGGATGAGGCGGAAGAGGTGTTCCTGGCAGGAGACGCACAGTCGGGACGCCGCGTCGGCGATCTCGGGCGCCGGAGTCCCGCCCGTGGGCCGCTGACAAAAGATGCAGCACGCCATGAATGCCCTCCAGTCGAGGCAGAGGAAAGAAAGACGCCGCACTGCTTGACGAGGCAGCGACGACGAGGAACCGCCGGGACCAGAAGCACGTGGCGTGCCCATGGGCACGTCGCTGAATTCGCCGGACGTTACGGGCCGGCGCCCCGCTCGACCGGGGTTGTCCGACCTCGAATTGATCGGCGACACGGTGAGAATCTGGTCAGAACGGCGGGCCGCGTGGAGGCCGCGGAGTGGAGGCCGCGGAGGTTGACCCGCGTCCCGTAAGGCCGTGACTTCTAGCGCACGGGCGGATAGCTCAGCCGGGAGAGCGCAGCCCGTGCAATCCGACCAGCGGGATCACGCCCCTCGGTAAGTCGCCAGCGGGCACGTCTTCCAGCCGTCTGCACTCGGAGGGGGCCTGCCCCAGGTGAGCGACCGCGGCCCGCTATCGCGGAACTGGAACTTGACGACTCCGACGCCGCGTATACAATGTATAAGCAGTCAGAGCAGGGTGAGGAGGCCGGCCATGGCGCAGAAGAAGAAGCAGGCTCGGAGGCGTCGACGAGTCGTGCGACACAGCATCACGCCCGTGCGGTTCAGCCCGGAGGAGGAGCCGCTGCTGCGCATGATCGCAGCGCGCGCGGAGGCGCAGGACCGATCGCTGTCCGGCCAGCTGAAGCGCTACGCGCGCCTCGGCGTCATCGCCGAAGACAACCCGGATATCCCGCTGGCGATGATCGAGGGCATTCTCGAGGCGCGCGCGGAGCTGAAGGCGGGTCTCGGCCAGCCCTACCAGTGGGGCGTCCTGGAGCGCGATGCCTGACCGTCCCTCCGAGCGGGTCGTCATCCAGGCGCCCCGGTTCGCGAAGTCGAAGCGCCGGCTGCCCGGCGCGGCCCAACTGGCCGCCGACCAGGCCGTGCGCGAGATCGTCGCCGAGCCGCTGAGTGGACAGCCGAAAACCGGCGCCCTACAGGGCGTCCGCGTGGTGAAGTTCAAGGTGGGCAGCCAGCAACTCCTGCTGGCCTATCAGTTCGACGCCAAGCTGAATCAGGTCGAAGTCCTCGACGTCGGGCCGCACGAGAATTTCTATAGAGATTTGCAGAAATACCTAGACGCGCGATAAGGCATCCGAGACGCGCGAAGTATAACGGGGAGGGTATCCAAGTTGGGCGGCAGCAAGCCGTACGAAGCGAAAGCTCTTCGTCATCTACCAGCATTCCCGAGACCAGGCTTGGTACGGAACCTCGTCAACGCCGGCGTGCCGGAGCGCGTGGCCATGACCATCACCGGCCACAAGACGCGGGCCGTGTTCGACCGCTACCACATCGTCAGCCCGGCCGACCTCCAGGCGGCTGCCCGGCGGCTCGCCGAGTCGAACGGGCACGGTTCCGGGCACGTTCGGACCGCCAAGGTTGACAGCCGTCCCGTAAATAGCGATCATTCCAGCACGGGCGGATAGCTCAGCCGGGAGAGCGCAGCCCTTACAAGGCTGAGGCCGCAGGTTCGAATCCTGCTCCGCCTACCACCGAAATCTCGAGGACCGCCCCCGGATCACCCCCGTCGGTGGCAGCGGCATGGCAGCAGGCTTCGCGGGGGTCGCGCTCTGGCTTCCCCTTCCCCTGCCCGCTCAGACGCGCGTTCAGGCATCCGGATCCGACTCCGTGGCTTCAGCGATCCGTCAGCGTCGCGAGCATCGACGCGGGTGAGATCCGACTGGACGCCCGGCTCGCGCTACGGGGCGAGTCACCCGAGCGCCACCGGGCTCTTGGCGGAGGGCGAAAACCTCGAGGTCAGCCCGCCGCGCCGGCTCGTCCAGAGCTTCAGGGCCCTGTGGAGCGAGGAGGTGAAGCGCGAGAGGCCCTCGAGGGTCACCTGGGAGATCGAACCGGTCGGCGACTCCTGCCGCCTGACCGTCACCCACGACGAGCTTCGCGAGGACGCCCACCGCGAGCTCTACGGCGGCTGGCCGATGATCCTCTCCGGCCTGAAGACGCTGCTCGAGACGGGCGAGCGGCTGACGACGCCGGGATCGCTGCGCTACGGGGGCTGAGCCGGCTCTCGCCGGCCGGTGGGGCACCCCCCTGGGGGTGGGGGGTCGGGACCCGGCTCGGCCTCGGAGAGTCAGCGTTGCCGGCCAGCGTGCGGCTGCAGCGGACGGGGGCCGCGCTTCGCGCGACACGCCGCCGCTGAGCCGCCGAGCCCCTGGGCGGACACGGGCGGAGGGGCGGCGTCGCGGTTGGAGGCACTTGGTGATCGCTCTTCGATATCGCCCGGGTTTCGCGTTCCGGGACCGTTCCGGAGCGGTCAGGCTCCTGGCGGCTCCGGGTGTCAACTTGTCACCCGTCGATAAGGTCTTGACATCCCGAGCCCGGAGAGCGTATCGCTGAGGTATGCGCGGCCTCGCCGCGTCGGCACATTCTCCATGCCTGCGCTCGACCGGGCACCGGCGGCGTGTCCGCTCCCGCCCGTCGCCGCCGGGTCGGCGCGCACGTCTCACAGTGTCGCGGCGCCCCCACGATCAGCCGAAATCCCGCACGCGGGCCGCGAAGACGCCTCCACGCCTCACCGGCCTGGTTTTGCTCGTGGTCGAGGATCACCCCGACACCCGGGAGCTGATGCGGCAGATGCTGGAGCCGCTCGGCGCGCGCGTCCTGCTCGCCGAGGACGCTCACCGCGGACTGCGCGTGCTGGAACAGGAGACGCCGCACATCATCTTGCTGGACCTGCTGCTCCCGGGGATGGACGGCCTGAGCTTCGCCCGGCAAGTTCGCACCGAGCCGCGCTGGACGAGCATTCCAATCCTGGCGGTCACCGCGCTCGGAGAGCTGGGTGACTACGTCCAGACGTGGAGCGCGGGTTTTGCCGGGCACCTCACCAAGCCCGTTGATCAGGCCGACCTCGCGATGTCGATTCTCCGGCTGACCCGCCGGCGGCGCGCGGGCCAAGGCTAGCGCCAGCCTCGGTCGCGAACCGCCTGTCACGCTGACGCTGACGATCGCCGGCCACGACACGCGGCGCGTCTTCGAGCGTCACCACATCTCCTGAGCCCCGGCGACCCGGGGCGGCCGCGAGCCGACAGGCCAAGAAGTCGGGGGCGCCGCGCGTCAGACCGGTCGTGCGGTGCCCTCACTGTCGCGCGGACGCTCTCATCGCCCACACGTGGAGCGAGGGACGGCGCTGGATGACCGTCCGCTGTCCGAGCTGCGGCTGGGTCGATACCTACTGGTTTCGCGACGAGCCGTCACCCTCGCGCCCGCGGCGGCGCGAGAGCCGATCCGGGCAAGCGTCGGACGGCGGCGGGACCCGGCTCAGGGGCGCCCGAGCGCCGCGGAGCCGTCGGAGGTGACGACGGACGCGGTGTCAGGCTCTTCGGCCGGCTGGCGCGTCGAGTACGCGATGCCCTGGTAGGAAACAGCGAAGAAGGCGAAGGCCACCAGCGCGAGGATCAGCGCCAGCATGCGGGCCTCGGCGGACGGCCCGCGATCAGGCCGCGTCCTCGAGCTCGACGGCGGCTTCGAGCTGGACGAACACCTCTTCGCGCCAGTACGGACGGCTCGGATCGATGCCCGCCTCGCGCAGATAGGCCTCGAGCCCCTCGCGGCTCCAGAGGTCGGGTCTGGCGAGCATCAGGTCTTCCGAGATGCGGACTTCGCGGACGTCGCCCGTCACAATCGTGGTCTCTTCGTACTGGGTTCGCACGCCCACCTCCTCCGGCATGTGCCGGGTCTGGATCCGGGAGGCCGACGCCCTTGCCGGGCCCCCCTGCCTTCCATCCTGGCGCCGGTGCAACGACCATGCCGGCGCACGGGAGCGGCAACGACCGGGCCGGGCGCGGCGCGCCCGCGCCAGCGGCAGCGTTTAAGGCGGGATCCAGCCTTCGGGTGGCCGGCGGTAGCGGCTCCGGGTCGCGCGTCTGCGGAGGAGCCACGCCGGAAGCCCTGCCAAGATCAGGGCAAACGCGAGCACCGACAGGAAGCCCATATGCGGGGAGGGGTGCAAGGCCCGTACCGGCGTCGGCGGGCGGGCGCGCTCGCCGCAGCGCGCGGCCCGCCCCGGGCGCTCCGGCGGCCATGGGGCCGCCCGGGATCGCCCGCGCTCGATCGCGCCGGCCTGCTCAGGCGACCTTGCGGATGCCTTTCTGCTTCACCCGCCCGATGACGCCCTTCAGCAGCTCCGCCTTCCGCTCCGCGAGCTGCTCGCCCAGCTGCTCGAGCTCCTCCCGTCCGAGGCTGTCCTCGGCATCGGGGAACATCCGCTGCTCCTCTTCCGTCGCGTGGTGGAGGACCGCGTCCCGCAGCTCCTTCACCCGGTTCTGCAGGGCCTCGTCGGTGGGCTCGAGGCCCTGGATCTCGGCCAGGAGATCCTTGACCTGCTGGTGCTCGTCCTTGGCCTCTTCGACCATGTCGCGGAGAGACTCGATCTGCGTCATGGCCGGATAGAAGAGCTCTTCCTCGATCCGGGCGTGCACGTCCAGCTCGGTCGCGAGCGCGTCGATCAGCCGCTGTCGCGTCTTCCGGGCACGCGCCGTGGTGCGGCCGAACTGCTGGAAGAGCTTCTTGACTTCCGAGTGGTCCTTCTTGAGAAGCGTGGTGGCTAGCATACCCTTCGTGCTCCTGGTCGGTGAGGGGTTCCTCTCGTTCGCTCCGCCTGGCCGATCCCGGCCAGCCGCTCGCCCGGTGGTCCCCGTGCAAAGGCAGTACCGAGGGCCGGCCCGCCGGCGCTCCCGCGCGCCGCCGAGGTCAGCGCCGGCGTCGGTCGCGGGCGAGACGCCGCTCGCCGCGGGTCACGCCGGCCCGGCTCCCGGTACCCTCTTTGCACCGGGCCTCACGATTCCGAGAGAGACGCGCATGGCACTGGAGCGGCCATCCGATCATGCGCCGCGCGGCGCGCCGCTCGCGGGGATGGCCCTGGGGCTCGGTGTCGGGCTGCTGGCGGCGCGCGCGCTCGCCCGCCGGCTCCGGCGCTACGATCTCCGCGACCGGACCGTGCTCATCACGGGCGGCTCGCGCGGGCTCGGGCTCGTGCTGGCGCGCGCGATGCTCTGCGAGGGCGCGCGCGTCGCCGTCTGCGGCCGCGACCCGGGCGCGCTGGAGCGGGCGCGGGCGGAGCTCGCCCGGTCCGGCGACCCGGTGCTGGCCGTGCCCTGCGACGTCGCCGATCGCGCGCAGGTGGAGGCGCTCGTGCGCCAGGTCGAGGCGCGGCACGGACCGGTGGACGTGCTCGTCAACAACGCCGGCGTCATCGCGGTCGGCCCCGTCGAGGTCATGACCCTGGAGGACTACGACGAGGCGATGAAGACGCACTTCTGGGGGTCGCTCTACGCGACCCTCGCCGTGCTCCCCGGCATGCGGCAGCGCGGCGGCGGCCGGATCGTCAACATCGCCTCGATCGGCGGCAAGATCAGCGTCCCGCACCTCGTGCCCTATGCCGCCAGCAAGTTCGCGCTGGTCGGCCTCTCCGCCGGCCTCCGCGCCGAGCTCGCGAAGGACGGCATCGCGGTGACCACGGTCTGCCCCGGCCTCATGCGGACCGGCAGCCCGCGGAACGCGACGTTCAAGGGCCGGCATCGGGCCGAGTACACGTGGTTCAGCCTCAGCGACGCCTTGCCGCTCCTCTCCATGAGCGCGGAGCGCGCCGCGCGCCAGATCCTCGCGGCGGTGCGGCACGGCGACGCCGAAGTGGTCCTCTCCCTCCCGGCGAAGGCCGCGGCGACGTTCCACGGGCTGTTCCCCGGGGTCACGGCCGAGTTGCTCGGCCTCGCCAACCGCCTGCTGCCGGGACCCGGCGGGATCGGCGCCGACCGGGCGCCGGGCCGGGAGAGCCACTCCCGCCTCTCGCCCTCCTGGCTGACCGCGCTCGACGAGCGGGCGGCGCGCCGGAACAACCAGACCGGATAGCTCGGAGGACGGAGGTCACGGCGATGCCGATTCCGGATACGTCCGCAATCCGGTCCGAGCCGGCCCGGGAGGCGGTCCCGGGACGCCCGTCCGTCGGCCCGACGGCCGCGCGCTGGGCGCTCGCCGCCGGCGGCGGGGCGTTCGTCCTCTTCCGGCTCGCGCGCGCCTCGCTCGCGCCCCGGCGCGAGCGTGCGGGCCGGACGGTCGAGCGCACGGTCACCATCGACAAGCCGCCCGAGGACCTCTACCGCTTCTGGCGCCAGCCCGAGAACCTGCCGCGCTTCATGGGCCGCGTGCGCGCGGTGTCGGCGGTGGGGCCCGACCGGACGCGATGGGTGGCGGCCGCCCCGGGCGGCCGGCCCGTGGTGTGGGAGGCGGAGCTGGCCGAGGCGCGCGCGAACGAGCGGATCGCCTGGCGCACGCTGCCGGGCGCGCCGGTGGCGCACGCCGGGCACGTCCGCTTCCGTCGCGCCCCGCAGGGCCGCGGCACCGAGGTCACGCTGCGGCTCGACTACCGTGCGCCGGGCGGCCGGCTCAGCGACCTGGCGGCCCGGGTCTTCGGCGCCGACCCCGAGTCGGTCGTCCGCGAGGACCTGCGGCGCTTCAAGCAGCTCATGGAGGCCGGCGAGGTGCCCACGACCGCGGGCCAGCCCCACGCCGGGGCACGCGGGGCCGAGGCGCGGCGATGAAGGCCATCTCCTGGCACGGCCCCGAGGACGTGCGCGTGACCGAGGTGCCGGAGCCGCGGATCGTCAACCCGCGCGACGCGATCGTCCGCGTCACGCTCAGCGCGATCTGCGGCTCGGACCTCCACCTCTACAACGGCTACATTCCGACGATGGAGGCGGGCGACATCCTCGGCCACGAGTTCATGGGCGAGGTGGTCGAGGTGGGCCCCGGCAACCGCGAGCTCCGCGTGGGGGACCGGGTCGTCGTGCCGTTCGCGATCGCCTGCGGCCGGTGCTTTTACTGTCAGCGCGACCTCTCCTCGCTCTGCGACAACTCGAATCCGAACGCCGGCATGGCCGAGGCGCTCTACGGCTTCTCGGGCTCGGGTCTCTTCGGTTACTCGCACGTCTTCGGCGGCTACGCCGGCGGCCAGGCGGAGTACGTCCGGGTGCCGTTCGCGGACGTCGGCCCCCTCCGCGTCCCGCCGGGCTTCGCCGACGAGCAGGTGCTCTTCCTCTCCGACATCTTCCCGACCGGCTACATGGCCGCGGAGAACTGCGACATCCGGCCGGGCGACACCGTGGCGGTGTGGGGCTGCGGCCCCGTGGGCCAGTTCGCGATCAGGAGCGCGTATCTCCTGGGCGCCGATCGCGTGATCGCGATCGACCGCGTGCCCGAGCGGCTCGCGCTGGCGGGGCGGGAGGGGAAGGCCGAGGTGCTCGACTACGAGGGCGCCGACGTCGTGGAGGAGCTCAAGCAGCGGACCGGCGGCCGGGGACCCGACGCCTGCATCGACGCGGTCGGGCTCGAGGCCCACGGCACGACGGTGGACGCCCTCTACGACCGGGCGAAGCACGCCATCCGGCTGGCGACCGACCGGCCGCACGTCCTGCGTGAGGCGATCCAGGCCTGCCGCAAGGGCGGCACCGTCTCCATTCCCGGGGTCTACGGGGGCTTCCTCGACAAGATCCCGTTCGGCGCGGCCTTCGCCAAGGGCCTGACGCTCCGGATGGGGCAGACCCACGTCCACCGCTACCTTCGCCCCCTGCTCGCGCGGATCGAGGCCGGCGAGATCGACCCGGCGTTCGTCATCACGCATCGGCTCCCCCTCGCCGAGGCGCCGCGAGCGTACCGGATCTTCTGCGACAAGGCCGAGGGCTGCATCAAGGTCGTCCTCCGGCCCTAATCTCATCGGGGGGGTCTCGGAAGCCCCCCCGATGCCCCCCGCCGTTGCGGCGGCGGAGCCGCCGCTCGGAAGGCTCGCCCTTCGGCGAAGGCGTCGGGCCTGCCTCCCCCCGAGAGACGGCGAAGGCGTCGGGCCTGCCCTCTCCCCGGATAGGACCCTTCGGCCGGCGCCTTGCGCCGGTCAGCGCGGGTGAAAGCGGGCACCGCGCCGGGCGAGGTCGAGGATGAGGGGCGCGGGCTTGAAGCGCTCGCCCAGCCGCTCCGCCAGCTCCGAGAGCCGCGCCGCGACCGCCTCGAGGCCGAGCGCGTCCGCGTAGCGCAGGAGCCCGCCGCGGAAGGGCGGGAAGCCGGTGCCCAGGACCATCGCGAGGTCGAGCTTCGCCGGGCTCGCCACGACCGCGTCCATCAAGCAGTAGGCCGCCTCGTTGATCATCGGCAGGACGAGGCGCGCCTCGATCGCCTGGGCGGGGAGCGCCCCCGCGCCGGCCGGCGCGACGCCGAGGAGGCGGAGCGCCTCCGGATCGGGGCGCCGGCGCTGGTCGCCATCGTAGCGGTAGAACCCGCGCCCGCCCTTGCGCCCCAGCCGCCCGGCGTGCGCCAGCGCGTCGAGAGGGGCGGCGAGCGGCAGCCGGTCCGGGAACGCCGCGGCCATCACCCGCCCGGCCTTGACCGCGACGTCGATCCCCACGTCGTCGAGGAGCGCCAGCGGGCCCACCGGCATCCCGAAGCCGACCATCGCGTCGTCGACGCCCTCGACCGAACAGCCGCCCAGGACCAGGCCGACCGCCTCGGCGAGGTAGGGCGACAGGAGCCGGTTGACCAGGAAACCGGGCCCATCCCGCACGACGACGGGCGTCTTCCCGAGCCGCCGGGCGAGCGTGAAGACGGTCGCGACCGTCTCCTCCCCCGTGCGCTCGCCGCGGATCACCTCGACGAGCGGCATCCGGTGGACCGGGTTGAAGAAGTGCATGCCGACGACCCGGCCCGGCCGTCGCGCCCGCGCGGCGATCTGCCCGATCGACAGCGCGGAGGTATTCGACGCGAAGATCGCCGTGTCGGGCACCACGGCCTCCCACTCGGCGAGCACGGCCTGCTTGACCGCGAGCGTCTCGACGACGGCCTCGAGCGTCACCTCGCACCGCGCGAAGCCCGCGTAGTCGAGCCCGCCCGAGAGGCGGGCCATCCGCGCCGCGAGCTCCCGGGGCGTCAGGCGCCGGCGCTCGCGCTCGTGCCGCCAGATGCGCGCTGCGGCCGCGTAGCCGTGGCCGAGCGCCTCGGCCGTGATGTCCTTCATCCGGACCGGCATGCCCCGGTCGGCCACGAGCTGGGCGATCCCGCCGCCCATGACGCCGGCCCCGAGCACGCCGACCCGCGTGACCTCGCGGGGTCGGATCGTGAGGTCCGCGGCGCCGGTCTCCTTCTTGACCTCCTCGGTCCAGAAGAAGAGGCGCAGCAGGTTCCGCTGCGTCGGCGTGCCGATCAGGGCCGCCAGGTGCCGGCTCTCGATCTCGAACGCGGCGGCCGGCGGCTGGCCCCAGCCTTCCGCGACGGCCGCCAGCGCTTCGAGCGGGGCCGGGTACTGGCCGCGGGTTCTCTTCCGGATGCCCCGCCGCGCCTGCATGATGACGAGGGCCCGACCGGCCGGATTCCGCTCGAGCGCCAGCTCGGCGAGGCGCGTGGGGCGCCGCCGGTCCGTCGGCTTCTCGCGGCCGATCGTCCCCCGCGCGAAGCGGTGACACCAGTCGTCGAAGATGGCCGACGGCACGACGTCGTCGACGAGCCCGATCCTCCGGGCCTGCCGGGCGTCGAGCGCGCGGCCCGTGAGGATCAGGTCCAGGCCGGCGCGCAGGCCCACGAGCCGCGGCAGGCGCTGCGTCCCGCCCCATCCCGGCAGGATCCCGAGCCGGACTTCCGGCAGCCCGATGACCGCCGCCGGGGCGTCGGACATCAGCCGGAAATCGCACGCCAGCGCGAGCTCGGTGCCCCCACCGAGGCAGCTGCCGCCGATCGCGGCCGTGGTCGGAACCGGCAGGCGCGCGAACGACTCGAAGATCTCCTGCCCGGCCCGCGAGGCCCGCCGCCCGGCCTCGGGGTCGGAGAGGCGGTCGAGCTCGTGCACGTCGGCGCCGACGATGAAGCTGTCGGGCTTGCCCGAGCGCAGGAGCAGCGCGCGGACGGTCCCCGACCGGGCCAGCTCCGCCGCCAGCGCGGCCAGCTCCGCCATCACCGGCGTGGAGAAGGCGTTGACCTTCGCCCCCGGCACGTCGAAGGTGAGGACGGCGAGCCCGTCCGGGGCGACGTCGAGCGTGAAGGCGGTCCCGGTCACCGGCGCGCCTTACCGGCCGGGGTCGCTCACAGGGCCTCGAGGACCATGGCGCCACCCTGACCGCCCCCGATGCAGAGCGTCGCGAGCCCGAGCCCCGCGCCGCGGCGCCGCATCTCCTTGAGGAGCGTGAGGACCAGTCGGGTGCCCGAGGAGCCGACCGGGTGGCCCAGGGCGATGGCGCCCCCGTTGACGTTGGTCCGGTCCCAGTCGAGCTCGCCCCCCACCGCGTTCGGCCAGAGCCGCGCGTTGGCGAGGACCTGGGCCGCGAACGCCTCGTTGATCTCGCAGAGCTCGATGTCGTGCCACGCGACGCCCGCCTTCTGCAAGGCCAGGGGCGTCGCCACGGCCGGCCCCAGGCCCATCCGCGCGGGATCGACGCCGGCAAAGGCGAAGGCGCGGACCTTCCCGAGCGGACGGTAGCCGAGCGCCGCCGCCTTCGGCGCCGCCATGACGAGCACGGCCGCGCCGCCGTCGGTGATCTGGGAGGCGTTCCCCGCCGTCACGCTGCCGAACCGGCGGTCGAAATACGGCCGGAGCTTCGCCAGGGCATCGAGCGTCTGGTGCTCGCGGATGCCGTTGTCCTGCGTCGCCATCGTCTGGTAGCCGGGCGGCACGGGCACGAAGACGATCTCGTCGGCGAGCGCGCCGCGCGCGGCGGTCGCCCGCTGGTGGGAGCGCAGGGCGAAGGCGTCCTGCTCCTCGCGGCTCACGTGGAGCTCTTTCGCCAGGAGTTCCGCCGTCTCCCCCATGTTGAGCCCGCACACCGCGTCGGTGAGGCCGACCTCGAGGCCGACGACGGGCTTGAAGTGCTGCGGCCGGAGCTTCGACGCGGCCCTGAGCTTGGCGAGCGCCGACCTGCCGGTGACGACCTCGGTGACGCGGGCCTGCCCCTCCCGGGGGAAGAAGAAGGGGATGTTCGACATCGATTCGACGCCGCCGGCGATGACCGTCTCCGCCTGGCCGGCGACGATCCGGAGGCAGGCATCGGCGATGGCCTGAAGCCCGGAGCCGCAGTTCCGCGCCACGGTGTAGGCGGGCACGCGCTCGGGGAGGCCTGCGCGCAGCGCGATCACGCGCGCGATGTTGACGGCCTCGGGCGGCTGCGCGATGTTGCCGACGATCACCTCGTCGACCACGTCGGGGTCCAGGCTCGTGCGGGCCAAAAGCTCCACGACGGCGATCCGGCCGAGGTCGACGGCCGACACGGCCGTGAGGAGCGTCCCGGCCTTGCAGTACGGCGTCCGCACCCCGTCGACGATGACGACCTCGGTCATGATGGCCGGTCCCTCCTGTCGGGTCAGCGCCGCGAGTTCTGGCGATAGTACGGATCGCGGGCCTGCTCCTCGAGCCAGCCGTCGTAGACCCGCCGGACGTAGGGGAAGACGGCCCCGGCGACCTGACGGCGGCGCTCCTCGTCCGGGCGGAGCGGGATCCGGAGGGCCGCCGCCAGCTCCTCGAGGGCGGCGGCCTCGTCCATCCGGACGAACCGGCCGTCGCGGAGGATCGCCTCCCCGCCCACGACGACGGTCGACACGCCGGACGCGCGTCCCCGGAACAGCACCGCGTCCAGCACCGGGATCGCGGGATCGAGGTACGGATGGGCGATGTGGCGCCAGTCGAGCAGCACGAGGTCGGCCGCCATGCCCGGCTCGAGCGCCCCGATCCGGCCGGCGAACGGCGTCGTGGCCGCGCCGTGCTCCGTGGCCATCCGGAAGACCTCCGCGGGGGCCGGCACCGAGTCGTCCATGCCCGGGATCCGGTGAAGCCGGAGGACGAGGCGCATCTCCTGGAGCATGTCGCGGTCGTCGTTGATCCCGGCCTCGTCCAGCCCGAGGGCGACCCGGATGCCGCGCGTGGTCCAGTGGGTCAGCGGCGCGATCCCGCTTCGCAGGCGGAGGTTCGAGCTGGCATTGTGGCAGATCATCGTGCCGCTTCGGGCGACCAGGTCGAGCTCGTCCTCGGCGAGCCACACGCCGTGGCCGAGCGTCGAGGCCGGCCCGAGCAATCCGAGGTCCGCGAGATGGCGGGTCGCGCTCGTCCCCGTCCGCCGTCGCGCGTACTCCTTCTGGTACGCGGTCTCCAGGAGGTGCATGTGGAGCCCGACGCGGTAGCGCTCGGCGTGGTCGCGGGCCGCCTGGAGCGCCCGGTCGGAACACCAGTGGAGGTTCGCCGGCGCGAGCTGGATGCGGGTCCGCTCGCCCGTGTTCTGCCCGTGCTTCTCCCACAGCTCGACGAAGAGGCCGAGCTGGTCTTCGAGGGGGATGGTCTGGCCGCGGAACCAGGCCGCGATCTCGGCGGCGAGCGCCGGCGGGAGGCGCCCGAGGAAGGCCTCGTCCGCCTCGTAGGCGAGCCGGTTCTGATCGCGGAGCGCGTAGGAATAGGAGACCCGCATCCCGATGTCGTCGTACGCCCGGAGGATCCGATCGGCGACGGCGCGCACGCGGGAGGCGGGGGCGAGCCGCCAGCCGTGCAGGTGCTGGACCGTCGTGATGCCCGACCGGACCATCTCGAACGCGGAATAGAGCGTGTCGAGGTACGGGTCGACGTCCCGCGCGCCCATCCGGCTGGCGAACCACAGCTCCAGCGGCAGGTCGGGCGAGCCGAGCTGAACGGGCGTGAGGCCGACGTGGTGGTGACTGTTGACGAGGCCGGGCAGGACGACGTGGTCGGGCGAGCCGATCACCTCGTCGGGCCGGTGCTTCGCCGCCAGGCTCCGATACGGGCCGACCTCGACGATCGTCCCGTCCCGCTGGAAGACGGCGCCGTCGTCGATCACCCGGGCCGCCGACCCGCTCGGCGCCCGGCAGATGACGTGCCGCCCGCGAATGAGTGACGAGGGCACAGGCACCTCCCCGGACCGACTACGTTAGCGCGCGGGCTGCCGCGGCGCCAGCTCGTCAAAGGGGGGCGCTGCCCCCTTTGAGAAATTCCCCGGGGGGACTTTGCGCCGGCGGAGCCGGCGCTCGGAGCGGAACCCTGCAACGGTCGCGGTTATGCGGACCGCGGGCCGAGCGAGCTCCTCCGTCGGGCCGCCAGCGCTCGTCATGCGGGGCCGGGCCGAGGCGGCGGTTGCGCTCCGCCGGGCGCGCCGGCATGATGCTCGGCGGTCGGCCCGGCGCGGCCGGACCGGCCCGGGCAGGGAGGCGCGCCGTGGACTTGGTCCTCGCGAATCCGAACGCCACCCAGGCGATCACGGAGGCCTGCGTGGCCCTGGCCCGGGCGGCGGCATCGCCCGGCACCCGCGTGGTCGGCTGGACCAACCGGCAGGGCCCAGCGGTGATCGACAGCTACGACGCCGACGCGCTCGCGGCCGCGCCCTTCGTCGCCGGGCTCGCGGAGCTCTCGCCTCCGCCCGACGCCGTCGTGCTGGCCGGGTTCGGGCACTACGGCACGGCGGCCGTGAAGGAGCGGCTCGACGTCGCGGTCGTCGCCATGGCGGAGGCGGCGATGGCGACGGCGGTGCTCCTCGGCCACCGGTTCGTGATCGTCACGACCGCGGCCCGCATGATCCCGTACACGGAGGAATTGGTGCGGCTGACGGGATTCCAGGCGCGCTGCGTCGGCGTCCGCGCGGTGAGCCTGCCGCCGATCAGCGCGGCGCCGCCGGACGGCGACGCCGTGGTCGCGGCGCTGGCCGCGGAGGCCGCGCGCGCCGAAGCGGAGCTCGGGGCGGATCTCGTGGTCCTGGGCGGCTCGCGGCTCTCGCCGTACGCGGCGGACCTCCGCCCGAGAACCCGCCTGCCCGTGCTGGAGCCGGTCGCGTGCGCGGTGCAGGTGGCCGAGACCCTTGTCCACCTGGGCCTTCGTCAGGGCAGCGCGGGGACGTCCGTGCCGCCGCGCCGGGACGGACCGCGTCTCGGGGCGTGACCCGCCCGCGCGTGGCGCCCGGGTAGTGTCCTCACTTCGCGGCGACTGCGACAGCCCCCTTGCCGACTTGGACCCGCCAAAGAGGACGAGCACTCGGTCACTCGATCACCTGGTCCGCTCGGATGAGCACGGACTTCGGGATCGTCAGGCCGAGCGCCCTGGCGGTCTTGAGATTGATCACCAGGGCGAACTTCGTCGGCTGCTCGACCGGCAGGTCGGCGGGACTGGCGCCTTTCAGGATCTTGTCCACGTAAGTCGCGGCGCGCCGGTGCATCTCGACCACGTTCGGACCGTAGGCCATGAGGCCGCCCGACTCGGCAAACTCCCCGGTCCAAGCGATTGCCGGCAGCCGGTTGGTTACCGCGAGGTCCGCGATCTGTCTTCGTCGACCCTGGAACATGGCGTCGGACAGCACGATGAGAGCGCCCGCGCGCTCTGTGTTCATCGAGGAGAAGGCACTGTCGAACCCATCGGGATCTCTCACAGCCAGGGATTGGAGCCGCAACCCCAACGAGCGGGCTGCCGCTTCCGTCTCTCGCAACTCCGGTCCGGACACTGGATTGCCGGGATTCGAGAGAACAGCCACCCGGGCCAGCCCAGGAACGACCTCCCTGAGTAGCTCCAGCCGCTTCCCACTCACCTCCGGCGCAGTGAGACTCAGCCCCGTGACATTGCCCCCGGGCCGCGCGAGGCTCGTCACGAGCCCCGTGGCGACGGGGTCGCCGGTCGCAGCCATAACGATCGGGATCGTCGCGCTCGCTTGCTGGGCAGCACGGACCGCCACCGTTCCGGTTATAACCATGACATCAACCTTGAGGCGGACCAGTTCGGCCGCGAGGCCCGGCAGCCGCTCATCCCGCCCCTCGGACCACCGGTACTCAATGGCGATGTTCTTCCCCTCGACGTAGCCGAGTTCGCGCAGCCCCAGCCTGAATGCCTCGACGCGGGGTACGGCAGCCGAAGACGAGACGCTCATCAGAACCCCTATCCGGTACACCTTCTCCGGTGGCTGCGCCTCGGTGGCGAGCGGCGCGTTGAGGAGGGCAAGGGTCACGGCTGCGACGGCAGGCAGGGTGAGCTTCATACGCACCTCCGGCGCGGGGCGGGACGCCAAGAGGGTATCCGACCCGCTTGCGAGGCGTCAATTCGTCCCGCCGTCCTGGAGACTCCGCAGCACGCCAGGGCCGTGGCCGTAATACGCAAGCCGCCGGAGGACGCCGCGCCGAACGTGCGGGGTTGTTCTCGCGCCCCGACCTGGCCCGGTCGCCAACAAAGCCCACCTTCAAATTCAGGCGCTACCTGGCGTTGGCGCGCGCGTGGACAGCGCCGCGCCGCTGCCTGTAGAATCGGGGGGCCGACACGGCGTCGAGAGGACTCGGGGTGGGCTATCCGCAGCGCTTCGCCGAGGGGCTGGCCGACGCGATCCGCCGGGGGCTGGACTGCCGGGAGCTCCGCGCGACGCTGGCGCCGGCGATCGCCGACCTCCTCGGGGACGCGCGCCTCCAGGCGGGCGGGCGGCTCGTGTTCACCGGCTCCGGCGACAGCCTCTTCGCGGCGAGGGCCGCCCTGCCCGCGCTCCGGCGCTGGTCGGGGCGCCGCGCCGAGGTCCTGACCGCCCTCGAGCTGGCGCGCTACGAGGTGCCGCTCCTCGCCCCGGACGACGTCGTCGTCGGGGTCTCGAACTCCGGCAGCTCTGCCCGGACGCGGGAGGCGATGCGCCTCTCGCGCCAGCGGGGTAGCCTCACCGTGGCCGTCACCGGGAGCCGGGTCGGGCCGCTGGCCACACTGGCCGAGCGCCTGGTCCACCGGCCGGTGCGGCCGCTGGAGGGCCTGGACCCGACCTGCGCGCGTGTCCATCTCAACATGGTGGAGTACGTCGCGACCCTGGTCACCCTCGACGTCCTCGGACTCGCGCTGGGCCGGCGCGCGGGGCGGCTGTCGGTCGCGGAGGAGGCCGGCTGGCTCGCCCGGCTCGACGCGGCCGTCGGCGCGATCGGCGAGGCGGCGGGCGCGGTCGAGCCCGCCGTCGCGGCGCTGGCGGAGGAGCTGCGCGACGGCGACACCGTCTGGGTGATCGGCGCCGGTCCGAACCGCGGGACGGCGGAGTACGCCGCGGCCAAGTTTCACGAGCAGCTTCCCTGGAACGGCATCGCCCAGGACCTGGAGGAGTGGGCGCATCTCCAGTACTTCCTCACGCTCGCCTGGAAGACGCGCGCGGTCGTCGTCGTCCTGGCCCCGCCCGGGAACGCCCTGGACCGCGCCGAGGAGCTGGTCGACGGGATCGTCGGGGCCGGGGGCCGCGCGGTGGTCGTGGGCCACCCCGCCCACGGCCGGTTCCCGAAGGCGCATGCCCGGCTCGATCTGCCGGACGAGGTCCCCGAGCTCCTCACGCCCGTCACCTATCACGTCCCCCTGCAGCTTCTCGTGCTCCACCTCGCCCGGCTGACCGGAGTCCCGCGCACGCCGCTCCGCCGACAGGACGACTACTGGCTGATCCGCAAGGGAGCGGTGCGCGAGAGCCCGGACGGCCTCACGTGAAAGGGAGAAGGACCATGGCCGAGTCCATCACGCGCAGAGCGTTTCACACGACCGTCGTCGGCGCCGGGGCCTCCGCCCTCGTGGCCAGCCTGCCCGCGCTCGGCCGGGCCCAGGAGCGCGAGCTCGTCCTCATCAGCTACGGCGGGAAGCTCCAGGAGCCGCACCGCTGGCTGGCCGATCGCATGGAGAAGCGCCATCCCGGGCTCCGGATCCGCCTGGTGCCGAGCGAGTCGCAGGACATCGTCGCGCAGATCAAGGCGGCCCAGGGATACAGCCCCTACGACGCCATGCCGAACGGCGAGCCGCCGCACCTGATCGGGATCAAGGAAGGCTACATCCAGAAGCTCGAGCCGGCGAGGATCCCCAACTACCGGAACGTCTACCCCGAGTTCGTCAAGAAGAGCCAGGGCTACGGCGTGCCGGCCACCTACTCCCTGATCGGTCTGGCGTACAACACGCAGCTCGTCAAGAGTCCGCCGGCGAGCTGGGCCGATCTCTGGCGACCCGAGTACAAGGGGCTGGTCGGCGTCCCGCGGGCGTCGTCGAACCTCGGGCTCGGCTATCTCGCCATCGTCGCCAAGATCTTCGGCGGCGCCGAGGACCGGCTCGATCCCGCCTTTGCCAAGACCCGGGAGCTCAAGCCGGTCGTGGGCCGGACGCCGACCGCGCTCGCGCAGCTCATGGAGCGGGCCGAGATCGGCGTGGCGCCGCTCTGGAACAACGACGCCGCGACGCTGGCCGAGAAGGGGATGCCCATCCGGTTCGTGAAGCCCGACCCCGGTCCGGTCGCCATCATCTCCTTCTTCTCGGCCATCACGCGGACGCGCCACCCCGAGCTCGTGAACGAGTGGCTCGACGGCATCCTCAGTCCCGAGTACCAGGCCCACGCCGCCGATCGGCCGTACTACTTCGGCCCCACGGTCCGGGGCGTGGCCGTGCCCGATGCGGCGCGGCCCTACACGCCGTCCACGCCCGAGGAGGTGCTGCGGCTCGAGACCGTGGACTGGCCCAAGATCGTGCCGGTGCGCGGTCAGATCGTCGACCGCTTCGACCGCGAGCTCGGGGCCTGAGGCGGCGGAGGGAGGACGAGCCATGACGCCACGAGACGGTGCGATCCGGACCCCCGGGCTCACGCGCCGGGCCTTCACCCGGATGCTCGCCGGCGCGGGCGCGGGGGCGCTCGCCGCCGGCCTGCCCCGGGGCGGGCGGGCGCAGGAGCGCGAGCTGGTCGTCGTCACCTACGGCGGGAAGCTCCAGGAGCCACACCGCTGGCTGGCGGACCGGATGGAGAAGCGCCATCCCGGGCTCCGGATCCGCCTGGTGCCCAGCGAGTCGCAGGACATCGTCGCGCAGATCAAGGCGGGCCAGGGGGTGAGCCCGTACGACGCCATGCCGAACGACGAGCCGCCCCACCTCATCGGCATCCGCGACGGGTACATCCAGAAGGTGCGGCCCGATCGCGTGCCCAACTACCCGACCGCCTATCCGGAGTTCGCCCGCAAGAGCCAGGGCTACGGCGTGCCCGCCACCTACTCCTTGATCGGCCTCGCGTACAACACCCAGCTCGTCAAGAGCCCGCCGGCGAGCTGGGCCGACCTGTGGCGGCCCGAGTACCGGGGGCTCATCGGGATCCCGCGCGCGTCCTCGAACCTCGGCCTGGGGTTCCTGGCCATCGTGGCCAAGGCGAACGGCGGGGGCGAGGACCGGCTCGATCCCGCGTTTGCCCGCATCAAGGAGCTCAAGCCGGTGGTCGGGCGGAGCCCGAGCATCCTGACCCAACTCATGGAGCGCGCCGAGGTGGGGCTGGCGCCGCTCTGGAACAACGGCGCGGCGGCGCTCGCCGACAAGGGCATGCCGATCCGGTTCGTCAAGCCCGCGCCGGGGCCGGTGGCGGTGATCTCCTTCTTCTCCGAGATCACGGGCACCCGGCACCCCGACCTCGTCGCCGAGTGGCTGAACGGGATCCTCAGCGTCGAGTACCAGGCCCTCGCGGCGGATCGGCCGTACTACTTCGGCCCCACGGTCAAGGGCGTCGCGCTGCCGGAGGCGGCCCGGCCGTACACGCCGGCCACGCCCGAGGAGGTGCTCCGGCTCCAGACGATCGACTGGGAGAAGATCGCCCCGGTGCGCGGCGCGATCGTCGATCGATTCGACCGGGAATTCGCCTCGTGACGGCGGGCGCGCCGGCGCCCACCCCGCCGGGCGGGCCGTCGGCGCCGATGCTGGAGGACGTCCGGCGCCAGCCCGAATCCCTGGGGCGGCTCCTGGGGCGCGCCGCCGAGCTCCGGGCGGCGGGCCGCGACGCGCTGACGCCGGCCCCCGGCGGGAGGCTCTACGCCGTCGGCTGCGGGGACGGCTGGTTCGCCGCCCGTGCGGTGGTCGAGGGCGTCGGGCGGCGGTCCGGCGTGCCCTGCCGGGCCGCGAGCGCGCTCGACTTCCTGGTCTACGGGGCGCCCTCGCTCAGCGGTGCGGACCGGGTCCTCGTCGTCTCCATGTCGGGGAACGTGGACCGGACCGTCGAGGCGTGGGAGGCCGCGCGCGCGCGGGGCGCGCGGGGCCTCGTGCTGGTCAACGGCGCCGGGGGCCGCCTGGCCCAGGCGGCGCCGCGGAAGCTCTCGCTCGACATTCCGGACCTCGCCCCGTTCCTCTGCGGCACCTCGACGTACACGGGGACGGTGCTCGCCCTGATCCTCCTCATGCTCGACGTCGCGTCGCCCGGCGGGCGCCCGGCGGCCGAGGCCGATCCGACGTGGCAGGCGTCGGAGCCCGCCATCGCCGACGCGCTCGGCCGGCTCCCGCGCGCGATCGCGGAGGCCGAGGGCTGGGCGGCCGAGGTCGCCGCGGCCGCCGCGCGGCGGGGGGTCAGCGGCGCCCGCCTCCTCGCGGCCGGGCCGCACGTGGCGACGGCGGACTACGGGGCGGCCAAGCTCGTCGAGCTGACGCGCATCCCGGCGTGGAGCGACGACATGGAAGAGTTCGCCCACCGCCAGTTCTGGTCGGCCGATCCCCGGGACCTCGTCGTCTACCTCGTGCCGAACGGCCGCCTCGCGCGTCAGGCGAGCGAGGGGGCGGAGGCGCTCGCCGAGCTGGGCTTCGAGACGCTGGCGATCGAGAGCGGCGGCGAGGCGGTCCCGAGCGCCCGCCGTCGCCTGAGGCTTCCGGCCGTCCCTGAATGGCTGGCCCCGCTGGTCGTGCCGATCCCGCTCCAGCTCCTCGCCTATCACCTGGCCCTCGCGACCGGCCTCGACCCCAACACGCGGGCGCACCTCCGGGACGATCGGGCGCGCTTCCAGGTGAGCCGGAAGCTCACGCGGCGGACGCTCGTCGGCACGGGACGGTAAGCCGCGTGAGCGGGACGGCGGGACGGCCGGGCTCCCCGCGGGGGAGTCGCGACGGGACGGCCGCGTGAGCGCCGGCGGTGGCCCGCAGGTCGTCGTGGTCGTCGGCTACCTCTCGCTCGACGAGATCGCGGTGGACGGCCGCGTGCACCGCGACGTCCCCGGCGGCGCGGCGCTCTACGCCGCGCTCGGCGCGCGAGCCGCCGGGGCGGCCGCCACGCTCGTCGCGGCCCGGGGCCCGGACTTCCCGGAGGACGTCCTCCAGGCGCTCCGCGAGGCCGGCGTCGACTGCGCCGCCGTCGTGCCGCGCGATCACCCCACCCGGCGGGCCCGCCTCGACCACCGCGCCGACGGCGGGCGCGCCTCGCCGCACTACGCCGACCCCGCCTGGCACGCCGCGACCGAGGCGCTCGCCCCGCCGCTCCCGCCCGCGACCCCGCGGCCGGCGGTCGCGGTCCTGACCGCGATGCCGGCGGCGCTCCTGGCGCGGCAGCTCGACTGGGCGACGGCCCAGGGCGCCGCCGTCGTCGGGGACACGAGCGAGGCCTTCGCGGCGCGGGAGCGGGACGCCCTCCTCCGGCTGGCCGCGCGCCTGGCCCTGTTCGCGCCGAGCCGCGAGGAGACGCGCCTGCTCCTCCCCGGCCTCGCCGACGACGCCGCGCTCGCGGCGCTGGCCCGGCGCTGTCCGCGCGTGGTGCAGAAGCGCGGGCCGGAGGGGCTCGCCCTCTGCTCGGCCGCCCACCCGGCCGGCATCCGGCTGCCGGCCGGCCCGGGCCCGGTCGTCGACCCGACCGGCGCCGGCGACGCCTGCGTCGGGGCGCTCGGCGCGGGCCTCGCGCGCGGGCTCGACGACGCGGCGCTCCTCGCGCTCGCCCGGGAGGTCGCGGGGCGCGCGGTCGCGGGCGTGGGGCCGGCAGCGCTCGGCCTCGCCCGGGCGCGCCCGGGCGGGCCCCTCGCGCCCGTGGAGCCTCGGTGGCCTCCGGCGCCGGCGTGAGGGCGCCGGCGGCGCCCGTTCCGCACGTCCGCCTGCAGGGCGTCGAGAAAGCGTTCGGAGGCCTGCCGGTCCTGCGCGGCTGCGACCTCGACGTCCGGAAGGGCGAGCTGATGACCCTGCTCGGGCCGTCGGGGTGCGGCAAGACGACGCTCCTGCGGGTGATCGCCGGCCTCGTCGTCCCGGACGCCGGCGGCGTCGTGATCGGCGATCGCGACGTGACCCGGCTGCCGGCCAACCGGCGGCAGGTCGGAATGGTCTTCCAGCACTACGCCCTCTTCCCGCACATGACCGTGTTCGGGAACGTCGCCTACGGCTTGCGCGTGCGGCGCGTCCGGCGCGCGGAGATCGAGCGCCGCGTGCGGGCCGCCCTCGATCTCGTCGGGCTCGCCGGGCTGGCGGCGCGCTGGCCCGCCCAGCTCTCCGGCGGGCAGCAGCAGCGCGTGGCCCTGGCCCGCGTGCTCGTCCTGGAGCCGCACGTCCTCCTCCTCGACGAGCCCTTCGGCGCCCTCGACGCCAAGCTGCGGCAGGCCATGCAGGTCGACCTCAAGAAGCTCGTCCGGCGCCTCGGGATCACCAGCGTCTTCGTCACGCACGACCAGGACGAGGCCCTGGCGCTCTCCGATCGGCTGGCGGTGATGCAGGCCGGGCTCATCGCGCAGGTGGGGACGCCGCTCGAGATCTACGACCGACCGGCCAGCGCGTACGTCGCCGACTTCGTCGGGCGCTCGAACCTGCTCGGGGGCGAGGCGGTGGGGGGCCGGGTCGCGGTCGGCCCGGGGGTCGAGCTGCCGACCGACCACGCCGGCCCGGTGACGGTCGTCGTCCGGCCCGAGCACCTGGGCGTCCGCGTCGGCCGTGCCGGTGGCGGATGGGGCGGCACGCTCGCCTTCGTCAAGCACGCCGGCGCCACCACGGAGTACGAGGTGGACGTCGGCGCGACCCGGCCGCTCCGGGTCGTCGCCATGCGCGACGCGCGTGCCGACCAGCTCGCGGTGGGCGACCGGGTGGTGGTCGAGCTGCGCAACCCGGCGGGGTGCGTGGTGCTGCCCGGGCGGCTCGCGCCGTGACGACCGCCGTCCGCACCTGGACCGGCCGTGGCCGGGTGCGCATTCCCTCCGGCCGTGGCGTGTGGCCGGCGGTCCCGGCGGTCGTCTACCTGGTCGTCGCGCTCCTCCTGCCGATCTGCGTCCTCTTCGCCTTCGGGTTCCTCACCATCGAGCGCGGCCGCGTGGTCTCCGGCTCGTTCACCCTGGCCCACTACCGCCGGATCCTGGCCGACCCGCTCTCCTGGCAGCTCTTCTGGCGCTCGTTCTGGCTCGGGAGCGCCACCACGGCGCTCTGCCTGGTTCTCGGCTATCCGGTCGCCTACCTCTACAGCGCCCTCGGCAGCTTCGGCAAGAAGTGCCTCCTGGTGGCCGTGATCTCGCCGCTCCTGACGAGCGCGCTCGTCCGGACCTACGCCTGGCTCGTCATCCTGGGCGGTCGCCGCGGCCTCCTCAACACCGTGCTCTTGCGGCTCGGCCTCGTGGATACCCCGGTCCGGATCCTCAACACCGACTGGGCGGTCCTGATCGGCCTCACGCAGGTCCACCTGCCGTTCATGATCCTGCCGCTGATGGCGGCCCTCGCCTCCCGGGACCGCGTCCTCGAAGAGTCGTCGCAGAACCTCGGGGCGAGCCAGGTGGAGACGTTCCTCCGGATCGTCGTGCCGGTGAGCCTGCCGGGCATCGCGGCCGGCACGGCGCTCGTCTTCGCGCTCTCTTACACGAACTTCATCATCCCGCAGCTCCTGGGCGGCGGGAACTACTCGACCGTCGCCGTCAAGGTGTACGAGCAGACGATCGTGATCCTCGACTGGGCCACCGGCGCGGCCCTGGCCGCGCTCCTCCTGGGCTCCTGCTTCGTGTTCGTCTTCCTGATCACGGCGGCCGCGAACCGCCTGATGGCGTGGCGGGAGCCGGCGCGATGACGCGCGCGTCCTCGCGGGCTGCCCGGCGCCGCCCCACCCGGTCCGCCGGCGACGTGGCCGGCGCCGCGGTCCTGGTGACGCTGGCGCTCTCGGCCGTGGCGGTCCTGGTGGCGCCCATGCTGGTCGTCGTGCTGATCTCGTTCGACGCGCGGGAGTACATCGGCTTTCCGCCGGCCGAGCTCTCGCTCCGGTGGTACGCGGCGCTGGGACGGCACGCCCAGCTCCTGGACGCCGCGGTCGTGAGCCTGCGGGTGGCGCTCGACGTCACGCTGGCCTGCCTCGCCCTCGGGGTGCCGGCCGCCTACGCGCTCGTGCGGGGGACGTTCTCCGGGCGGACGGCGGTGGGGGCGTTCCTCCTGGCGCCCCAGATGATGCCCGGCCTCGTCATCGGCGTGTCCGTCCTGTTCTTCGGCGCCTACTTCGCCTTCCGGGCCTCCTACCTGATGCTCGTCCTGAGCCTCTCCGTGTTCTGCCTGCCGTTCGTCGTCCGGATCGTCATGGCGCGGCTGGCCGGGGTGGACCCGGCGCTGGAGGAGGCCTCGGCGAACCTCGGCGCCAGCAATGCGCAGACCTTCCGCCACGTGACGCTGCCGCAGATCATGGCGGGGGTTCTGGCCGGGGCGGCCTTCGCGTTCATCGAGGCCTTCGACAACGTCACGATCGCCCTCTTCACCGCGTCCACTCGGGGTCGCCCCCTGCCCGTGGAGCTCTATTACCTGGTGCAGTACGACAGCAGCCCGCTCGTGGCGGCCGTCTCCGCGCTCGAGATCCTCCTGGCCTTCCTCGTCGTCTTGGTGGTCTCGAGGACAGTCGGCCTCGAGCGGATCGGGAGCAGCGCGTGAAGCCGGACGTCGTCCTGATCGGGCAGACCACAGTCGACCACGTGGTCCCGGCCGAGCCTGGCCCCTGGCGCCGGTCGATCGGCGGCAACGCCCTCTACGCCGCCGCTGGCGCGCGGCTCTGGTGCGAGCCGGCGCGGGTCGGCGTCGTGGCCCGCTGCGGACGCGGACTGACGGCGGAGGTCGTGGCCCTGCTGTGCGCGCAAGGCCTCGGCCCGGACGGCCTGCGCGCCGTGGACGAAGAGCCCCTGGTCGAATGGCTGATCTACGAGCCGGAC
>JBIOTN010000044.1:0-2078 GCA_044866005.1 Candidatus Rokuibacteriota bacterium | reverse complement strand
ATCGCGCCTGGTGTCTGCCACGCGCATCCCCTCCCTCGGCCGTTCGGCCGGTCGCGAACCGAAGGGAAGGCGGCAGCAGGATAGGCCGCTCCCGGCGAGCGCCGCAAGACGCGGGAACCGCCGGCCGGTGGGACGGCCGGTAAGCTTCCGCCTCACATGAGCGGGGAACCCTGTTGACGAACGACGTCCCACGACGGCCGGACGGGAGCCGGCGTCTCACGAAGGCGGAGCGGAAGGACCAGGCGAGGCGGGAGCGCGAGGAGCTCCAGCGGCGGCTCGCCTCGCGGACGCGGAGACGCCGGCTGGGCGTCGCGTCGATCGCGGCGGGCGTGGCGGTCGCGGCGGTGGCGATCGCGCTCGGACCGTCCGGAGGCGACATCCCGACCCCCGATCAGCTGCTGCGACGGGCCGCCGACGCCGCCGACGCCGCCGGGTGCGGGGACGTGACGACCACGGCGCCGTTCGACCCCCCCGACCAGGACCGCACGCACATCGGGGGCGGCGAGATCTCGGGGCCGCCGCTCTCCGCCTACCCCACGACGCCCCCGGCGTCCGGACCCCACGCCGACGTGCCGCTGCCGGCCGGCGTCTACGGGTCCCTCACGCTCTCCGAGCTCTACCGCTCCATCCATTCGCTCGAGCACGGGGCCGCGGTCGTCTGGTACGACCCCGCGGCTCCCCCGGACCGCGTGGACGAGCTGATCGCGTTCTACGACCGCCGCCTCCAGGACGCCGACGTCGGGCAGGACCGTGTGATCGTCGCCCCCTACGATTTCCCCGGCGACCCGAACGGCATCCTCCCCGACGGATCGGAGATGGCCCTCGTCGCGTGGCACCGGCTCCGCACGTGCGCCAACGTCGACCTGGCGGTCGCGTTCGATTTCACCTCGCAGTACGCCTCCCCGACCGCCGCCGGGCGGGAGTACCAGGGTGAGGCTCCGGAGCCCGGCGGTGCGATCTGATGGCGAAGAAGAAGAGGCGACGGCCCCCTCGCCCCCCATCCGAGGACCGCACGACGCAGGCCCCCCGCGGGGGCGCGAACGTCGAGCGGCGCGGACGGAAGGAGGAGGCCAGGCGGTTCCGGGAGGCGGAGCGCCGCCGCGCGCGTCGCGCGTCGGCGCTCCGCCGCACCGTCATCTCGTTCGGCGTCGCGGTTCTGGCCGTGGGCGGCATCACGCTGTTCCAGCGCCTGCAGGGGCCCAACGACATCCCGCCCGGAGCCATCCGCGCCGCCGAGGAAGCCGGGTGCACGGGGGTGGAGCAACCCGCGAGCAGCGCGCCCTCCGGTCTCCACCTCTCGCCGGGGCAGTCCTACGAGTACGAGGATCGGCCGGCGACGTCCGGGTACCACGACCCGTCGCCGCTCCCGGACGAGCCGAAGGTGTACGACCAGCCCGTTCCCGAGACGCGGGCGGTCCACTCGCTCGAGCACGGGGCCGTGTTCGTCTACTACCTCCCCGAGGCCAACGGGGGACTTCCCCAGAACGTCGTCGACCGGCTGGCGACCATCGCCGACGGAAGCACGGCGACCTTCCTGGCCCCCTACCCGGATCTCACGCCGGATCGGGCGCTCACGCTCACCGCGTGGAACCGACGGCAGTCCTGTCCAGCGGCCGCCACCCAGAGGGGGCAGGGGCTGACGCCGCAGACGGCGGCGATCATCGTGAACGGGTTCGTGACCGCCTTCGAGTGCACCGGGAACGCGCCGGAGAGCGGCGCGAGCCCCTGCTGAGGATCAGCCGACCGTCACGTCGCAGGACCCGTCCGAGCACACGATCGTTCCGTGCTCGAACGCGGCCCGTTGCACGCCCCCCGCGCTTCGGATCCCCGTGCGCGGGTAGCCCAGCGGCCCGGGCGCGCCGCCGTTGGCGAGGTACGCGGAGAGCACCTGCCCCCAGAGGGCGTGGGCGCCGAGCCCGGCCTTGAGGTAGATCCTGCCACCCTCCAGGACGACGCGTCGGCACGACGAGCACGAGGTCCCCGAGTCGCGCGGAAGCGCCGGGCGCACCGAACCGGAGACGGGGAGACCGAGGCGACCGCCAGCCCCGCCCACGCGGAGGTACTCCTGGTGGATCGCG
>JBIOTN010000043.1:0-9554 GCA_044866005.1 Candidatus Rokuibacteriota bacterium | reverse complement strand
CCCCCGATTCCCCCCCTCTAAGGGCTGGGTGGGTGGGCCGGCGGCAACGCCGCCGCCCGGAACGGAGTGAGGCGAGGTTCCGCTGCGACTCCTCAGGCGGCGGAAGACATGGGCAACCCGGCCCCCTTCCAGGCGTCGACGCCGCCCTTGAGGGCCTTCACGTTCGTGAACCCGCGCGCCCGATACTTCGCTGCCTGACCGGCAGCCGAGCCCTCCTGGGGTCAGGCGCAGTAGAAGATGAGCTCCTTGTCCTTCGGCAGCGTGGCCAGCCGGCCTTCGAGGCCCCGCAGGGAGATCGCGCCCTGCAGCGCCAGCTTGGCGCACTTGCTCTCGTCCTCGTAGGCACACACGAGCAGCGCGCTCCCGGATTCCGCTTGCCGGCGGGCTTCCTGGACGTCGATGCGTGGGACCTCCGTCATGCTTGGCCTCCTCGGGGCCGGCGTTTCCGCCGGGCGTTCCAGCGGTGTGTGCAAGCGGCGTACCGGCGGCATTCTCGGGGCGCTTCCGGGACCCGATCGAACTAGCCCGGCGCCCGCGCCGGGCCGTAGTCCCGCCGCCAGAGCGCCACGTACTCCCGCGCGTTCTCCCGGATCTCCTGAAGCTCGGCGGCGTCCATCGCCCGCACGGGCTGCGCCGGGACCCCCATGACGAGCCAGCCGGCGGCGACGACCTTCCCCGGTGGGACGAGCGCGCCCGCCCCGACCTGCGCCCCTTCCTCGACGACGGCGCCGTCGAGGACGATGGCGCCGATCCCCACGCGGGCATGGTCCTTGATCACGCAGCCGTGGACGACCGCGCGGTGGCCGATCGTGACCCCTTCCCCCACGATGCAGGGATGCTGGGGGGTGACGTGGAGGACGGCGCCGTCCTGGACGTTCGAGTTCCGGCCGAGGCGGACGTAGTTGTCCTGGTCGCCCCGCAGGACGGCGCCGGGCCAGACGCTCGCGCCGGCCTCGATGGTGACGTCGCCGATGACCTGGGCCGTCGGGTCCACCCAGGTGTCGGGGTGGACGCGCGGCGCGCGCCCCGGGACCGCGCGGATCACGCGGTCCCCGAGCAGCCGGGGCGGGCGCGGCGCGCCATCAGGCGAGTCCCATCTGGCGGCGGAGCGCCCGGGTCAACGGCCGCGATGGCTCCTCCAGCTCGCTGACGATGGAGAAGTGGTGATGGCCCGCGAGGTCCATGACGTCGCACGCCACGCCGAGGCGCCGCCAGGCCGCGGCGAGGTCGGCGGTCTGCCGGTGGTACTCGGATCCTTCCAGCGCACCGACGGGGAGCAGGAGCGGCGCGGGTGCCCTCGGCACGAGGTGGACCGGGCTGTGGCGCCGCACCGTGTCCGGTGCGAGCTTCAGCGTCTCGTTGAGGAAGCAGAGCCGGATGGGCTCGAGGTCGTAGAGCCCGCTGATCCCGCAGCCCCCCTTGATCAGGTCGGCCGGCAGCCGGTCGAAGGCGGGCCAGTCGGTCGCGAGCAGCATCGCGCAGAGATGCCCGCCGGCCGAGTGGCCGGAGACGAAGAGCCGGCCGGGATCGCCGCCGAACGTCTCGGCGTTCCGGTAGACCCAGGCGACGGCGGCGCGGCACTGCCGCACGAGCTCGTCCATGTCCACGGCCGGGATCAGCCCGTAGTTCGGGACCACGGTCGCCGCCGGCTGCGCGGCGCGGGCCACGAAGCTGAAATCGGCCTTGTCGAGCGCGCGCCAGTACCCTCCGTGCAGGAAGACCTGGACCGGCACCCGCCCTCCCGCGCCCGGGGGAGGGCGGAACACGTCGAGGGTTTCGGCCGGGCTCGGCCCGTACGGGACGTCCAGGCGGCAGGGGAGCTCGGCGCGCGCCCGCGCGCTCTCGCGCGCCCAGCGCGTCAGGTAGTCGGCGAACTCCGGGACCTTGGCGCGGTTGTCGTACTCCCGGTCCAGCGCCGCGCGGTCGTAATCTCGAAAGATCGCCGTGGCCACGACTCCTCCGCCGCCCGCGGGCGTCCACTCAGAGCTGTTTCCGGAGGAACTCGGCGCGCCCCATCCGCCGCAGGATGGAGGCGACGTGACGCTGGTAGGCGCGGCTCGCCGACCCCGGGTGCCACGCCGCGGGATTCGGCAGGCTGGCGGCGAGCTGCGCCGCCTCCTCCGGGCCGAGCTCCGCCGCCGACGTGCCGAAGTACCGGCGGCTGGCGGCCTCGACGCCGTAGGTCCCGGGGCCGAATTCCGCGACGTTGAGGTAGAGCTCGAGGATCCGCCGCTTGTGGAGCGTGCGCTCGAGCCGCCAGGTCAGGATCGCCTCCTCCAGCTTCCGCACCGGGTTGCGCGCCGGCGAGAGCCAGAGGTTCTTGGCGAGCTGCTGGGTGACGGTGGACGCGCCGCGGGGCAGCTCTCCGTCCTCGATCGCCTGGGCCACCGCGCTCCTCATCTCGCCGGAATCGAAGCCGTGATGCGAGAAGAAGTTGATGTCCTCGGCGACGAGCACCGCGCGCTTGAGGTCCGGCGAGATGGCCGCGTAGGGCGTCCAGACCCACGCGATCCGATCGTCACGGCCCGCCGCGCGCGCCTCCGCCCGGTAGCGCTCGATGAAGGCCGTCGTCGCCGGTCGGCGTCGCGCCAGCGCGCCGACGTCGGGCCAGCGCCAGGCCTCGTAGGCCGCGAAGAGCCCGAGGGCCGCGAGCCCGGTCGCCAGGAGCCGTCGTCCCCATCGGCCCGAGCGTCGCCCGCGCGCCGTCACCGCGAGCGAGTGGTCGGGCGAGGCGTGATCATCGCTCCAGCAGTCGCTTCAACGTGCCGAGGTCCCGCTCGACCGCCCGGATGTCCTCGGCATGCTGCTCGTCGGACATGTCGGGCGGCCGGAACACGGTGAAGACGAGCTCGCTTCCCGCGTCGTTCGGGAAGACGCGCATGGGCACGTAGACCTCCACTCCCGGCGCCGGGGTCACGTAATGATCGAGGACCCCCAGGTCGTTCGCCTCGACGAAGCGCAGGGGCATCGGGCCCTGCGGGGTGTCCACGATCCAGCCGGCGTCCGACCGCCGGACCGCCTGGCCCAGGCCCGCCGCCCACCGGGGCAGATTTCGCGGGTCGGAGACGAACTCGTAGACCTTCCGGGGGGGACAGTCGATGGACACGCTCAACGTCCGGCTTGTGAGTGTCATGTGGTACGTAGCCCATCCCTACGCCTGTCGTCGAGGATGAGTGCGATAGCGGCCACCAAACTCCGGAGCGCCTCGGCCTGGGTTCGTCCCTGGCCATTTGGCCCGGGAATCTCAGGGCAGTAGGCGACGTCCCAACGCCCGTCTCGTTCAAGGATAGCCGTGAACGCGTCTGTCATTTGTCGCGGTAGCCCGTTCGGCATCCCACCGTCTGCGGTCTAGGTGGCGTAAACGCCCGAGAATCAGCGACGCGCGAGGCGTGCTCGCCGAAGCCTGGACTTCGACCGCACCTTGCTGAGCAAGGGAAAGCGCTCAGGATGCTCGATTGACTCGACCGCCAGGTCGACATCCAGGTCGGGCCAGTATAGATGACCCGGCGAGGGCGACTGGACATGGACAAGCTTTGCTATTGGCGCATCGCGAAACCACGGAAATATCTCGAACGGCAAGAAGAGCTCGCGATCACTGACAAGAAGCCACATTCCGTGGGTAGAGACGTTGGTGACGTCAACGCCCGAAGTGCGCGCGCCACGCTGATCGGATCTCATCTTCGTGCTCCTGCGCGAGCCTCAGAGCGGCCGCGAGCCGCCGTGGGCTCAGCCCGTAATTCTCCGCGACGGCGATCTCTGGCTCAAGCCAGATTTTCACCTCGCCCGCCTCGTGATGAGCGTGCACGTGCATTCTCGGCTCTTCTCGCGAGAAGAAGTAGAACCGAAATCCGCCCGCCCGAAAGATCGTCGGGCTCACCGCGTCATGGTACAACGAACCAAATGCGGCGGATTTGCACAGCCTTGCCCCGGGCGTGGCCGGCACGTAGAACGAGTCACACGGCGTTCTGCCCGGTTAACAACGCAGCGCTTCAGCGTAGCACCGGCCAAAAATCCGGTGGCCGGCGCTCAGCACGGCGGCCGTTGGCGCTCGGGGAGGGGCGGGCAGGCCGCCTCAGGCCACCTCAGGCCACCTCGAACAGTCCGGCCGCCCCCATGCCGCCGCCGACGCACATGGTGCAGACGACGTGGCGGGCCCCGCGGCGCTTCCCTTCGATGAGCGCGTGGCCGACCATGCGCGCGCCGCTCATCCCGTACGGGTGGCCGATGGAGATGGCCCCGCCGTCCACGTTGAGCCGCTCCATGGGGATCCCCAGCCGGTCGCGGCAGTAGACGACCTGCACGGCGAAGGCCTCGTTGAGCTCCCAGAGATCGACGTCCGCCATCTTGATGCCGAACCGCTGGAGGAGCCGGGGCACGGCGAAGACGGGGCCGATCCCCATCTCGTCGGGCTCGCAGGCCGCCACCGTGAAGGCGCGGAAGACGCCGAGCGGCGTGAGGCCGCGCTGCGCCGCGAGGCGCCCGTCCATCACGACGCAGGCGGAGGCGCCGTCGGAGAGCTGGCTCGCGTTGCCCGCGGTGATGTGCCCCTTCTCGCCGGTCACGGGCTTGAGCGCCGCGAGCCCCGGGAGCGTGGTGTCGGGGCGGTTCCCCTCGTCCTGCGTCAGCGTGACCGCTTCCTCGCGCACCTCGCCGGTCGCCTTGTCCGGGACGAGCTTCCGCGTGGGGAGGGGGACGATCTCGGCGGCGAAGCGGCCGGCCCGCTGGCCCGCGGCGGTGCGCTCTTGGCTCACCAGCGCGTAGGCGTCCTGCGCCTCGCGCGTGACGTCGTAGCGCTTGGCCACGACCTCCGCCGTCTCGATCATCGTCATGTAGATCTCGGGCTTGTGGGCGTCCAGCCACTCCTCCCGCAGCCGGTGCTTGTTCTGGTGCTCGTTCTGGACGAGGCTGATCGACTCGAGCCCGCCGGCGACGACGATCGGCACCCGGTCCACGATGACCCGGTGGGCCGCCATCGCGATCGCCTGGAGCCCCGAGGAGCAGAAGCGGTTGACCGTGACGCCGGCCGTCGTGACCGGCAAGCCCGCCCGCAGCGCCGACTGGCGGGCGATGTTGTGGCCGGTGGCGCCCTCGGGCATGGCGCAGCCCATGATCACGTCCTCGACCTCGGCCGGCTCGAGACCGGCGCGCCTGACGGCGTGGCTGATGACGTGGCCGCCGAGCATGGCGCCGTGCGTGTGGTTGAACGCGCCCCGGTAGGCCTTGCCGATCGGGGTCCGCGCCGTGGAGACGATGACGGCCTCGGTCATGCGTGGCTCCCTCCGTGTGCGGACTAGACCTCCACAGGAACGTCCGCGTCGGTCGAATTCATCATAACGTGAACACCGAGCGGCCGTCACGCCGGCCGGGACGCCCGGCCGGGCGCGGGGGCCGTGGCCGCCGCCTGCCGTCAACCCAGCCGGCGGTAGAGGACGTGCCGGCGGTTCTTCGTGTAGGGGCGCACCTCGGCGGGCCAGCGTCCCGCCTCCACGGCCGTGCCCCACGCCGCGCTCGTCAGCACGTCGGGGCTCTCGAGCTCGTAGAGCGCGACGTAGCGCGGCTCGTTTTCCAGGACGATCCGACGGCGCTCGCCGCCGATCACGAGGGTGAGCGGACGCGTCTCGAACCGCGCGACGGACACCACGCCCGGGACCCCGACCAGGTTGGGGACGTGCTCTCCGTCGTACACCTCGTTGAAGAGCCGCTCTTTGGCGGGCTCGACGTCCATGGCCGCGCTGAAGAGGTATGGCGCGCGAATCGGCATGTCGTCGCCTCCTCGGGGCTGTGCCTCGAGCGTGAGAGCCGCCTACCTGGCGGAGACGGGAGGCGGCGGGACGTCGAGGCCGGGGTTCCGCGCAAAGAAGCCGTCCGGCACGAGACTGAAGCCGGCCCGGTGGACGGGCATGACCGGCCAATCTTCCACCCGGGGAACGTGGGTGATCCCGAACGTGTACCAGACGACGACGTCGGCGTTCGCGATCGGCTCGTCGTCCGCGGCGAACCGGGGCAGGCCTTCCCCCGCGCGACCCTGATTGGGGTACCGGCCGGCGGCATCCATCTCGGCGGGGCGGTACCGGGTGACCCACAGGTGGTGGTCGACGAACCCCGCTCGCCCGCGGGCGGGCGCCCCCGCCGCCAGGTGTGGATGCGCGTTCTCGCCGGGCACGAGCGTGTAGCCGACCGGCTGGCCCAGCCCGCCCCTCACGGCGGGGTTGACGACTTTCCACATGCGGTGCCCGGCGACGTCCCGCCGCGCCGCGAGCTCGGTCGGCAGGACGGTCTCCTCCATCACGAACGCGTTGCCGTACGGGTTCTGTGGCCCCGCCGGCAGGGCCCGCGTGTTCAGCTCGACCACGCGGTTGACCGGGCCCTCGACATCCAGGTCGAGCCGCACGTTGACGAAGTGCTGGTGGTTCGGGCCGACGATGTTGCGAGCCACGAGCGTGCCATAGCGGCAGGCGGAGGGGCGGGCCTCCGTGCCGGGGTCCGCGCAGCTCGCCTGCGCGACCCCCTTGGGAAGCAAGACGCCCGTGAGCTCCACCTGGAGCTCCAGCGTGGCGTCCTGCCGAAAGACCCAGTTGAACGCATAGTCGTAGTTGCCGAAATTCGCGATCCAGCCGAGCACGAGCTCCCGCCCGCGGCGGGCATCGCTCGTGCGGCCGTCGTAGTGCGTCCAGAGGAGGCCCCCATCCCGTTCGTACAGGGCCACGGCCTTCGGCAGGGTGGCCGGCGCCCCCGTATCGCCGGCGAAGACGGCATCGAGCAGCACCGCGTGGCGGGGGACGTGGAGCCCGGCCACGAGCGAATACGCCCGGTGCCCGGTGCCGCCGTACTCTCCGGCGTCGAACGGCGCGTGCCAGGCCCACTCGCCGGTAGGGTCGCCGTAGGGGATCACGATCTCCGAGACCGACGCCCGGTGGAGGATCGACCGCACGCGGCCTTGCTCCTCGTACCCCACCGTGTGGAGGACCACGCCTTCGCGCGGCTGCATCGCGAACCGGAACCGCCAGCCCTGCCACGCGATCTCGTGCCCGCGCAGCTCGAAGCTCGGGCCGTCCGGCTGGATCACGTCCAGGGGCTTCGGCGCGGCCCGTTGAATGCCGATCGACACGGGATCGAGGTCCGCGGTGGCCGTGGCAATGGGCACGACGCCGGTGTCGAGCACCTCGACCACCTGACGCCGGTTCATGTCGGTGACGGCCACCACACCCTCGATGGGGCGCGCCAGCACGTTGCGGGCGCCGGCCTGCAGGAACGACATGGAGCGATAGAGTCGGGTGCCCGGGGGCACCGGACCGGGTGGGTCGCCGGGCGCGCTGGCGCTGACGGCGACACTGGCCCAGTCAGCGATGCCCCGACGCCGCATCGCCGCCTGCCAGCGCGGATCGGCGCGAACGAGCTGCGGGACCAGCGCCCGCTCCGACGGCAAGAGCGGGGGCTGCACGCCGGGCATCTCGGCCCACGACACCACCCGTCGATTCGCCAGCTCGACGACGGCCTCGTACGTCCGGTTGGCCTGCCAGTCGAACACGATGGCGAAGGCCTCGCGCCGGATCGGGCTCCCCGGCACGAAGCGCCGCACGGCGTCCTTGGCCGGCTCGTGGAGGACGATCGTGGGGAACAGCGCCTGCGGCGGGACCTTGCCGCTGGCGGCGAGCGCGCTGGCCGCGGTCTCGATCTCGGCGGCGGTCAGGGGATCGAGCGGGTGGCGGTCGGGAAGCGGGAGCCCCGTGCCGGCGGCGGAGGCCGGCTCGTCGGCCACGGCTGCGGGGGCCGGCAGCCCGGCGAGCCACGCCGCAGCGAGGAGCGTGACGCCGATCAAGCCCCCGCGCGGCAGCACACGGACCCGTGGCGGAGAGTTCCACCAGCGCGAGTCGTCCATCGTCGCCCTCCCAACGGTGGCCGGGACCCGCTCGGGCGCCGACTGCCCGGCGCGCCAGTCCGGCTCGCCCTCGACGAGCGAGCACGGGGACGGGCGTTACGGGAGCGGTGCCGGGACCGCGGACGAATGGTGGTCCACGATGAGCCAGCCCTTGACGCCCTTGACGTAGACGAAGGTGTAGCGCGCGGGAATCGTTCTGGTCTCGCCGTCCTTGACGTACGAGAACGTGTAGGACCCGCTGTTGATGGCCATGTCGCCGTAGACGCGGATGAGCTGGTCCCGGAACTTGACCTTGTGGCCGGGGAGTGCCTTGAAGAGCGCCACGAAGTACTGGCGAATCGTCGTCGGTCCCTGCCGGATCGTCGGCGACAGGGTGCCCCACAGGACCGCGTCCTTCGCGTACAGGGCCAGGATCCGATCGGGGCTGTCGTCGGCGAAGCTCTCCGCCCACCGGGCCGCGGCCGCCGCGATCTCGTCCCGGGGTTGCCCCCCGGCCGGCGGGCCGGCGGCGAGGAGAAGCACCGACACGGCCAGGACGACGGTACGTGAACCTTTCATCGCCGCCCCCTTCCCTGGGCCGCGGGCCGTCGGTGACGATGCGCCAAGCGGCGGGCGCTCAGGCGTCGAGGTGCTTGAGGTACTGGGCGACGAAGTCGTAGTCGACCAGGGCCTTGTAGGCTTCCGTGAGCCGGCGCGTGATCGGCCCGGGGACGCGGCCGCTCCGGGGCTCGACCCCGTCGATGGCCCGGACCGGGCAGATGCAGAGGCTCGTGGAGGTGAGGAAGGCCTCGTCCGCGCTCGCGGCGTCGAAGAGGTCGAGGTCCGCCTCGACCAGCGGGATCGCGGCGTCGCGCGCCAGCTCGATCACGGTCTCGCGGCTGATCCCGCCGAGGACGTATCGGCCGCGCGGGGTGTACACGGTCCCGTCCCGGACCAGGAAGAGGTTGCTGCCGATCCCCTCCGCCAGGTTCCCGTGCACGTCGAGCAGGATGGCCCAGGCCTCGGGGTCGCGGGCGCGCACCTCGAGGTCGCCCACGATGACGTTCAGATAGTTGTGGGTCTTGGCCCGCGGGCTCAGGGCGTCGGGCGGGATCCGGCGGACCGAGGGGACGAGGACGGTGATCCCGTCGCGGAAGAGCCGGGCCCGGGCCCGGAGCGGAAGCGGCGCGCACTCGACGATCACGGTGGGCCCGCTCTGGTCCCAGTCTGCCTGGTCGGCGGGGTCGAGGCCGCGCGAGACGCGCTGGGAGACCCAGTAGTCCTCGTCGGGCCCGAGGAGCGGCAGGTTCTGGGCCAGCACCTCGCCGGTGATCTCGGCGAGGCGGGGGAGGGGGAGCCCGGGGTCGATCCGGAGGTAGCGGAGCGAGCGGTAGAAGCGCTCGAGGTGCTCCTGGAGCTTGAAGATCCGGTGGCCGAAGGTGCGCGTGGTGTCGAAGGCGGCGTCCCCGTACTTGAAGCCGCGGTCGCGGAACGGCACCCGGGCCTCGCGCTCGGGGACGATCTGCCCGTTGAAGTACGCGACACGCCCGCTTGCCCGCTGTGTCATGGTCGGAGCCTCCCCGTGGCCTGGGCCCGCCTGTCGGCAACGCGGCCGCGCGGCCTTCCCGAGGACCGAGGCGACCGCGGGCGCCGCGCCGCGACCGTCAGGGTAGCACATGCTAGACTCCTGCGCATG
>JBIOTN010000042.1:0-3350 GCA_044866005.1 Candidatus Rokuibacteriota bacterium | reverse complement strand
ATCATGGCACCCGTGAAGCGATAGATGGCGACCCCGGGATCCGGGACGACTTGGCGCCGATCCTCGGTGACGAGGCCGAAGCCGTAGATGTGCCAGCCGAGCTCGCGCGGGTCGTACTGCCAGAACTCGGCCGAATGGCCGGCGGGCCAGTCGAAGCGATTCGGATAGATCAGGCGGACGCCCTGGCGCTGGGAGTTGTAGACGTAGCCCGCCCCCGGCTGGATCGTGAAGAAGACCGGGGGGTCCACACCGGGGAGCGCGAACGGCGGCCGGTCGAGCGGGATCGGCGTGATGCTCAGCTGGCGGACCGGGCGGTGCTCGTGGTCCGTGATCACCGTGCCCGCCGGGATGCGCACCTCGAGGCCCGGGATGAGCGGCGTCGTGACGACGACCTCGCTCGTCGTCGGCGAGGGGATCGTGACGGCGTGCGCGGTGTCGAGCCGCGGCATCCAGATCGTGTAGGGGAGCCGCGTCGTCGTGCCGGCCGTCAGCTCGACCTTCACCTCGAAGACGCCGTAGACGCGCCCGGGGCGGGTGGCGCTCTGGCCGTCGATCAGCAGGACGTGGCGGCCCCCGGAGAGGCCGGTGAGCAGGAAGCGGCCCGTGGCATCCGAGCGGGTCTCCCGATCGCCGACGCGGAGCGTGACGTCCGGCAGCGGGTCGCCGCGGAGCGTCAGCACCTGCCCCGCCAGCGCGGTCACGCCGGGGTCGGCCTGGAGCGGCGCGAGCGCCTGCCAGGGGGACTCGGCCCACCCGGTGCGCCAGCTCTCGCCGGTGGCGCCGGCGGCGGGAATCCAGTCCACATCGCCCTCGGCGCCCGGGTCGGCCGGCGGTGGGCTCCCCGGCGTGTCGCCGCCCGCGGTCCCGCCCATGTCGCCGGCGGGCGTCGCGGCGGTCCGGAAGCGCACCTCGTTGACGGCCACGGGCCGTCCGAGGGGGTCGGCCGGCCCGTTGACGGTCAGCGTGTACGCGGTGTCCGGCGCGAGCGGACCGTCGGGCGTGAAGAAGGCGAGGCGCCCCTCCTCCGTCGGGACCACCTGGCCTGCGACGAGCCCGCCGGCGTGGCTCAGCCAGATCGTGCCGGTGTGGATCGTCTCCACGGCGAGGGGGACGGAGAAGCGGAGCGCCAGGCGCGCGTCGGTCGGGACGTCGGTCGCCCCGTCCGCCGGGAGGCCGCCTGCCACGGCGGGCGGCAGGGCCGGGTCAGGGCTCGGCGCAGACGTGTCGAGCCGGAAGGCGCCTGTCGCGGGATCGAAGACGTCGGCGCCCGGCGGCGTGGACCCGCTCGCGTCGCGGCCGCCGGTGAGCCAGACCGTCCCGTCTGCGAGCAGCGCGGCTGCGTGGCCGGCGCGCGGGACCTGAAGCGCCATGCGCTCGATCGTCCCGGTCTCGGGCTCCCAGCGTTCGGCGTCGGGCCGGAGCGTCCCGTCCTCCGCCACGCCGCCCGCGAGGAGGAGGCGCCCGTCCGTCAGGACCGTCGCCGTGTGCTGAGCCCGCGGCGTGAGCCCGGTCGGCGGGGCGAGCGTGACGCTCCAGCCAGCCGGCTCCACCCGCTCGACGGCGTCCACGAGGCGCCCGTCGGCGCCCCAGCCGCCCATCACGAGGACCGTCCCATCAGGGACGACGGTCGCCGTGTGCCAGGCCCGCGCGTGGAGGAGGCGCGCGGCGACGGCCGTCGTCGTCCCCGCGCGCGGGTCCCACAGGCTGAGCCCGTCGTGCGGACCGCCCGAGCCCTCGCCCCCGATCAGGAGCCAGCGCCCGTCCGGCAGGAGCGTCGCGCTCTGGCCCGGCGCGAGCGCCGGCAGCCCGCTCGGCTGGAGGCGCGAGGCCGTGGGGATCGCGAGCACGCCCAGGGTCAGCACGACGGCCAGGAGCAGGGACGGGCGCGTCGCCATCGTGGCTCTCCTCGACGGCCGGACCCGGGGCGCGCTCATGGGCTCGTCACCCGCACGTTGAGGCTCCCCGTGGTGAAGCTCAGCGGGTCGATGCGGATCGTGTAGGTCCCCGTCGTCGCCAGCGTCTGCTGCGGCAGGGTGAAGCTCGCGGCGCCGCTGCCGTTCGAGGCGAGCGTGGCGCCCGCCGGATTCAGCAGGCTCACGATGAGGCTCGTCATGGTGTTGCTGCCGACGCGCACGGTGACGAGCTGGCCGGCGGTGCCGGCGAACGTCACGGCGCCGTTCTGGCCCGGCGTGGTGATCTGGACGGTCAGGGCGGCGCCGTTGACGGTGAGGGTGCCCGTCACGTCCGCCGGCACGTTGAAGAGCCGCACGGTCGCGCTCCCGGTGGCCGTCCCCTGGGGGTTGATCAGGATCGTGTAGGTACCCGCGGTCGGCAGGGACTGGGTATCCCAGAAGCCGCCGCTCGTCGTCAGGGTCCCGTAGGTCGAGAGCGTCGTCCCGTCGGGCTTGAGCAGGGAGACCGTGCTGGTCGCAATCGTCACGTTCGTGAAGCGCACGCTGATCCGCTGGCCGGCGGTGCCGTTGAACGTCAGGCGCGCATTCTGGCCGGCCTTCGTGATGTTGACCGTGACCGCGGCGCCGCCCGGCGTGATGCTGGCCGTGACGTCGGCCGGGATCTGGCTCAGCGCCAGCGTGAGGCTGCCGGTCCCGGCGTCCCGCGGGTCGGCGACGATCGTGTAGGTGCCGGCCACCGGCAGGAGCGGGGGCTCGAGGAACGCCGAGGAGGGCGGCGAGACGTTGACCGGGGCCAGGAGGGTCGTCCCGTCCGGGTTGAGGATCGAGATGTCGGCCCCGGGCACGGGGAGGGTGCCGATGGTCACGTTCAGGCCGAGGCGCTGTCCCGCGCTGCCGCTGAAGGTCAGGCGCGCCTTCTGGCCCGGCGTCGTGGCGTTGACCGTCACCGAGGGCCCGCCGACCGTGATCGTCCCGCTCAGATCGACCACGTCGTAGGCGGTTACGGTCAGGCTGCCGGTGATGTTGTTCTGCGGGTCGATCCGCAGGACATACGTGCCCGTGACGGGCAGCAGCGTGCTGTCCATGAACCCGCCCGAGTTCACGGTGATCGACGTGATCGGCACCAGGTTCGTGCCGTCGGGGCGGTCGAGGAACGCGTAGTAGGGCGCGTTGGGGGCACTGCCGGACGCGCTCACGTTCGTGAACTTCACGCTCACCTGGCGGCCCGCGGTGCCCTCGAAGGTCAGGCGGACGTTCTGGCCGGGCGCCGTCGTCGTCACGGTCACCGCGGCGCCGCCCGGAGTGAGCGAGCCGGTCACGTCGGCCGGGACGTCGTAGAGCGTCAGCGTGAGGCTGCCGGTGAAGGTGCTGTTCGGGTCCACCAGGATCTGGTAGGTGCCCGTCGCCGGCAGGGTCTGGACGTCCCAGAAGGCGCCG
>JBIOTN010000041.1:0-10787 GCA_044866005.1 Candidatus Rokuibacteriota bacterium | reverse complement strand
GGAGGTCTCGGAGGGGGCCGTCGAGGCCCCCTCCGAAGAACTAGGGCTGCTCGGTTCTCGGCCCGGCCTCGAGGGAGCGTAGGGGTTCGGTGGCTGGACGAGGTCGCGCCTCGTTCCTGTTCCGCGTCGGCGTGAGCGTGGGGCTCCTCGCCCTCCTCATCGCCTTCGTCGATCGCAGCCAGCTCACGAGCCGCCTCGCGGGCGCCGAGCCGTGGTTCCTCCTCCTGGTCCTGGGGCTCGCCACGGCGGACCGGCTGCTGATGGCGTGGAAGTGGTGGCTCCTGATCCGGGGGCGCGAGGCGGCGGTGAGCCTCTGGGCCGCGGTCCGCGCCTACTATCTCGCCTCGTTCGCGGGCTATTTCCTGCCGATGACCGTCGGCGCCGACGCCGTGCGGATCGCCACGCTGGCGGGCGGCGGCCGCACCCCCGGCCTCCTCGCCTCCGTCGTGCTCGAGCGGATCGTCGGGGCCCTGGCTCAGGCCGTCCTCGCCACGATCTCCATCGGCACGCTGATCGCCCTCGGCCTCGGCGCCAAGATCGGGCCGGGCGAGCGCTGGGCCTTCGCGGGCGCGGTCCTGGCCGCGTTTCTCGCGTTCCCCTTCTCCTTCCGGGTGGCGCGCTGGGCCGCGGCGCGACTGGGCGGCGAGCGAGGCTGGCGCAGCGTGCTCCGGGCCTGTGGCGAGGCCTACGCGAGCTACGCGAGCTCGGCGCGCCTCGTCGTGGCGTTCTTCGGGCTGACCCTCCTGGAGGGCGCATTTCCGGTGGTGATCCACTACCTGGCGGGCCGGGCCCTGGGCCTCGATCCCGGCTGGACCTTCTACATCGCCACGGTGCCGATCGTCTACCTGGTGGCCCGCCTGCCGGTGAGCCTGGGCGGGCTCGGGTTCCTCGAACTCTCCTTCGTCTCGCTCGCCAGCCTCCTCGGGGTCGGCTGGACCGACGCCTTCTCCATCGTGGGGCTCTCCACGGTGCTCTACCTGATCGCGCTCCTCCCCGGGGCCGTCGCCTACCTGTTCCCCGGCGGACTCCCGGTGCCGGCGCGACCGCGCGAGCGCCTGCCATGAACGCCCGGCCCGAGGAGCGACTGACCGACGTCCCCGGGGCGCTCTTCGACGACCGCCGCTCGGCCATCGAGCGCTACATGGACCTGTTCGTCGGCGAGCGCGGGTGGTGGCCGCTCCTCCGCTACGAGGCCGTGATGCTGCTCGCCTCGTGGGTGCCCGGCGCGCTCGGCTTCGTCCTCCGTCGCCTGCTCTACCCGCGACTGCTCGGCGCGTGCGGCCGGAACGTCGCGTTCGGCGTCAACGTCACCCTGCGCCACCCGCGGAAGATCCGTTTGGGCGACGACGTCGCCGTGGACGACGGCTGCGTGCTGGACGCCAAGGGGACCGCGAACGAGGGCATCCGGATCGGCCGCCGCGTGTTCCTCGGCCGCAACACGATCGTGGCGTGCAAGGACGGCGACATCGTCCTCGAGGACGGCGTGAACGTCTCCTACCAGTGCGCGATCTTCTCCGCCTCGTCGGTCCGGATCGGGGCCGATACGCTGCTCGCGGCCTACTGCTACGTGGTGGGCGGCGGCCACGAGTTCGGGCGCACGGACGTCCCCGTCCTCCGCCAGGCCCGGCCCTCGAAGGGCATCGACATCGGGCGCGGCGGGTGGCTCGGGGCCGGCGCGATCGTCCTGGACGGCGTGAGCGTCGGGCACGACGCGGTCGTCGGTGCCCACGCCGTGGTGACCGAGGACATCCCGCCCTTCGCCGTCGCGGCCGGCGCGCCCGCGCGGGTCATCCGCGACCGGCGGGCGCGCGAATGAGGCGTGACGCGCCACGCGACGCGGCCGCCCCGACGGCTTCAGGCTTCACGGGTGGGCCGGCGGCCGGCGGCGCGGCCTGGCGCGAGGGCGGGGACGGCTCGGCCTCCCGCACGCTCGCCCCGCCGCCCGTCGGGCCAGGCGGCGGGCGGCCCCCCGCCCCGGTTCCCCAGCGTGCCCGCCGACCGCTCCTCCAGTGGGCCGCGGCCGTCCTGGTCTCGGGCGGGATCCTCGCCTACCTGTTCGTGGCCCACCGGGTGGACCCGCGGGCGCTCGGCCCGATGGTCGCCGCGATCTCGCTTCCGGGACTCCTCGGCTTCCTCCTGGTCTCCCTCGTGGCGCTCGTCCTCCGCACGCTCCGCTACTGGCTCCTCCTCGAGCGCCGTGCGCCGCTCTGGCCGCTCACGCTCGTCACCCTCGTCCGGAACCTCTTCGTCGACTTCCTGCCCGCCCGGACGGGCGCCGCGGCCAGCTACATCTACCTGGTGACGGCGCGGCTCGGACTGCCGGCGGAGGCGGCGATCGCGTCCTTCGCGCTCTCCTTCGTCCTGGACTCCCTCGCGCTGGCGCCGCTGCTCCTGCTCGCCGTGGTCGCGGTCGGCGCGGCGCCGCTGCCGTTGCCCGCGCTGGTGGCCGGGAGCCTGCTGCTCCTGCTCGGCTCGACCCTCGCGCTCGTCTTCCTGGCCCCGGCCTTCGGCGTCGCCGCGCGGGTCGCCCGGCGGCTGCCGGGCGCGCTGGCGCGGGCCGCGCGGCCGCTCGAGCGCGCAGGGGCGGAGGTGCGCGGCCTCGGCGTGGCCCGGACGCTGGTGCCGGCGCTGCTGCTCTCGGTCGGCCTGCGGCTGGCGAAGTACGGCGCCTACTACTGCCTGCTCCAGGCGCTCCTGGTCGGGCAGGGACAGGCCTGGTGGAGCCTCGACTTCCTGCGCGTCTTCCTGAGCGTGGCCGGCGCGGAGCTGGCGGCTTCGCTTCCGCTCCCCACGATCGCGAGCCTGGGCCCCTACGAGACCGCCGGGGCCCTCGGCTTCGCCTACTGGCTCGGGCTCCCGAAGGCGCTGGCCACGCTCGCCGCCACCGCCTTCCACGGGCTCTCGCAAATCCACGACTACGGTCTCGGCCTGCTGGCCCTCGTCTGGATCATGGGGCCGTGGGCCGGGCGGAACGCCAAGAGGCAGTCATGATGGTTCGGAAAGCCTCGCTTCTCGGCCTCCTGGGCCTGCTCTTCTTCGGCGGCGCGGTGGCGGCGCTCCCGCGGGTCGCCGACGACCTCCCGAAGCCGCTCGCCGACGTGGCCCGGCTCCCGGAGCGGCTCTGGACGCGCCTGTTCCCGCCGCGGGCCCCCAGGGGCACCCGGCTCAACGCCCTGACGGGGCCCGAGAGGGAGGCGGTGGCGGCCCTGGCGCGGCGACTGGACGGCCTCATCGTCTGGTCCTCGAACCGCGGTGGCAACCACGATCTCTACCTGCTCGACCTGCGGGAGCAGGCGGTCCGCCGCCTCACGACCCACCCGAACGTCGACTTCGCCTCCCGCTTCTCGCCGGACGGCAAGCAGGTCGTCTTCCTCCGGAGCCAGCGCGAGTGGGTGAGCTTCCGGGAGCCGACCGCCTGGGACGTCTTCCTGGTCAACACGGACGGCACCGGCGAGCGCCGGATCGCGCAGGGCGGGTACCATCCCACGTGGACGGCCGACGGGCGCGCCGTCCTCTTCCATCGCGAGACCCGGGTGTTCCGCTACGACCTCGCGACCCGGCAGGAGAGCCTGGTCCTCGACGGGACGCGGGAGTTCCCGGGTGTCGGCGAGATCGGCGACTTCGAGCTCGCGCCGGACGGCCGGCGGCTCGCCTTCGGCCTGCGGGGGACGTTCCACGGCGTGTCGTGGACGGCCGGCCGGTTTTCGGGCGCGGTGGTCTTCGATCTGGCGACGCGGACCGTGGTCCCCGTCACCCGGCAGCAGGCCTGCCAGACGACCTGGGCTCCGGACGGGCAGACCGTCGTCTGGATCGAGACCGGGGGGACCGGGGGCACCAAGGTGATGGCGGGCCGGCCGGACGGCACCGATCGCCGCGTCTTCATGGACCTCCCCGGCGCGTACAGCCACGAGTACTTCCCCAAGCTCTCGAACGACGGCCGCTGGCTCGTCTGGGGCGCCGCGGCGGAGGGGCACGAGCACGATCGCGCGGACTACGAGGTCTTCGTCTGGGAGGTCGGGACGCCGGCGGAGCAGGCCGTGCGCCTCACCCACCACGAGGCGAACGACCAGTGGCCCGACCTCTGGGTCCGCGGGCGGAGCTGAGCCATGCCGGAGCAGGAGCTCGTCGAGACCGCCGTCATGTCGGGTCGCCCGTCGCGCCGGTGGGCGGCCTACCTCGAGCCGCTCCGGTTCGACCACTGGATCAAGAACCTGGTCGTGCCGGTCGGCAGCGTGCTCGCGCTCGTCACCGCGCGCGTCGGGCCGACGTTCGCGCGCCTCGACGACTGGGCGCTGGCCTTCGTGCTGTCGGGGCTCGTCTCCTCGGTCAACTATGCGATCAACGAGGTCCTGGACGCGCCGTTCGACGCCCGGCATCCCCGCAAGCGCGCCCGGCCCATCCCCTCCGGCCGGGTGCGCGTGGGGCCGTTGCTCGCGCTCACGGCCGCGATCGCCCTCGCCACGCTCACCGTGGCTGCCTGGTGGTTCCCGCCGCCCTTCGTCGCGGCCTGTCTGGCGCTCTTCGTGGCCGGGCTCCTCTACAACCTCCCGCCCGCCCGGCTGAAGGACCGCCCCTTCCTCGACGCCGCCGTCGAGTCGCTCACCAACCCCATCCGGCTGGCCATCGGCTGGTACGCCGTGCCGGTCGGCGACGAGCCCCTCCCCCTCGGCGCGCTCGTCGCGATCTGGGCGTTCGGCGCGTTCCTGATGACCGGGAAGCGCCTGGCGGAGCTCCGCCTCCTCGGCCCTCTCGCGCCCCAGTACCGGCCGACCTTCGCGGCGTACTCGGTCCGCTCGCTGCTGGCCGTGCAGCTCGGCTACGGGCTCCTCGCGCTCGCCGCGCTCGCCGCCTTCTTCGTCACCGAGCATCCCCGCCTCGTCGCCACGCTCCCGGTGATCGTCCTGCTCCTCGGGTGGGCGCTCCGGATGACCTTCGAAGCCGAGAGCCCGGTCCTCGACCCCGAGCACCTCTACCGCCGGCCGTATTTCCTGCTCCTCTGCCTCCTCCTCTTCGCCATGATGGTGGGGCTGGCCGTGAGCTGACCCCACGGGCGACGTGGCATGAGGCTGCGCGGCCACCTCGCCGTCTTCCTGCTGGCGCTCTCGCTGGTCGCGGTCTACACCTGGCCGCTGGTCCGCGATCCCGCGCACCTCGTTCCGGACAACACCGACCCGAAGCTGTTCACCTGGGTCATGCTGAGCGTCTTCCGGAACCTCCTCACCCGGCCGGCCCTGCTCCTCGACGGCAGCGCCTTCTACCCCATGGGGAACAGCCTGACCTTCGCCGAGCCGCTGGTGACCCCGGCCCTCGTGGCCGGTCCGCTGGCCGCCCTCGGCGGCAGCCCGATCCTCGCCTACAACCTGACGCTCTTGCTCTTCTGGGCGCTTTCGGGCTGGGCCACCTACGCGGTCGCGTTCTGGCTGACGCGGGATCACGGGGCCGCGCTCGTCGCCATGCTCGTCTTCACGCTCGCCCCGCCGCGGACCGAGTACGCGGTGGAGTTCCAGATGGAGATGGCCTTCGGGCTGCCGCTCGCCGTCTACGCCCTGGTCCGCTTCCTCGAGGAGCAGCGCACCCGCTACCTCCTCGCGCTACTGGCCGTCTTCTGGCTCCAGGCGGTGGCGGTCTGGTACTACGCGGTGATCCTCGCCTTCGGACTCGCCGTGATCGCCCTCCAGTACGCGGCCCTGCGCTGGTGCGGCTGGCGCCCGCGCACGTTCGTCGCGTCCGCGCTGGGCGGCGGGGCGCTGGCGCTGGCGCTCCTGCCGGTCGCCCGCCCGTTCTTCGTGACCCGGCGCGAGCTCGGGTTCGAGCGGGGCCTCGCCGACGCCGTCGGCCGGTCGGCGGACGTGCTGACGTATTTCGGGTCGCGGGCGACCACGCTCTACCGCGGGTTCTGGCCCGGCTACAGCTCGGAGACGTCGCTCTTCGTCGGCGCGGGCGGGCTGGCGCTCGTGGCGCTGGGGGCGCTCTGGCTGAGGCGGCCGGGGCGACCGCGGCGTACCGCGGTGGAGCGGGGCCTCGCCGCGGGCGTGTGGGCAGGCCTGGCCCTCGCCGTCCTCATCCTGCTCACGCGCGGCCGGCTCGCCGTCGTGCCCTTCTCGGCCGTCGGCGCGGCGCTGCTCGTCCTGGCCCTGGCGCGCCAGGCCGTGGAGGGCTGGCAGCGCCGCCGGCACGGCGTCGAGGACCGCCGCCTCGGCGAGCGGGAGTGGGTGGGCCTGCTCCTCGTGCTCGCGGCGTTCGCGATGCTGCTCTCCCTCGGTCCAGAAGCCTCCGTCGCGGGGCGCCCCCTCGGCCCGGGCCTCTACGCCTGGCTCTACCCCTACCTCCTGCCGCTGCGGGCGATCCGGGGCGCGACGCGGTTCGGCCTCCTCGCGGTCTTCGCCGCGGCGCTCCTCGCCGGATTCGGCGTGGCGTGGCTCGCCGGACGGGTGTCCCGCCGGACTCGCGCCATCGCCGTCGGCGTCGTGGTCGCCGTCCTGCTCGCCGAGTACGTGAGCTTCCCCATGCGGTACGTCGTGGAACCGTCGCCGCTCCGGCCGGTGGACGCGGTGATCCGGGCCGATCGGGCCGACGTCGTCGTGCTGGAGCTGCCGATCAACGTGCCGGGGACCGACACCGACGCGATGTTTCGCTCGCTGGCGCACGGCAAGCGGGTCGTGAACGGCTTCGCCGGCTTCGTGTCGCCCTGGGCCCGGGAGATCTCCGGCTACTTCACCGAGCCCGCCGTGCCCGTGCCGGGTCCCGACGCGGAGGCCGCGCTCCGCCGCATCCACCCGCTCCGCTACCTGGTCGTCCGGCTCACCGACCGCGCGTTTCCCCGAGCGTTGCGCGCCGCGTGGGCCGCTCTGCGGGAGGCCCCGCCTCCACTGCTCCGCTTCCGGGGCAGCTTCGGGGACGAAGACCTCTACGAGGTGGTCCCGCTGCCGGAGCGCGGGACCCGGATCGAGCGATGGGTCTCCTACGGCTACCTGCGCGACCACCCGGTCCTGCGGCTCCGCCTTCGGCCGCGCAAGGACGCGCCCGACCTCGAGCAGTGGGCCGAGGTGCGGCTGAACGATCGGCCGCTCCAGCGGGTCGCCCTGGACGGCCCCGCCGTCGTCACCGTGAGGGCCCGGCGGCCGCTCCGCCGGGCCGCCCCGAACGTGATCGCGCTCGAGTACGGCTACCGGCGGGTCACGCCGACCGGCGCGCGCTACCGCATCGGACGGACGGCCGCGACGAGCCCCGGCGACCTCCGCGTGCGAAGCCGGGGACAGCCGCACGGGAGCGCCAGCTCGATCTGGTTCAACGGCGCCGAGCTCTCGCCGGATGGCCGAGGCTACAACCTGGTCGCCCTCGACCCGAGGGGGCGGCTCCTGCGCGCCGCGGCATTCGACACCTTCGCCGATCCGACCCAGGCCGCCGAGCTGGCGGCCTGGATCGCGTCGCTCCCGGGGGGGACGATCGTCGCCGGCGCCGTCCGGGACGAGGCCTCGGCGCGCCTCAGCGAGGAGGCGGTCCGGGCGCTCTCCACGCTCGGCGTGGCCGGGGACCTCCGCGGGCGATTCCGCGAATCGCACGCGTTCGTCGGCGTGAAGGGGGGCCCGCCGGGCTCGGCGCTGGAGGCCCTCGCCCCGCGCCCGGTGGAGCTGACCGTCGGCCGTCTGGACCCGCAGCTCGGGTTCGAGGTGAGCGAGTTCACGCTCGAGCCGCCCGAGCGGCCTGCCCGCTAGTTTCATCGGGGGGTCTCGGGAGACCCCCCGAGACCCCTGCCTCTTCGGGCCGGCTGGGTGGGCCGGCGGCGACGCGGCCGCTCGGAAGGGCTCCCGGGCACGATCGAGCCCTCACGCTCGGACGGCCCGGCAGATTTATTCGAGAAAAAGTCTTGACGGCCCCATTTTCTTCGATGATAATCCCCGATCGTGCGGACCGGAGCGCGCGGTCGCCCCCCCAAGTTCGGTCGTGCCGCCCAGCTCCTGGCCCTGACGCTGCCCCAAGACGTGGTCCGCGGGCTGAAGGGCATCCACCCGGATCCGGCCTGGGCCATCGTCTCGCTCTTCGAGCGCTCGGCCCGCCGCGGCTCCCGCGGCCAACCGCCGGTCAGACGTCCCATCGAGCTCGCCGAGGTCTCGGCGCGACGGGCGCTGATCGTGGTCGACCCCCGCTCTTTCCGGAGCATCCAGGGGGTGTCGGTGATCCCGGTCGCCACCGACCGCGCCTTCCTGGCCTTCGATCACGGGCGTGGACTGCCCGATCTCGAGCTCGCCATCGTCGATCGGCTGGACGATCCCAACACGAGCGCCGCCCAGCGGAAGGAACTGGCGGTCCTACGCCAGCACATCCGCGAGTGGCGTCGCTCGCGGCGCTTCCGCTTCTCCACCCGGTCCATCATCCTCGTCGAGCGCAACGCCGAGCCGGATCGCCGGCGCTGACGTGGGAAGCGTGGTGAACGGCGATCGGAACGCGAGCGCCATTTGCTTGCTGGGTGGCGGTGACCCGGCGGAAGGACCCAGGTGGGCAAAGTCGTCGTGGTGATGCCGGCCTACAACGCCGAGGCGACGCTCGAGCGGACGTGGCGCGATCTCCCCCGGGGCTCGGTGGACGAGGTCATCCTCGTGGACGACGGGAGCCGCGATCGCACGGTCGAGATCGCGGAGCGACTGGGGCTCACCGTGATCCGGCACGCGCAGAACCGGGGTTACGGGGCGAACCAGAAGACGTGCTATCGGGCGGCGCTCGAGCGCGGGGCGGAGATCGTCGCGATGATCCACCCCGACTACCAGTACGATGCCCGGCTGCTCCCGCTGCTGGTGGGATTTCTCGACCTGAACATCTGTGACGTCATGCTGGGGTGCCGCGTCCGGAGCCGGGCGGAGGCCCTGGCCGGCGGCATGCCGTTGTGGAAGTACGCGGCCAACCGGCTGTTGACCGCCGTCGAGAACCTCGTGCTCGGCCAGAACCTGGGGGACTTCCACTCCGGCCTGCGCGTGTACCGGCGGAAGGTGCTCGAGACGGTGCCGTTCGAGGCGAACTCGGACGACTTCGTCTTCGACTCGCAATTCCTGGCGCAGGCCGCATACCTCGGCTTCCGGATCGGGGACGCGCCGGTGCCCGCGCGGTACTTTCCGGAGGCCTCCTCCATCGGGCTCTGGCGCAGCGTCGTCTACGGCGTCGGCACCCTCGGCGTCCTCGTCCAGTATCTCGCCCACCGGCTCGGGGTCACCCGCTCGCCGCTCTTCGCCACCGGGCCGGGCGGCTGAGCGCGGCGACGGCACCGCTCCCCCTCGTGCCTGCTGCCCCGCCTGACGCCGCCGTGCCGACCCCGACCGCCCGGGCGGCGGGCGACGCCGCCGCCGCGCGCCCCGCCGGGCCCCGCTTCGGCTGGCGTCACGCGCTCGCGGTCTACCTCGTGTTCGCGGCGGGGGTCGTCGCCGCGACCTGGCCCCTGGCGCGCGACCCCGGGGCCCTCTGGCCTCGCCATCACGACCCCTGGGTCTTCACGTGGGTCATGGCCTCGATCGCCCGGCGGCTCCTGAGCGACCCGCTCGCGCTCTTCCACGGCAACGCCTTCTACCCGTACGGCGAGAGCCTCGCCTTCACCGAGGTCCTCCTGCCGCCGGCGCTCCTCGGGCTGCCCGGCTTCCTGTGGGGCAACCCGGTCCTGACCTACAACCTGCTCCTGCTCCTCCTGTGGCCGCTCGATGGCCTGGCCATGGCGTGGGTGGCCCACGCGCTGACCGGCTCGCGCGCGGCCTCCTGGCTGGCCGGCGCGGTCTTCTGCCTGTCGCCCTACTTCACCGATTACTACCTCGAGTTCCAGATGCTCCTGGCGGCCCCCATCCCCATCGCCCTCTTCGCCTGGGTCCGGTGGCTGGAGACGCAGCGGCCCCGCTGGCTCGCCGGCGCGCTCGCCGCGATCACGGTGCAGGCCCTGACGACGTGGTATTACGCGATCATCACCGGGCTCGGCTTCGTCACGCTGGCGCTCGGCGTCCTCTGCCTGCGCTGGCGCGGGTGGCTGTGGCGCCGGAACCTCGTGGCCCTCGCGGGCGGCGCGGCCGGGGTTGCCGCGATCGTGCTGCCCTTCGCGCTGCCCTATATCCGGGTGCACCGGGAGCTCGGCTTCGAGCGGGGCCTGGGCGAGACGGCCTCCCACTACGCCGACCTCGCCGCGTTCATCGAGGCGGGCGGGCGAAGCCCCTTCTTCAAGCTCGCCCCGAGCGGGCACATCGCCGAGACGACGCCGTTCGTGGGTGCGATCGTCCTGGCCCTGGCCGGTGTGAGCCTCGCCTGGCTCTGGCGGACCCCGGCGCCGCCGCCCGGCCTGGCGAGGCTGCGCCGCGCCGGCCTTGCGTTGCTCGTCGCGACGCTCGTCGGGCTCGGCTTGACCGTGGCGCTCGCGCCGGGCCGCTTCCACGTCGGCCCGCTCTCCCTCCGGTCTCTTCCGGCGCACTTCCTCGACCTCACGCTCTTGGTCGGCTGCGCCTTGCTGCTCCTCCGCGGCGCCGCCCACTGCCGAGCGGGCGGTCCGCGGGCGCTCGGCCGCGACGACTGGGTCCGGCTGCTCCTGCTGCTGGTGGCGGTGTTCGCGATCCTCGCTCTCGGGCCGGTCATCCACGTCGCCCGGCAGCCACGCGGGCCCGGCCCCTACCTCGCCTTCTACCACCTGCTGCTCCCGCTCCACGTGGTGCGGGTCACCGTGCGGTTCGCGGTCCTGACCGTCTTCGGCCTGGCGCTGCTCGCGGCGCTCGGGCTCGCCCTGGTCGAGGCGCGGCTCCGGGCGCGGCCGGCGCTGCGATGGCTCG
>JBIOTN010000040.1:0-9006 GCA_044866005.1 Candidatus Rokuibacteriota bacterium | reverse complement strand
CGAGCCCGACCGGTGGCCGCAGCGGCACGAAGAAGAGCCGGCCCGTACGGCCGGCGGGGGGATCCCACCCTCGGCCATCGTGCCCTCCCCTGCGAGACGGGCGGACCGAAGAGCACGAACCGTGCCGTGCGACGCCCTGACGGGCTAACCGGCTGTGGTTCTTACCGAGAGTGCGAGTAGGCCGGTGAAAGCCGACCTCGCCGACGGCGCCCGGAAACCGTACAGCGCGGGGGCCGGCTCAGGGTCCTGGCGGGCTGAATCCCCTGCTGGATCGCCGGGTTGAGCTTCCGTAGACGTTTGCCCTTAGAGACTGCACTGTAAGGCGACACCTCGGCGTGCGTGCCGAAGGGGTGGGTGGGGTTCCCGCCGTGGGCGGCTGGAACCCGGATCGGGGCTGGGCTCCGGCGCCGGAGCGCGCCGCCGGACCGATCAGTCGAGCTTCGGCAAGCGGGCGCCGGGGCCGAGGGCGGGGGCGAAGAGGTCGCCGACCTTGTCGAGCCGGCGCGGCATCGTGCGGATCGTGTAGCGCGCGGGGTCGAGCTTCGGCGTGACCTCGCTCCAGGCGAGCGGCGCCGACACCGGCGCGCCGTCCGCGGCCCGCGGCGAGTAGGGGGCGACCACGGTCTTGCCGTAGCCGTTCTGGTGGGCGTCGAGGTAGAGGCGGCCGCGCCGCTTCGCCAGGGCCCGCTCCACCGTCACCTCCCGCAGCTCGCGCGCCACCGCCGTGCTCACGGAGACCGCGAAGTCGATCGCCTCCTCGTGGCTCGGCCCGGGCGCGAGCGGGACGAAGACGTGGAGCCCGCGCTTGCCCGAGGTCTTGGGGACGCTCGGCAGCGACAGGCGCTCGAAGAGGCCGCGCAGGACGAGCGCCGCCTGGACGGCCTGCGCGATGCCCTGGCCCTCGGCGGGGTCGAGGTCGAAGACGACCCAGTCGGGGCGCTCCAGGCTCGTCGTGCGGGAGGACCACATGTGGATCGTCAGCACGGAGTGCTGGGCGAGCCAGCGGAGCGTCTCCGGCCGGTCGGCGATCAGGTGGCGGACGGCGCGGCGGCTCGTGCGGGTCGGCGTCTCGGCGAGCCGCATCCACGGCTCCGCCTCCTTGCCGATGTTCTGCTGGAACCACGACGGCCGGTCGATCCCGTCGTTCCAGTGCTCGAGGGCGAGCGGGCGATCGGCCAGCGCGCGGACGAGCGGCTCCGCGACCGCGGCGTAGTAGTCGGCAAGATCCTGCTTGGTGAGGCCGTCGCGCGGGTAGAGCACCCGGTCGGGATGCGTGAGCGCGACGGTAGGCGCCGCCGCCGCCGCGGGGCCGCCGCGCGCCCGGGCCGGCTCCGCCGCCGACGCCTTTTCCGCCGCCGCCGGCGGGCGCCCCGAGGCCCGGGGCCGCGCGGCCGACGAGGCGCCCCGCCGGCCGCGACGGGATCCCCGCCCGCCCGCCGGTCGCTCCGCCGGCGCCTCGTCCACCACGGCCGGCCTCTCGCGGACGCACTCCAGCGGCGTCTTGTCGGGCCGGAGCCCCAGGAACGCCGGGTGGCGGAGCTTCCTGTCCGCGGTCCACTCGACGAAGCGGACCTGCGCGACGAGGCGCGGCTCCACCCACACCGCGTCCCGCATCCGCGGGGCGCCCCCTACCCGCGGCGCGGGCACCGCGTCGCGCGCGAGGTCGCGCTTGAGCTCGACCCGCTGCCGCGACGAGAAGCCCGTCCCCACCTTGCCCGCGAACACGAGCCCGCCGCCCTCCGCGACGCCGACCAGGAGCGCGCCGATCTCGTCCCGCTCGCTCTTCGAGCGCGTGAAGCCGACGATCGCGACCTCCTGCGCGTTGACGGCCTTGAGCTTGAGCCACGCGCGCGAGCGGACGGTCTCGTAGGGCGACCCGCGCTTCTTGGCGATGAGCCCCTCGTAGCCTTTCGCCGCGGCGGCCGGGAGCGCCTCTGCGGCCGGCCCGGGGAGGCGCTCGGCGAGCCGGATCCCTGGCGGCGCGTTCGCCAGCACGCTCTCCAGGAGGTCCCGCCGCGTCTCGAGCGGCCGCGGCCTCAGGTCCTCGCCGTCGAGCCACAGGAGGTCGAAGGCGACGAAGATCGCCGCCTCGTCGTGACCCTTCTGGAGGAGCTGGAAGCGGGGGGCGCCGCCTGGGTCGAGCGCCACGATCTCGCCGTCGAGCACGGCATCGCCGACCACCAGGCGTCCGAGCGCCGCGGCCACGCCCTCGAAGCGGCGGGCGAGGTCCAGCCGGTTCCGCGACCAGATCGCGACCCGCCCGCCGGAGAGCGCCGCGAGCGCGCGGAAGCCGTCGTACTTGAGCTCGTAGAGCCACTCGGCTTCGGCGGCCGGCGGGCGGGCGGCCGGCGTCGCCAGCATCGGCGGGAAGAGCCGCTCGAGGAGCCGCTCCGGCGCCGGGCGCGGGGCGCGGAGGACCGACTTCCGCTCCGGGCCCCGCGCGGCGGCGCGGCCGGTCACCACCGACTCGGGCCGCGCCGCGACGACGTCGTAGCCCGGGTCCGCCGCCTCGTCCTTGGCCTTGAAGAAGAGCCACTGCGCCTTGCCGTCGACGGGGCGGCCGGTCCGCACCAGGTGCCACCGCCCGCGGAGCTTCTCCCCGGCGAGCTGGAGGTGGAGGTGGCCCTTCTCGCGCTGGCGCACGGCCTCGCCCGGCGGCACGGTGTCGTAGCTCCCGCGGTCCCAGATGAGGGAGTCCCCGGCGCCGTACTCGCCGTCCGGGATGCGGCCCTCGAAGCCGCCGTACTCGAGCGGGTGGTCTTCCGTCTGGACCGCGAGGCGCTTGATGCCGGGGTCGTAGCTCGGCCCCTTCGGGATGGCCCAGGAGGCGAGCGCGCCCTCCATCTCGAGGCGAAGGTCGTAGTGGAGCCGCGTCGCGTGGTGCTTGTGCACCATGAACGTGGGGGTGGCCGGCGAGGGGGCCGTGCCCCCGGGGGGCGGCTCGGGGGTGACGGCGAAGTCGCGCTTGGCCGCGTACTCGGAGAGGCGCCGGGCCGCGGAGGCGGAGTGGCGAGGGGAGGGCGCGGAGGCCGAGCGGCGAGGGGACGCCGTGGAGGCGGAGCGGCGAGGGGACGCCGTGGGGGCGGAGCGGCGGGACGACGCCATGGCCGGAGCGGGGCTAGAGCTGGTCGCCGAGCGGCAGGGCGATCAGCTCCAGGATGCGCGCGAAGAAGCCGCGCCGCGCCCAGCGCCGGTACTCGACTTGCCGGGAGTGCGCGACGTCGTCCGCGAAGATCTGCTGCAGGCGGCGGCCGACCTGGGCGTCGTAGACCACCAGGTTCAGCTCGTCGTTCAGCGAAAAGGAGCGGTTGTCGAGGTTCGTGCTCCCGATCGTGCTCCAGACGCCGTCGATCACCATGGTCTTGGAGTGCAGCAGGGCCGGCCGGTACTCGTGGATCTCGATCCCGGCCTTGAGCAGCCGGCCGAAGTGCCGGCGGCTCGCGTGGCGCACGATGTTGTGATCGATCACGCCCGGAATGAGGACGACGACGCGGACGCCGCGCGCCGCCGCCCCGATGAGCGCCTCCAGCATCTTCGCGTCGGGCAGGAAGTAGGGGTTCGTGATGTAGATGGAGTGCCGGGCCGCGGAGATCGCCAGCAGGAACGTCGTGTACATCGCGAAGCTCCCGCCGGCGGGCGAGCTCCGGACGACCTGCGCGAAGACCTTGCCCTTGGCCCGCGCCTGCGGGAAGTAGGCCTGGCCGCCGAGCACCTCCCCCGTCGCCTCCAGCCAGTTCTCCGCAAAGGCGCCCTGGAGGTACTGGACCACCGGCCCTTCGACCCGCACGTCGGTGTCCCGCCAGTGGCCCTTCGTCGTGCCGTTGCCCATCCACGAGCGGCCGACGCCGGAGCCGCCCGTGAACCCGACCTCGCCGTCCACGACCAGGATCCGGCGATGGTTCCGGTTGTTCACGCGGTACGCGGTCAGCGGCCCGAGCGGGCGGAAGAAGACCACCTGGCAGCCCGCGCCGGTGAGCGCGTCGGCGTACTCGGCCGGCATCGCGAGCGCGCCGAAGGCGTCGAGCAGGATCTTCCCCTCGACGCCCGCGCGACAGCGCTCGGCCATGGCCTCGATGAGCTCCCGGCCGACCGGCGCCTCCTCGAAGTTGTACTGGGCGTAGGTGATCGTCTTCCGCGCCGCGCGGGTCGCCGCGATGTAGGCCGGGAAGATCTCCTCGCCGTTCATGAGGAAGTCGATCCGGTTGCCGCCGACGATCGGCGTCGCCGTGTAGGCCTCGAGGGTGGGGAAGAACGAGGGCTCGCCCAGGACGATGTTCGGCAGGACGACGTGCGGGGTGACTCGCGTGCAGGAGGCGGTCGCCAGCACGAGCGCGACCCCCCCCAGGACGAGTCGGATGGGAGCCGAGAGGCGCATCCAGTTCCAGCATACACCGGAGCCCGCGCGCCGGGCGGGCGGCCCTTCCGTCCCGGTCCGCAACCGGCTAGGGTAAGTGACGTGGGCGACACGCGGCTCGAGGCCGAGCGGCCCTCCCTCCGGCGGTGCGACCTCGCGCGGTGCGAGGCCATGTGCTGCTACGACGGCGCCTACCTGCGCCCCGGCGAGGAGGCGCGGCTCCACGAGACCGTCCGCGCCCACCCGGACGTCTTCGCCTTCCTGCCGGCGTCCTACGTCGTGGACGGGGCCTGGCAGGCCAAGCTCCGCGGACGGAAGACCGCCGTCCGGCCCCACCGCTACGCGCAGCCGGACTTCCCCGCCCACTTCCGCCAGACGCGCTGCGTCTTCGCGCTCGCCGACGGCCGCTGCTCGCTCCAGGTTCTGGCCGTGCGGCTCGGCGAGCACCCCTGGGCCCGGAAGCCGCGGGCGTGCTGGCTCCACCCCCTCCGCGAGGGCCCGCACGGGCCCGTGCCGCCGCCCATCGACCACGCGGGCGACCCCGACCGCTGGGGCGAGGGCTATCCCGGCTTCGTGACCTACACCGCGTGCGGCCGCCACCGCGAGGACGGCGCGCCCTGGCGCGCGGTCCTCGCGGCCGAGCTCGCCTACTACGCGCGCCCGCCCGGCACCACCTGACCGCGCGCCCCGCCCGCGGGCTGCCGTCCGTGTCGCCCCGGTCAGCCCGTCCCGGCGCGGCGCCGGGCCATCGCGGCGGCCGCGTGGGCCGCCACCGCGCCCATCGCGAAGTGCCCGATGATGATGTGCCGGGGATAGTAGACGACGACCTCGTAAAAGACGTGCACGCCGAGGTAGAGCGCGGGGACGCCGAGCAAGAGCGTCGCGCCGACCGGCACGGCACGCCGCGCCCGCCACACGAGGACGGCGGCGACGAGCCAGGTCAGCTCGAGGCCGTGGAAGACGACGTGCAGCCAGGGCGCCCCGGCGGGCCGGAGATAGACGAGACCGCGGAGCTGCTCCCCGAGCAGCGCCCACGTCTCGGGCTCGCCCGCCCCGACGAGCAGCGCGGACGGCGGGAGCGGCAGGTTCCGCGCCGTCGCCGCGCTCATCGGCAGCAGGACGGCTCGCCCCCCGTAGTAGAGGTTGTGAGCGGCAGGCAGGAGGAGCACCGCGGCGCAGATCAGGACGGCCCCGAGGGCCGCGCGCCGGCGCCCTCGGCCGACGCCGGCCAGGAACGCGAAGAACACGCCGGCCAGGCCGGGCGCCTGGTTCGTGCGGGTGATGAGGGACAGCCCCACGAGGAGCGCGCCGAGCAGCCACTCTCTCGTCGGACGCGCCGCCTGGAGCAGCGCCACGAGCAGCGGGAAGAAGATCCAGGTCGGGTACTCGGAGAGCCCGACCTGGATGAAGCCCACCACGGCCTGCGAATTGGCGAGCGCGAGCAGCAGCAGGCCCGACGCCGTGAACAGCGCGCGCGGGGCCCGCCCCCCCGGCCGGCGCGGCCACCACCGCGCGAGCATCCAGAGGAGGGCCACGTTCAGCGCGGCGAGCGCGACCGTCGCGATGAGCGGGTCGCCGTCGCCCAGGAGGACGTGCTCCGCGAACTTGACGTATCGAAACAGCGGCTGCGCGAAGAAGATGGGCTCCCCCGCCCTCAGGGACCAGCTCTCGAGGATCGTCCGGGCATAGGACTCGTACCGGAGCGGGTCGTCGCCGGCCGTCCGGTACCGCACGACGTGGAGGTCGCTGAAGCTCCGGAGGGTCGTCAGGAGCGCGAGATAGGCGAGCCCCACGGAGGCGGCGACCAGGCGGCGGCGCCGGTGTCGGCCGAGGAGCCAGCCGAAGAGCCCCCAGACGACGGCGAGGAAGAGAAGCTCCTTCGGCACCCACGGCAGCGGCAGCCGGTACCAGAACGCCGCCGCCCCCGCGACGGCGACCACGGCCAGGCCCCACGCGTCGCGCCGCAGCAGCGCCGCGTAGAAGGCGAGGGCGCCGAGGGCGAACGGCGCGACGACGAGGTCGCCGGCCCGGGCCAGGACGCGCCAGGCGCGCCCGACCCGGGCGACCCGGACCGGCCGCGCGCCCTCCGAGCCGTCGCCCGGCGCCCCGTCCCGGAAGCGAAGCGTCGCGTACGGGCCGAGCGGCTGGCGCCCCCCCACGCGCGAGCCGTCGTCGAAGGCGTAGGCGATCGTCACTTCGTGTCGGCCCGCGGGGATCGTCACCGGGACGGTGGCGAGCGCCTCGTAGCGGGGCGGGAGGGGGACGACCACGTCCGGGCCGATCCGGATCACGCCCTCCCCGACGTAGGTGAGCCGGGCCGGCCGGTCCCGGACCGCCTGGAGCGTCCCCTGCCACGTGGCGGCGAGCGGCAGGCGGTCGCGGACCACGTTGCCCTGGACCCAGGGGTAGAAGTTGAAGCGCTGGGAGTTGAAGAACGAGAGGTTCCAGGTGCGCGGCTCGAAATCGACGACGCGATCGACCCGCGTCGCGGCGGCGCGGAAGAGCGGGTTCTCGTAGGAGCGCTCGCAGCCCCCCGCGGGCGGGGGCGTGAGCGGCGAGCGGTAGCACGCGAGGAACCCCTCGGCCCCGCCAGCCTGGAAGAGGACCAGCTTGACCACCACGGCCGCGAGGCCGGCGGCCACGACGACCCACCAGAGGCGTGGCGGGAGGCGGCCCATGACGCGGCCGCCGAGGCGGCGGAGGCCGCGGCCGAGCAGGAGCGGGAGGAGCAGGACGAAGACCGCGAACTCGGGAAGGGTGCTCAGCGGCAGGCCGGAGAACACCTGGTAGTCGACCGACGGCAGCCCCAGCAGGAGGACTGCCAGGCCGAGCGTCACGCGCGCCCGCCCCCGCCCGTTCACGCCGGCGGCCGGCGTCTTCGGCCTCGTCATGTCCCGCGTCCCCGTCCTCGCTCGGCTTGAGGGGTTCCCGCTTTCGCCTTAGAATCGCACAACCATGAGCCGAGCGCGCGCTCCGGCCGAGCCGCCGGAGCTCTCCGTCGTCATCCTCTGCTATCGCGAGGAGGACTACGTCCGCGAGTGCCACGCGGCCGTGGCGGCCGAGATCGAGCGCCTCGGCGTGCCGTACGAGATCGTGCTCGTCGCGAACTACGTGCCCGGCAGCGCGGATCGGACCCCGCGCGTCGCCGCCGAGGTCGCGGAGAAGCACGAGCGCGTCACCGTGGTGGCGAAGCCGAAGGCGGGCATGATGGGCTGGGACATGCGGACGGGGCTCGACGCCACGACCGGCCGCGTGCTCGCGGTCATCGACGGGGACGGGCAGACCGCGCCGGCCGACATCCTGCGGGCCTACCGCGCGCTCCGCGAGCGCGGCCTGGACCTCTGCCAGGGCTATCGCGTGACGCGCCAGGACGGGTGGAAGCGACGGCTCGTGTCGCGCGTCTACAACGGCATCTTCGCCCTCCTGTTCCCCGGCACGGGCCTCCACGACGTCAACGCCAAGCCGAAGGTCATGACGCGCGCCGCGTACGAGTCGCTCCGCCTGACCTCGGACGACTGGTTCATCGACGCCGAGATCGTGATCCAGGCCCGGCGCCACCGCCTGCGGCTCGGCGAGATCCGCTCGGCCTTCGGCAAAGGGCGCGGGCGGCCCTCGTACGTCAAGGCGACCGCGGTGCTCGAGTTCGTGAAGAACCTCGTCCGCTTCCGCCTGGCGGAGCGCGCGCGCCGCCGGGCCGGCCGGCGCGAGGAGGCCTGAGAGGCCGTGCTCCTGGTGACCGGCGCGACGGGCTTTCTGGGCCGCGCCGTGCTGCGGGCGCTCGCGCGCGACGCGCATGAGGTGCCCGTGCGGGTGTTCGTGCGGCGGCGGGACAGGCTGCCGGCGGGCGCGCGCGTCGAGGTCGCGGACGGCGATCTCGGCGACGCCGCGGCCGTCGACCGCGCGGTCCGGGACTGCGACCGGGTGCTGCACCTCGCCGCCGTCACGCACGCCAGCGCCGCCGCGCGCTATCACGCGGTCAACGTCGAGGGGACCCGGGCGCTCGTGGACGCGGCGCGGCGCCACGGGGTGCGGCGGCTCGTGTTCGCCAGCAGTCGGGCCATCGACCCGTCCGGAGGCGCCTACGCGCGCTCCAAGCGCGATGCCGAGGCCGTCGTCGCCGGCGCGATCCCCGACTGCGTGATTCTGCGCTTCGCCGAGCTCTACGGCGACGAGGGCGGGCGCGGCGTGGGGGAGCTGATCGGCTGGATCCGGGCCCATCGCTGGGTCCCCGTCCTCGGCGGCGGGCGCGACACCCTCGCCCCCCTGCACGTGGACGACGCCGCCCTGGCGACGGTCCGGGCGCTCGCGGTCGGCACGCCGGGCGCGATCTACACGCTGACGGGACCCGAGAGCCTGACCTGCGGCGACGTGGTCCGGCACGCCGCGCGCGCGCTCGGCCAGCGCCGCCGGACCGTCACGGTGCCCGTGTGGCTCGCCGCCTTCGGCGTCCGGGTCGCGGCCCGGCTCTTCCCCGGGCGCGTCGCCCCCGATCAGGTCGCGCGGCTCACCTCCCCGAAGGCGGCCATGCCGCCCGGGACCATGGCCGCGCTCGGCGTGGAGGCCCGGAGCTTCCTCGACGAGCTGCCCCGCCTCGTGCGACGCTGAAGAACGCCGACTCGCGTCGCGTCATCCTCCCACCGCGAGGGCAGGGC
>JBIOTN010000039.1:0-6115 GCA_044866005.1 Candidatus Rokuibacteriota bacterium | reverse complement strand
GCACTGGCGCCGCGCGCCCGCTGCGTCCGCGCGATCCGCGCCCCCCAGGCGGAAGCCCTCCGGGGGGCGGCCGGCCCGAGAGTGAAGATGAAGACGGCGCTCGTCTACTCGGACGCCTGGGGCCGCTTCGACTACGGCCTGAGCCATCCCTTGCGGATGGAGCGGCTCGGCCTGACCTTCGCCCTCATGGAAGCCTACGGCCTGACCATGCTGCCGGAGACGCGGGTCCTCGCCCCGTGTCCCGCCTCCGAGGCCGCGCTCCGCGGCTTCCACACGGCGGACTACCTCGAGGTGCTGCGGGCCGCGGGGACGGGCCGGGAGGTGCCGGCCGCCTACCGCTACGGCCTCGGCCCGGGCGACAACCCCATCTGGCCGGGCGTCTACGAGGCCTCGGCCCTGGCCTGCGGGGGCTCGATCCAGGCGGCCGAGCTGGTCGCGGCGGGGGAGGTCGAGCGGGCCTTCGCGTTCGCCGGCGGGCTCCACCACGCCATGCCGGACCGCGCGTCCGGCTTCTGCTACCTGAACGATGCGGTCCTCGCCATCCAGGCGCTTCGCGCGCACGGGCTCCGCGTCTGCTACGTCGACATCGACGCGCATCACGGCGACGGCGTGCAGCACGCGTTCTACGACAGCGCCGAGGTCCTGACGATCTCGACGCACGAGCGGGGAGACCGCCTCTTCCCGGGCACCGGCTTCGTGCAGGAGATCGGCGCGGGCGCCGGGCGCGGGTACGCGGTGAACCTGCCGCTCGAGGCGCACACCGACGACGAGGTCTATCTCGAGGCCTTCGACGCCGTCGTGCCCCCGCTCGTGCGCGCCTTCCGCCCGGACGTCCTGGTGGTCCAGCTCGGGATCGACAGCCATCGGACCGATCCCCTGGCCCACCTGGCGCTGAGCGTGGACGGCTTCGCCGAGGCCGTCCGGCGGCTGGTCGCGCTCAACCCGCGGCTCGTCGCGCTGGGCGGTGGCGGCTACGACCTCGGGAACGTCGCCCGCGCCTGGACGATCGCCTGGGCGGTCATGAACGACGTCGCGCTCCCCCCGCGATTGCCGCAAGCCTTCGTCGCCGCCGCGGGGGCGTACCTCCGGGGCCGGACCGGGCTCTGGGATTCGCTCGCCCCCCTGCCGGCCGCGGCGGTCCGGCTCGCCCGCGAGTTCGCGGAAGCGCAGACTGCCGCCCTCCGGCGCTCGGTCTTCCCGATCCTCGGGGCGTGAGGGTCCGGGCGAGGGCCGGGCGCGCGTTGAGCGCGATCGGGCCGTGTGATAGCCTGCTCGAATGATGACCGGAGCCGCGCGATCCTCCCTGACGGGACGCCTGATCACCGTCGAAGGGGTCGAGGGGGCGGGGAAGTCCACCCAGGCCGCCCGCCTCGTCGCCTGGCTCGCCGGGCTCGGGGTTCGCGTCGTGGCCACCTCCGAGCCGGACGGGTCACCGCTCGGGCCGTGGGTGCGCCAGGTCCTGGCCGCCCACTCGCCCCTCGACCCGGTCACCGAGTGCTTCCTCTTCACCACCGCGCGGGCCGAGCACGTGCGGCGTGTCATCCGGCCGGCGCTCCACGGCGGTGCGGCGGTGGTCTGTGATCGCTACACGGACTCGACGGTGGCCTACCAGGGCTACGGCCGCGGCGTGCCGCTCGAGATCATCGACGCCCTGAACCGCCTCGCCACCGACGCGCTCGCTCCGGACCTCACGGTCGTCCTCGACCTGGACGCGGCGGAGGGACTGCGACGGGTCGGCGGCCGCCCGCGGCTCGCCGGGGCCGAGCCCTCGCCGGGCGCCGATCCGTTCGAGCGGCTCGGCGTCGACTTCCACGAGCGCGTGCGCAAGGGCTATCGCGCGCTTCACGAGCGGGAGCCCGCGCGGGTCGCGCTGGTCGATGCGCGGGGGCCGGCCGAGGCGGTGGCGACCGAGATCCGCGCGCTCGTCACGACCCGCTTCGGGCTCGGGACGCCGCCATGAGCCCCGAGGGCACGCCGCGCCGCGCCGCCGGAGGGGCGGCCGGGCCGCCGCCCCCCGCGGGGCGACCCCTCTGGGAGACGATCCGCGGCCAGGAGGCGGCCCTCGCCCTGCTCCGCCGGGCGCTCGCGACCGGTCGCGTGGCGCACGCCTACGCCTTCATCGGCCCCCCGGGAGTGGGGCGCCGCCTCGCCGCGCTCGCCTTCGCGCAGGCCTGCCTCTGTCCGCAGGGCGGCTGCGGACACTGTGCGACGTGCCGCCGCGTCGCCCTGGGCCAGCATCCCGACTGTCAGCTCATCCAGCCCGCGCCGCCGAAGGAGAGCTCCCGGGGCGCCCCGAGCCTGCGGATCGACGAGGTGCGGGAGCTCGAGCACTGGGCGGCCCTGGCGCCGCTCGAGGCGGCGCGGAAGGTCTTCATCCTGGACGACGCCGACCGGCTGACCCTCCAGGCGGCGGAGGCGCTCCTCAAGACGCTCGAGGAGCCGCCCGCCCGCACGCTCCTGATCCTGGTGGTGGCCAACGTCCGCGCCTTGCCGCCGACCGTCCTCTCGCGCTGCCAGCCCGTCCGCTTCCAGCCGCTCGCCGAGAGCGACGCGGTCGCGCTCCTCACGGCCCGGGGCAACGACCCGGAGGCCGCCCGGCTGCTCGCGCGGCTCCGCCGCGGCCAGGTCGGCCCGGCGCTCGGCGCCGACGGCCCCGCCGCGCTGGCGCGTCGCGCGGCGGCCCTCGAGCTCCTCTCCGTGCCGCGCCCCGGCCTGGCCGCGCGGCTCGACGAGGCCACGCTGGACCGCGCCACCGTGGCGGGGTGCCTGGAGACCTACTGGCTCTGGTACCGCGATGCGCTCTGCCTCGGGGCCGGGGCGGATCCGGCCCTGCTGATCCACGTCGACCGCCGGGAGGAGCTGACCGCGCTCGCGCGCCGGCTGCCGGTGCGGGCGCTGCTGGAGGCCCTGGAGACGGTCAAGGAAGCCTGGCTCGCGCTCGAGGGGAACGTGAGCCCGCGGCTCGCGCTCGAGCACGCGCTCGTCCGGCTCCTGCCGCAGGCCGCGTGAGGGAGGGAGGCCAGATGGACAGTCCGCTAGACGTCCTGGGCGTCGAACCCGCGACCGTCGGCCCGCGGCTCGTGGGCATCCGCCTCCGGGAGGGCGCGCGCGCGGACGATTACCTGGTGGAGGAGCTCTCGCCCCACGTGGGGGACTTCTGTCTGGTGGAGGGGCCGACCGGCCACGCCGTGGGCGAGGTCCGCCGCCCCGCTCGCGCCCTCCCCGAGACCCGCCGGGACCGCACGTATCCGCGGGTCACGCGCCTGGCGACCGACGAGGAGATCGCCGAGCATCGCCGCCGCCGCGAACGGGAGAAGGCGGCGGTCCAGACCTGCCAGATCCGGGCACGGAGCCACGGCCTGGCGATGAAGCTCGTGGACGTCGAGATGTCGGCGGACGGGCGTCGCGTGACCGTGCTGTTCGCGGCCGAGGGGCGGGTCGACTTCCGCGAGCTCGTCAAGGAGCTGGCCCGCGAGTTCCGGGCCCGGATCGAGATGCGGCAGGTCGGCGCGCGCGACGTGACCAAGGTCCAGGACGGCATCGGGCCGTGCGGGCGTCAGCTCTGCTGCTCGAGCTATCTGCGGAAGTTCGAGCCGATCTCGGTGAAAATGGCGAAGACGCAGGACATGCCGCTCACCGACAGCCGGCTCCTCGGCAACTGCGGGCGGCTCAAGTGCTGCCTGCTCTACGAGTTCTCGACCTACGAGGAGCTGCGGGCGCGGCTGCCGCGCGTGGGCTCGGCCTGCCAGGCCGACTGCGGGGGCGGCGGCTGCATGACGGGGCGGGTGCGGTCGGTGAAGGTGCTGAAGGAGGCGGTCATGGTCGTGTTCGCCGACGGCACCGAGGCGGAGGTGCCGCTCGCGCAGCTCACCTGGGAAGGCCGCCCGCATGTCAAGCCGCTCGAGTGAGGCTCGGCGGGGGGCGCCCCCCTTCCAGCTCGCCGTCGCGTCTCTTCGTGGCGCGCTCGGCCTGCGGCCTCGCGGCCGTCCCGGCCTCTGGCAGCGAACGGATCGGGGCTGCCTCCCCCCCGGACGTCGCGCGGGCTGAGTCACCGAGGCGAGCTGTGTCGACGCCGTCGCCGGCCCATCGGGTCTTCTACCTTACGACGCCGATCTACTACGTGAACGCGACGCCCCACCTGGGCCACGCCTACACGACGATCGTGGCCGACAGCATGTGCCGGTACCGGCGCCTCGCCGGTGACGAGGTGTTCTTCCTCACCGGGACCGACGAGCACGGCGACAAGATTGCGCAGGCCGCGGCGAAGGCCGGCGAGACCCCACAGGCCTATACGGACCGGATCGCGGCGGCGTTCCGCGCACAGTGGAACGCCCTCGGCATCACCTACGACGACTTCATCCGCACCACCGAGGCGCGCCACAAGACCGTCGTCCAGGAGGTGCTGAACCGCCTCCACGCCGCGGGCGAGATCTACTTCGGCGAGTACGGCGGCCTCTACTGTTACGGCTGCGAGCGCTTCTACACCGAGAAAGAGCTGGTGGACGGCCGCTGCCCGCAGCACGACACGGTGCCGACCTTCCTCAAGGAGCCCAACTACTTCTTCCGGATGAGCCGGTACCAGGAGTGGCTCGTCCAGCACATCGAGCGCCACCCCGACTTCATCCGTCCCGAGCGCTACCGGAACGAGGTGCTCGCCTTCCTCCGCGAGCCGCTCCAGGACCTCGCGATCAGCCGGCCGAAGGCGCGGCTCCAGTGGGGGATTCCGCTCCCGTTCGACGAGAACTTCGTGACCTACGTCTGGTTCGACGCCCTCCTGAACTACGTCTCGGCGCTCGGGTGGCCCGACGGTCCTCGCTTCACGACGTTCTGGCCCCACGCCCAGCACCTGATCGCGAAGGACATCCTCAAGCCCCACGCCATCTACTGGCCCCCCATGCTGAAGGCGGCCGGGATCCCGGTCTACCGGCACCTGAACGTGCACGGGTACTGGACGCTCGCCGGCGGGAAGATCTCCAAGAGCGTCGGGAACGTCGTCGAGGCGCTCGGCCTGGCGGAGACCTACGGCCGGGACGCCTTCCGCTACTTCGTCCTCCGCGAGATGCCGTTCGGGCTCGACGCGATGTTTTCCGAGGAGGCGCTGGTCGAGCGCCTCAACGCCGACCTGGCGAACGACCTGGGGAACCTCGTGAGCCGCGCCATCGCGATGCTCACGACGTTCGCCCAGGGCGTGGTGCCCGCGCCCGGCCCGCTGGGCGCCGCCGAGATCGAGATCCGGGAAGGCCTCACGCGTGCCCGCACGGCCGTGCAGGCGGCGATGGAGGAATTCGCCTTCCAGCGGGCGCTCGTCGCGATCTGGGAGTGGATCGGTCTGCTCAACCGCTACATCGACGCCCAGGCGCCCTGGGCCCTGGCCAAGGATCCCGCCCAGGCCGAGCGGCTTCGGACGGTCCTCTACACGCTGGCCGAGGCGCTGCGGGTGCTCGGCGTCCTCCTCGATCCCTTCCTTCCCGAGTCGGCTCTCGCCCTGCGCCGGCAGCTCGGGCTCGGCGGCACGCCCCGGCTCGTCGACATCGAGACCTGGGGCCGCGCCGTCTCGGGCACGCGCGTCACGAAGGGGCCGGCCCTCTTCCCGCGGGTCGCCCGCGCCACGGACGCGGAGGCCGGGGAGACGGCGGCGCCCGCCGCGGGGCGCAGGGCGGGCCGGGGGGCGGCGCCCGCGCCCCGCGTCAGCATCGACGAGTTCCGGCGGCTCGACCTCCGCGTGGCCGAGGTGCTGGAGGCCGAGCGGGTGCCGAAGTCGAAGAAGCTCTTGAAGCTCACGGTCAAGCTCGGCGACGAGACGCGCACGGTCGTGGCCGGCATCGCGGAGCACTACGCGCCCGAGGCGCTCCGCGGCCGGAAGATCGTGGTCGTGGCGAACCTCGAGCCCGCGACCCTCATGGGGATCGCGTCGGACGGCATGGTGCTGGCGGGCTGGGACGGGGGAAGCCTCGCCCTCCTGACGCCGGATCATGATCTGCCACCCGGCGCGAAGGTCCAGTAGGCGCCGTGCCGATAACCGTCGCAGCCCGGCGTCCGGCATCACGGCCTGGACGCGCGCGGCCTCCCGCCTCGCGGCCGTCCCGGCCCCTGGGGTCGCCGGCGGCCCTCCTCA
>JBIOTN010000038.1:0-5845 GCA_044866005.1 Candidatus Rokuibacteriota bacterium | reverse complement strand
CGTCCTGTAGTTTTTCGGAGGGGGCCTCGACGGCCCCCTCCGACGGCCCTCGCGGCAAAGCCGCGGCCGTCGCTCTTCAGCGACGGCATCGGGCCCGCCTCCCCCGGGGAGGAGCGACGAGGGAGCGAGGGTGGACAGCCGGCCGCGCGAAGTGACCGTGTCCGGGCGGGCGGTCGCGTACCTCGAGGCGGGCCGCGGCCGGCCGGTCGTGCTCGTCCACGGGGTCGGCGGGCGCGCCGCCGTGTGGCAGCCCCAGCTCGATGGGCTGGCCGACGTCGCGCGCCTCGTCGCCCTGGACCTGCCCGGTCACGGCCGGAGCGCCGGCCCGAGCTGCCGGAGCATCGACGACTACGCCGCCGCCGTGGTCGGCGTCCTGGATGCCCTCGACCTCGGGGCCGTCGTGCTGGTCGGCCACTCCATGGGGGGCGCGATCGGGCAGGTCCTGGCGCTCGCGCACCCCGGGCGGGTGGCGGGCCTGGTCCTCGTCGCGACGGGCGCCCGCCTCCGGGTCCTGCCGCGCATCTTCGACCTCTTCCGGGCCGATCCGCCCCTCGGCTGTCGGCTCGTGGGGAGCCTCGCCTACAGCCCGGAGACGCCGGCGGGCGCCGTGGTCGAGGCCGAGCGCGCGCTCGCGGAGACGCCCGGGGCGGTCGTCCTGAGCGACTTCCTGGCGTGCGACCGCTTCGACGTCATGGCGACGCTCGGGTCGGTCCGGGCGCCGACCCTCGTCGTGGTCGGGCGGGACGATCGGCTCACCCCGCCGAAATACGCGGCGTTCCTGGCGGCCACGATCCCGGGGGCGCGGCTCGTGGAGGTCGCGGGGGCGGGGCACTTCCCTCAGCTCGAGCAGCCGGCGGCGGTCACCGCGGCGCTCCGCGCCTTTCTCGACGCGCTTCCCTAGCCGCCCCGCTTTTGTTATCGTGACGGCCGGCGGCCGGGGACAGCCCGACCCCCACGAGGAGGCGCCTCTCGGCGATGATCGAGGTTCACGGCCTGACGGATCCGGGGCGGAAGCGCACGGGGAACGAGGACTCCCTCCGGCTCCACGCGGGGCTCGGCTTCGCCGTCGTCGCGGACGGGATGGGCGGCCACCAGTCGGGCGAGGTGGCCTCCGCCCTCGCCGTCGAGGCGCTCGAGGACTTCGTCAGCCGGGCCCATCGCGACCCGGACCTCACCTGGCCCTTCGGCCTCGATCCCGAGCGGTCGTTCGAAGCCAACTGCCTGAGCACCGGCATCAAGCTCGCCAACTTCGCCGTCCTGCGCGCGGCGGCCGGCCGGGACGACCTGGCCGGGATGGGCACGACGGTCGTCACCGTCCTCGCGCGGCACGACCGGATCTGCTACGCCGGGGTCGGCGACAGCCGCGCCTACCTCCTCCGCGACGGCGGCCTCCGCCAGCTCACGCGGGACGATTCCTGGATCGAGGTCGCCCTCGCCCAGCAGCTCATCGCCGACGCCGACCGCCACGATCACCCGTTCCGTCACGTGCTCACCAAGGCGGTCGGCCTCCAGGACGAGCTCGAGTTCGACGTGACCGAGGAGCCGCTCGAGCCGGACGATCGCGTGCTGCTCTGCTCGGACGGCCTCACGACCGTGCTCGCGGACGAGCAGATCCAGGAGATCCTCGCGGCGCACGCGGGCGACCTCCCGGCGGCGTGCCGCGCCCTCGTCGCGGCGGCGAACGAGGGGGGCGGGCCCGACAACGTGACCGTGGTGGTCCTCCGGCCGGCCGGCGGGCGCGGCTGAGCCCCGTGGGGCGGCCGGGCGTGCCGTGGGCGCCGCGCGGCTCCGGGCGACGCCCGGCGCGCTCGTCATGATCCCGGCGGGCGCGCGACACCACGTCCGAAACCCCGGCGCGGCGCCGCTCTTCTTCCTGACCGTCTACGCCCCGCCCGCCTACTGATCTGTTCCGAGCCTGGACGAGGACTGCCGAGGGCGCCGGTGCGAGCGGGCGGGTCGGGCATCACGTCGGGGGAGGGAGCATGAAAGCTCAGAAGGTCATCGGGGGCGGCGGGATCGAGCTCCACGTCGAAGAGACCGGCAACCGGAAGGGCCGGCCCATCCTCTTCATCCACGGGTTCTCCCAGTGCCGGCTGGCCTGGGCCGCGCAGATGAACTCGGACCTGGCAAAGGACTGCCGGCTCGTCGCGATGGACCTCCGGGGCCACGGGCTGTCCGCCATGCCGCGCGATGCGTACGGCGACTCGAAGCTGTGGGCGGACGACGTCCACGCGGTCATCCAGAGGCTCCGCCTCGACCGGCCCATCCTCAGCGGCTGGTCCTACGGCGGGCTCGTCATCTGCGACTACGTCCGGGTGTACGGCGAGGATGGGATCGGCGGGATCAACCTCGTCGGGGCGATCACCAAGGTCGGGACCGAGGCCGCGCTCGCGGTCATCTCGAAGGAGTTCCTCGCGCTCGCGCCCGGCTTCTTCTCGAACACCGTGGAGGAGAGCGTGAAGAGCCTCGGGGCGTTCATGGGGCTGTGCGCTCCCCGGACGCCGGCGCCGCGCGACTTCTACCTGGCCCTCGGCTACAACACGGTCGTCCCGCCGTACGTGCGGCAGGGGCTCTTCTCGCGCCAGCTCACGAACGACGACCTCCTGCCGACGCTCCGGAAGCCGGTGCTCATCACCCACGGCCTGAAGGACGCGATCGTGTCGCCCGAGGCGGCGCGCCAGCACGCGAAGGCGATCCCGCACGCGACGCTGTCGCTCTACCCCGGCGTCGGCCACACGCCGTTTTCGGAGAACGCGCCGCGCTTCAACCGCGAGCTCCGCGCGCTTGCGAAGGCGGCGGCGGCGAAGCCACGCCCGGCGGTCGGCTCGACCGCTCGGCCAGGAAGGCGCGGACACTCGCGGGACCTGAAGCCCCGCGGGTAGCCACCGGGGCGTCCTTTCGCACGGGGTCCACATCGGGCCCGAGCAACAGGCCGCCCATTGTCCGGGATCAGGACCGCATCTTGGTTGTGATCGATAGTCGGCAGACGATGAGCGCGGCTTCGACGACGATCCATGTCGACATCTTGCTCTGGCCAACGCGCCGATCGGCAAAGATGATCGGAATCTCCGCGACCCGCAGCCCAGCCTGGAGGGCCCGGTAGACCATCTCGACCTGAAACCCGTACCCGCTCGCGCGGATGCGCGAGAGGTCGATCGCCTGGAGGGCGTGGCGGCGGTAACAGCGATACCCGCTGGTGACGTCCCTGACCGGGAGATGCAGCACCGTACGGGCGACGCTGTTTCCGGCCCGGCTGATCAGCCTGCGCCCCCAGCTCCAGTCGGGCGTGCCTCCCCCGACGATGTAGCGCGAGCCGAGCACCACGTCACCCCCCTGCTTCGCGGTCTGCAAGAGCTGCGGCAAGTAGGCCGGGTCGTGGGAGAGGTCGGCATCCATCTCGAAGATGAACTCGGCGTCGGTCCGCAGCGCCTGCTGAAAGCCAGCCACGTAGGCTTGACCCATTCCCATGCGGGCCGGGCGACTGAGCAGCGACACCCGCGGGTTGCGCCGGGCCACGGTGGCCACGATGTGGCCCGTCCCGTCCGGGGAATTGTCGTCGACCACGAGGACGCCAAAGCCGGGATAGGCCAGGATCGCCGTCACGAGAGGCTGGATGGTGTCCCGTTCGTTGAACGTCGGGATGACGACGAGCGCTTCCGTCGGAACACGCTGGCTCCCTTCGAACGATGTGCCGATATGCATCAGGGGGCCTTCCCTCCCATGCGGCAGCGCATGGCGTGGTGGGCACCGGCGTCCGGGCCGCCTGGTGGCGCGGTCGTGAGATAGAGCCGCCCGGGCCGGCCCGGCTGGCGGTCGTCCGCCTCGAAGGCCGGCAAGTCTCCTACCGTCCCCCCGCCCGGCTTCGTCACCTCCCGGCTGGGCGCAGAAACGCCCACCCGATCCGCCACTCGCGCTCGTGGCGCAGCATCATTTCTCGGATCACCAGGGGCGCGCGGTCTTCGGCCGCGGGGAAGAGCGCCCGCATCTGCTCCGGCATCTCGCCACCGCGCGCCGCCGGCCACAGCAGCACCGCTCCGCGTCGGCGTATGTCGTCGACCTCGATCCACGGGCTGTAGTGGAGGCTCGCGTCGTGAAACATACGCGGGCTGTCGCGCGAGAAGAAGATCACGTTCCCGGCGAGCCAGAAGTCGCCGACGACGTAGGTGAGGCGCTGGTTGGTCTCGCGGCGCCACGTCTCGGTCACGATCCCGGCCAGCCGGTCACCCGGGAACTGCGTCGCCCAGCGCTCCCCTCCGCCGACGTGGAAGAGCTGGGCGGCCGTCTGAACGCCCATCAGCAGGATCGTCAGGGCGCTCCAGGCGATCACGAAGCGCCTCAGGGCGGCACCGTCGATCAGAGGTCGCCACAGCACGACCAGGAGCAGACCGATGAAGCACCAGAACGGAGAGGCCCATCTCGTCTGCAGGCCGCGCTCCATGAGGACGCTCGTGGCCACCGCCGCGGCGATCGGCCCCAACGCCAGGACGAGCACGTAGCGTCGTGCGAACGGATCGACGGGGGTCGCGAGCCCCTGCCTGCGCCCGGGGATCAGCGCCGCGAACAGCGGGAACACCAGAGCGATCAGCGACAACGCCGAAACGATGAATACCCCGGTGATGCCGGCGAGCCCCGGCAGCCCGTCCGCCTTCTCGGCCCGGCTCATGGCGAACGCGACGGGGCTGAAGCCGCTCTGGACCAGCCAGACCAGATGCGGGGCGAGCACGACGAAGAAGGCGAGGATGGCGAGATACGGACCGGGCGTGCGCCAGCAGCGCCGGGCCTGGGGATCGACGACCGAGAACAGCAGCAGCGGCGCGACGAGCATGACGGCGGCGTACTTCGCGTAGAAAGCCAGCGCGAACCAGAGGCCGACGAGAATCCAGTCCCGCCGCTGGCGATCGACGAAGGCACGATAGAGGGTCCAGCCGGCCAGGCCCCAGATCGGCAGCTGAACGATGTTGTGGTTGAACTCCATCGTCTGGACGTTGAACACGACAGAGCCGTCGAGCAGCACCACGGCGACGAGGGCCTCCACCGGGCGCAGGATCCTGCATCCCAGGCGCCACACCGCCCAGAAGCAGAGCACGACCGCGACCTGCCCGAGGAGGAAGAGCGGCCACAGCCGCGGGCCGGCGATGTGGCGCACGATGTCGATCAACCACCACGGCAGCGGCGGATGCTTCCAGTAGCCGATCTGCCACTCCTGGCCGTAGGCGATCCCCTCGATGACGTCGAGTGGGAGGTTGCGGCACAGGATCGCCGGCAGCACCGTCCACAGTGCCGCGTGCGCGACCGCGAACAGGGTGAACGCGACCCCTGGATTGGACTGGACGGTCGCGACCAATCGCACGAACCCTCGCCCCGATCCCCGTGGCTCCGTGATCGTGTCGGCCCACCGAATCATCGCGGTCCCGGTCACCCGTTCTCTGCTCCCGGGAGACCGAGGGCCTCTCGGCAGTCCCCAGGAGGCGGACATCCGTCGGAGCGGGCCCTGCGGGCCCGCGTCCCCGACGTGGTGGTCAGTTCGGCCTAGGAGAGCGCGGACCGAATCGGGCGGGGAGGGCGCGGGGGGTCAGCCGGCCGGCGCGGACATCCCGCGGAGATCGAGGGGACCGGGATCGGGAGGACGGTGGCGACGAGGACGTCGGGTGACGCGGCCGCGGGCGTCCACACGAGCCCGCTGTCGTCGCCGTCGCCGTCGTAGTCGGCGGGGTTGTCGAACTCCGGGCCGAGGCAGAGCGACGACAGCCCTGCCCCCAGCGCGACCAGCAGCATCAGAACCGTGAGCCCGGCCGAGGGGCGGCGCACGGGGACAGCCTACCACCGGGCGAGGCCGTGCCACAGC
>JBIOTN010000037.1:0-36828 GCA_044866005.1 Candidatus Rokuibacteriota bacterium | reverse complement strand
AGGACGAAACGTCAGCCGAGGACAATCGTGACGGGCCCGTCGTTGGCGAGCTCGACGGCCATGCGGGCGCCGAAGACGCCGGTCTGGACCGGGACGCCGAGCGCGGCGATCTCCTCGCAGAACTGTCGGTAGAGCGGCTCGGCTTGCTCCGGCGGGGCGGCCTCGGTGAAGCTCGGTCGATTCCCTTTCGCCGTGTCGGCGATGAGCGTGAACTGGCTGACGACGAGGGCGGCGCCGCCGACGTCCAGCACGCTCCGGTCGAACCTGCCCCCCCCTTTGACATCCTAGGCGGTGTCGATCAGCTGGCTGGCCGCGACCCGCAGACGCACCCGGTCTCCCGCCACGCCCTCGACGTGCTCGGGCATCGCGTAGCGGTCCGAGGCGAACAGGCCCGCGCCGTCGATCTTGATGAACCCGTGACGGATCAGCCGCTCGCGCACCTCCTCCGGCATCGCCTCCGGACCGAAGATGCCGGCCACGACGTCGTCGGGGAACGCGGACTGGCCGGCGCGCGGGTCGGGTGCCGTGGCGGGCCCCCCGCCCCGGTCGAGCGCTTGTTCGCTCGCCGTCCCGAGGTAGACCCGCCCCACCGTTCCGAGGCGGACGTCCGTCCGATCGTAGACCGCCATGCCTTCCCGTACGTCGCGCAGGACCCGGCTTCCCAGGGGCTTCCCGACCGGTTCACGCGTCATGGCCTGGCCTCCTCCGCGGGGATCTCGGGAGCGCTCGGAGCAAGCCGCGTGCCGCCTGACCCTCGGCTGCCGTTGTTTCGTCGTCCGACGCGCGCGGCCGCCGTATACTCTCCGTCATGCACGAGGCCGCCGCGTCGCCTGTCCTCGCGCTCGTCGCGCTCACCGGCACCTACCTGGGGCTCGCGATCGGGCACCTCCCGGGCTTCCGGGTGGACCGCACCGGGGTGGCGATCATCGGGGCGGCGCTGGTCGTGGTCACCGGGGTGGTGCCCTGGGACCGCGCGGTGGCCGCGGTCGACGCCCACACGCTCGCCCTCCTCTTCGGCATGATGATCGTCTCCGCCTATCTCCGGCTCTCCGGCTTCTTCCACCTCGTGACGGCGTGGACGGTGCGGCACGCGCGCACCCCGGCGGGGCTGGTCGCGGCGGTGGTCGCGGCCTCGGGCGTGCTCTCGGCCCTGTTCGTGAACGACGTGGTCTGCCTCGTCCTGGCGCCGCTCGTCGTCCAGATCACCCGGCAGCTCGGCCTCCCGCCGGTCCCGTATCTCATCGCCCTCGCGACCGCCGCGAACGTCGGGAGCGTGGCCACGCTCACGGGGAACCCGCAGAACATGCTCGTCGGGAGCTTCTCGGGGATCGCCTACCGGACGTTCCTGGTACGCGAAGCGCCGGTGGCGGCGCTCGGACTCGTCTGCGTGTTCCTGGCCGTCTGGCTGGTCTACCGGCGGCAGCTCGGCGGCCGGCTCGACCGGGGCGCCCTGCACGCGCACTTCGCGGTGCACTATCCCCTGATGGTCAAGACCTTGGTCGCGGTGGGCGTCATGCTGGCGGCGTTCCTGGCGGGCGTCCCCGTCGCCCTGGTCGCCCTGGGCGGGGCGGCCTGCACGCTCCTGACCAGGCGGGTCAAGCCCGAGAAGGTCTACCGCGAAATCAACTGGGCGCTGCTCGTGCTCTTCGTCGGCCTGTTCGTGCTGATCGCCAGCGTCGAGGCCTCGGGGCTCACCGAGCCGCTCTTCCGCCTGGCCGCCCGGGTGAACCTCCATCGCCCCGCCGTCCTCACCGCGGTGGCGGCCGCGCTCTCGAACCTCGTCTCGAACGTCCCCGCGGTGCTCCTCTTCAAGTCGCTGGTCCCGACCTTCGGCGAGCCCGCGCGCGGCTGGCTCATCCTCGCGATGGCCTCGACGCTCGCCGGGAACCTCACGCTGCTCGGCTCGGTCGCGAACCTGATCGTCGCGGAGGTCGCGCGGGGCGCCCGGATCGAGATCGGCTTCGTCGAGTACTGCCGGGTCGGCGTCCCGCTGACGCTCGTCACGCTCCTGATCGGCTGGCTCGTCCTGATCCTCGTGCCGGTCTGAGCCGGCCGCGAACGCGCCGAGCCCGGAGGGTCCGGGCTCGGCGGGAGGAAGCGGCGGAAGCGGGCCGGAGCGGTCTGGCCGGAGGAGGGTCTTAGCCGGGGCCGCAGGAGAGCCCGAAGACGGGGGCGAGGTCCCGCGACGGGACCAGGGGCACCAGCGCCCGGAGCGCCCGGGCGAGGAGAACGGCGGCGACGAGCGGGTCGGTCAGCTCGGGCATGCCGTCAGGCCGCGTCGGCCATCCCGCTGGACACGGGCCGGGCGAACTGCCGGGCCTTCCGCTCGAGCCGCGCCTGACAGGTGCTGCAGCGCTGGGCGAACGGCAGGGCGCGGAGGCGAGCCAGCCCGATGAACTCCTCGCAGTCGTGGCAGATGCCGTACTCGCCGCGGGTCAGGCGCTCCAGGGCCGCCTCGATCTGCGCGACCTGCCGGCTCTGGCGGTCCATGAGAGCGACCTGGATCTCGTCGTGGAGCGTCTCGGTCGCCCACACGGTGATGTCCGCGGTGCGCGCGGCCTCGTTCGTGCGGCGCTCGCTCACGACGCTCCGGACCGATTCCTTGAGCTTGGCGTGCCGCTCCTTGAGGAAGTGCTCGATCTCCGTGGCTGTCCGGCTGTCCAGCCGCTCCTTCGGCTTCATGGCGCCCTCCTTTCGGGCTGCTGCGAGGCGTTGCACAGGCTGTGCCGACGCGGCCGGCGCCGGGAAACCGGCGCCCGGCAATGGAACGGACGGAGGGGCCCCCGGGATGCTCCCCCGGCGTTGGGAGTAAAGTGAGCGCCTTAGGCTGAAAACCTTACACGCCGTCGGGCCGCCGACGCGCAAGGACTGCGTGACGGCACACCCGGTGAAGACTCAGGGGCGGGCGTCGTCCGAGGGCGCCCCCCGGCCGAGCCAGTCGGCGAAGGCGGGCACCGACTGGGCGAGCCGCCATTCGGCCAGGACGTCGGCCGCCATCGCCCGGACGGCGCCGACGGAGGGGCCGGCCGACCCGTCCAGGCAGTAGTCGAGGAGCCAGCCCTCGAAGGCGTCGGGGTCGGGATCCGTCCTCGACGGCGCGCTCGAGGAGCTGGCGCTTGATCCACGCGGCGTCGCTCGCCGGCGGTCTCGGGCACGAGCGATCCGAGCTCGTCGGGCTCCGTGGTGCCGCAGTAGGGACAGCGCAGCCAGTCGCCGCGCCAGTCGCCCCCGCAACGACCGCAGCGAAGCCGGCGGGCGCGCTCGACCCCCCGGGCCTCGACGAGCGCCGGCCAGGCCCCGCAGACCGGGCAATAGCCGCCCGCCCACGCCGGGGCGACGGCCGAGACCGGGAGTGGGGGCCCTGTCAGCGGCCGGGCGGGGCCCTCGACGATCGTTCGCGGGAGAACAGGGGCACGGCACCGGCGGTCCGCCGGCAGGCCGACGCCGGCCCTGCGGGGGATCGCCGGGCGGGCGGCGTGGGCCTTAGGCCCGGACCTCCTGGATGCCGATCTTCCGGGCGCAGTGGGCGCAGCAGAACATCTGGCCGTCGCTCTCCACCCCGTGGCCGATGATGCGGCAGCCGCAGTGGTCGCACCGGGGCGCCAGCGCGTGGATCCCGCACTCGAAGCTGTCGAAGACGTGGCGCCGCCCCTGGTAGGTGATCTCCATCGTCTTGTCGTAGTCGTTACTGCAGACCTCGCAGCGTGGCATCTTCTCCTCCTGCCGCCGGGCGGCAGGCGTCCCGCCGCCGCCCCCCTGGCACTCGGACTCAGGGTCTCCCGTGCAAAGGCGGTACCGGCGGGCGGCCGCGCGGCCTTCGGATTGCAGAGGAGGGGGAGGAGTGCGATGGACGACGGCCTGAGAGTGGCGCGGCGCGACGAGCGGAGGCTGCCGGACGGCAGCGAGCGGGGACCGGTGCGCGAGCGGGTCGCGCAGGTCTTCGCCCGCATCGAGGACCTGGTCTACGTGGGGCTCGGCGTGCTCCTGGCCGGTAGCGCCCTCGTCATGCTCGGCCACGGCCTCTTCGCGTTCGGGCAGAGCCTGACGGCCGGGCGGCTCCCGGACGACGTCGTGACGCTGCTCGACCGGATCCTCCTGATCCTGATGATCGTGGAGATCCTCTACACGGTGCAGGTCTCTTTCCGCGAGCACGCCCTCGTGCCCGAGCCTTTCCTCGTCGTGGGGCTCATCGCGGCCATGCGACGGATCCTCGTCCTGACGGCGGAGTTCTCCAAGGTGGCGGAACGCGGCGACGTGGGGTTCCGGAACGCCATGATCGAGCTGGGGATCCTGACCCTGCTCACGCTCGCGCTGGTGGCGTCGCTCCTCATGCTTCGCAAGCGAGCGCCGCAGGCCGTCGCCGACCGCGCGTGAGATGGCCGGTGACCTCTACGTCGGGACCAGTGGCTACGTGTACGGGCACTGGCGGGAGCGCTTCTACCCCACGCGCCTCCCGGCGCGCGCCTGGCTTCGGTTCTACGCCGACCGGTTCGACTCCCTCGAGCTGAACAACCCCTTCTACCGGCTTCCGTCGGCCGAGACCTTCGCCGCGTGGGGGGACCAGGTCCCGCGGGGGTTCGTCTTCGCGGTGAAGGCGAGCCGGTTCCTGACGCACATCAGGCGGCTCCGGGACCCGGCGGGCCCGCTCCGGTTGTTCCTCCAGCGCGCCCGGCGCCTGGAGGGCGCGCTGGGGCCGGTGCTCTTCCAGCTGCCGGCGAACTTCCACCTCGACCTCCCGCGGCTGGAGCGGTTCCTCGCGGCGCTCGACCGCCAGCGCCTGGTCCCGGGGCTCCGGGCCGCGCTCGAGGTCCGGCACCCGTCGTGGCTGGATCGGGAAGCGACGGCGCGCCTGGAGAAGGCCGGCGTGGCCCTCTGTCTCGCGGACTGGCGCGAGGTGCCGGTCACGGGGCCGCTGACGGCCGACTTCGTCTACGTGCGCCGCCACGGCGCCCGCGGCCACGGCGGCTCCTACGACGCCGCGCGGCTCCAGGCGGACGCGCGGGCGATCCGAACGTGGCGGCGGGAGGGCCGGGACGTCTACGTCTACTTCAACAACGACTGGAAGGCCTTCGCCGTGCGGAACGCCGCGCGGCTGCGCGCGCTCGCCACGTAGCAAGCGAGGAGCGCCGGCACAGGCGGCGCGCCAAGGCCAAGACCCGCCGGAGCGCCGAGCGGAGCGCGCTTACCGCGCCGGCCGGCGAGGCGGGTGGGGACGCCCCTCGACGCGGCGCTCCCGCGCCGTCTCTCTCGGCGAGGCCTCCCACGGCACGCACGAGTTCTACTGAGGAGCGCGCCCGGATCACGAAGCGGCTCATCCTCGAGAAGGGCTTCGCGGCCGTCGCGGTCGAGGCGGACTGGCCCGACGCCTACCGCGCCAATCGCTAGGGGCAGCGCCGGGACGCCGACAGTACGCCGAGCAGAACGCCCGGGTCGTCAAGAACGCCGAGGAATACTACCCGGGCGATGTTCCGCGGTCGCGTCGAGTCGTGGAACCTGCGCGACCGCCACATGGCGGAGGCGCTGGACGGGCTCGTCGCCTATCTCGACCGCGGGGACCGCGGGCCAGGCGGGGCGAAGGTGGTCCTCTGGGCGCACAACTCGCACCTCGGCGATGCCCGCGCGACCTGGATGGGCGCCGAGGGCGCGCTGAACGTCGGGCAGCTCGTGCGGGAGCGAGACGGTCGCGACGCCGTGCTGGTCGGGTTCACGACCCATCACGGCAGCGTGACGGCTGCCGCCGACTGGGGCGCGCCGGCCGAGCGCAAGTATCTCCCGGAGACGGAACGGGCGAGTCACTATTTCGAAGCCCGGCTCGCCGAGCAGTTCAACGCCCTGCTCCACTTCGACGAGACGCGCACCCTGGAGCCGCTCGAGCGTACCGCGGGCTGGGAGCGCGGCGAGGCGCCGGACACCTACCCGTTCAGCGTCTAAGTTAGGTCCGCCCATGGCCGCGCCGCCGCCACGCCGATCGCCGGGCCAGGAGCGGCATCGAGAATGCATGCTCGAGGGTGGCTTCCCACCGCCGTGACAGGACGCAAGACATGTCGATGTGCCGACCGGGTAAAGACGGGCTGGAGGCCGGCGCCCTGGCCTTCTATCGCCGGATGCTGGAGAGCCTCCGGGAGGCGGGCGTGCCCTTTCTCGTCGGGGGCGCCTACGCCATCGAGCGCTATACCGGCATCGCCCGGCACACCAAGGACTTCGACATCTTCCTCCGACGGGCGGACTGCCGCCGCGCGCTCGCGGCGCTCGAGAGCGCCGGCTGCCGGACCGAGATCACCTTTCCGCACTGGCTGGCGAAGGCGCACTGCGGCGACGAGTTCATCGACGTGATCTTCAGCTCCGGGAACGGGGTGGCCCGCGTCGACGACCTCTGGTTCGAGCACGCGGTGGACGACGAGGTGCTGGGCACGCCGGTACGGCTCTGTCCCGCCGAGGAGATGATCTGGTCGAAGGCGTTCATCATGGAGCGGGAGCGCTACGACGGGGCCGACATCGCCCACCTCTTGCGCGCGCGCGCCGAGGAGCTCGACTGGGCGCGCCTGCTCGGCCGCTTCGACTCGCGGTGGCGGGTGCTGTTGAGCCATCTCGTCCTGTTCGGCTTCGTCTATCCCGGGGAGCGGACGCGCATCCCCCAGACCGTCATGCGGGAGCTCCTCGAGCGGCTGCGGGCGGAGGCGGCGAGCCCCCCGCCCCGGGATCGGATCTGCCAGGGAACGATCCTGTCGCGGGAACAGTACCTGGTGGACATCGAGTGCTGGGGCTATCACGACCCGCGCCGGCTCCCGGAAGGCACCATGACCACGGCGGACATCGCGCAGTGGACCGCCGCCATCGAAGGGAACTGACGCCGGGATGACCAGCCCGAAGGAGGTGGTGCGTATCGCGGCGATGGGCGACCTCCACTGTGACCAGGCCGCGCAAGGCAAGCTCCAGCCCCTCTTCGCCGAGGTCACCCAGCGCGCCGACGTGCTGCTCCTGTGCGGCGACCTGATCAACCACGGCCTCGCCGGGGAGGCGCGCGTCCTGGCGAAGGAGCTCACCGCCGGGCTCAAGGTCCCCATCGTGGCCGTGCTCGGCAACCACGAATACGAGTCGAACCAGCAGGACGAGATCCGGCAGATCCTCACCGACCTGGGGGCGCACGTGCTGGACGGCGACGCCTGCGAGGTCCACGGGGTCGGGTTCGCCGGGGTGAAAGGCTTCGGGGGCGGGTTCGGGGAGCGCGCGCTCCAGGCCTGGGGGGAGGAGTCGATCAAGCGCTTCGTGCACGAGGCCGTCGAGGAGGCGTTGAAGCTCGAGTCCGCGCTGGCCCGGCTGCGCACGCCTCACCGGATCTGCCTGCTCCACTACGCCCCGATCCAGGGGACCGTGGAGGGCGAGCCCCGCGAGATCTTTCCCTTCCTCGGCTCCAGCCGGCTCGAGGAGCCGCTGACCCACTATCCCGTCACGGCCGTCTTCCACGGCCACGCGCACCGCGGGACGCCGGAAGGCCGGACCCGGGGACAGGTGCCGGTCTACAACGTGGCCATGCCCCTGCTCGAGCACGCCTTCCCCGGCCAGCTGCCGTTCCGTCTCTTCGAGCTGCCCGTCGCCGGAGCGCCGGGGGACGGGGACGGCTCACGTCCCGCCGAGCCCCGGCAGGAGCGGCCCTCGGCGACCCCGGCCTGAAGGCCTGACCTGCTCAAAGCGGAAGCCGCACGGCCGCGGTCCCGGGTGCAAAGGCGATACCCGGATACGCGCGTCCGGCCCACATCGCGCGGTCGGTACGCTTCTTGAAACCGATGCGACCCGGCTCGGTACCACTCCAGGGCTCCAGATCGCGGGGGATGCGACCATGTGGGCTGTTTTAGCCGGATTCGGCCTCGGCGCCGCGCTCATGTACGCCCTCGATCCGCAGGCGGGGGCCCGGCGCCGGGCCCTGGTGCGCGACAAGATGGTTCGATCCGCCAACAAGACGGGTGCCGCCGCGGGAGCGACCGCGCGGGATCTGCGGAACCGCACGCTCGGGCTCGCCGCCGAAGTTCGCTCCCGGCTCGGGAGCCGGGAGGCCAGCGACGCCGTGGTCGCCGAGCGCGTCCGGGCCGAGCTGGGCCGGGTCGTCTCTCATCCCGGCTCGATCCACGTCTCCGCCCAGCAGGGGCGGGTCACGTTGAGCGGCCCCATCCTGAGCCAGGAGGTGGACCCGCTGCTGGCGGTCGTCGCCGCCGTGCCGGGGGTGACCGCCGTGATGAGCCGCCTCCAGGCGCGCGAGCGCGCCGGGGACATCCCCGGCTTGCAGGGCGGCGTGCGGCGCGAGCCGCGGAGCGAGCTCAGGCAGACGCACTGGTCGCCCACCGCGCGACTGCTGGCCGGCGTCACCGGCGGGGCGCTCGTCGCCCTGGCCGGCGCGCGTCGTAGCGCGCTCGGAGCCGTCGGCGGCCTGGCGGGCCTCGGCCTCCTGGCCCGCGGGCTGACCGACCTGGAGTTCAAGCGCTTGTTCGGGATCGGGGCCGGCCGGCGCGCCATCGACATCGCCAAGACGCTCACCATCGCGGCGCCGGTGGAAGAAGTCTACGCTTTCTGGTCGGACTACCGGAGCTTCCCGCGCTTCATGTCGAACGTGCGCGACGTCCAGGACCGGGGCGACGGCCGCTCCCGCTGGACCGTGGCCGGGCCCGCCGGGATCCCGATCGAGTGGGACGCCGAGATCACGCGGCAGGTCCCGAACGAGCTCTTGGCCTGGAAGACGGTCCCCGGCTCACCGGTCGAGCACGCCGGGGTCGTGCGGTTCCAGCCGAACCGCGACGGGTCCACGCGCGTCCACGTGCGGATGTCGTACAACCCGCCGGCCGGCGCGGTCGGCCACGCCGTGGCGACGCTCTTCGGCGCCGATCCCAAGAGCGAGATGGACGCCGACCTCGTGCGCATGAAGACGCTCATCGAGACCGGCACGCCGCCGCACGACGCGGCGCAGCCGTCACGCGGCGCCGGGCTGCGCTGAGCGCCCGGCGGAGCTGAACCGGCCGCGGACACTCCGCCGGGGAGGCCCGACGGCCTGCGTGAGTGACAGCGGAGCCGCCCCCGGGTTCACGCCCACGGTGATCGAGGCGCTCCGAGCGCGGGCTTTGCCCGCGCAACGATTCCCGGGGGGAGGCATCGGACGGGGGGCAGCGCCCCCCTCCGAGCAATATCTTCCGAGACCCCCCCGAGAAAGACTTAGAGGCCGAGCCGGGCGTAGATGCCGGCGAGCCGGCTCTTCGCCTCCGCCAGGACGTCCGCGTAGAGGTCGCCGCCCGCGGCGTCCATCGCGACGATCAGCGGCCCGAGCCCGCGCACCCGGAAGCGCCAGAGACACTCGGGCATCAGGTCCTCCCACCAGACCCCCTCGATCGCCTCGATCTGAACGGTCTCCAGGGCGGCCGCGCCGCCGGTGATCGCGAGATACACGGCGCCGTGCTCGCGGAGGCCGGCGAGGCTGTCGGCCGAGAGGCCCCCTTTCCCCACGATGGCCCGCACGCCGTAGCGCTCGAGGAGAGGCCGCGTGAAGCGGTCCATCCGCATGCTCGTCGTCGTCCCCACCGAGAGCGGCAGGTAGCCGCCGTCCGCTGCCCGCGCCACGTTCGGCGCGGTGTGGAGGACGACGGCGCCGCGGAGGTCGACGGGCGGAGGCTGGCCCTGGTCGAAGATCCGGACGAGGGTCGCGTCGCGCAGCCCGTACACGGGGCCGTCGACGGTGACCGTGTCCCCCGCCCTGAGCTCGCGCACCACCGCCTCCTCGAGCGGCGGCCTCAACGGCCGGACCTCCACGTCAGAAGCCCTCCTCGACCCGGCCGTCGGGGAAGATGCGCGCGGAGGCGCGCTCGCCGCGCCAGCACTGGAGCGTCACGGCGACGGGGTTCTGCGTGATGTGGGTGTAGGCCGCCTCGACCATGACGGCCAGCGCCGTGGTGTCCCCGCCGAGCCCCATCGGCCCGAGGCCGGTCATGTTGATCGCCTCGAGCAGGTCGGCCTCGAGCTTCGCCAGGTCGGGGTCGGGATGCGGCTCCCCCACCGGCCGCCAGATCGCCTCCTTCGCCAGCTTCATGCAGAGGTCGGACGTCCCGCCGAGCCCCACGCCGACGATGGTCGGGGGACAGGGCTTGCCCCCGCTGTCGAGCACGCAGTCCAGGACGAAGCGCTTGACCCCGGCCAGGCCGGCGGCCGGCGGGAGCATGCGGAGGAACGACATGTTCTCGGAGCCCGAGCCCTTCGGCATCATCAGGAGCTCCAGGGCGTCGCCGTCCGGCAGGAAGGTCCAGTCCACGATGGGGATCCGCCAGCCGGTGTTGGTCTGCGGGTTCTCGCGCGTCAGGGGATGGCAGATGCTCGACCGGAGCGGGTGCTCCACGGTCGCGCGGCGCACGCCCTCGGCCAGCGCGTCCGCGATGGCGTGGCCGCCGAGGGCCGCCAACGGGAACTGCCGGCCGATGCGCGCCCTGAAGACCGGCGTGCCCGTGTCCTGGCACACGAGGAGCCCGCGCGCCTCGGCCACCTCCAGGTTCTTCAGCATGGTCGCGAGGATCTCGCGGGCGCGGGGATGGGTCTCGCGCGCGTGGGCCCGCGCCAGGGCGGCCTTGACGTCCGGCGGCACGAGCTTGAGGGCGCGGATGTAGAGCGTCTTCGCCGTCTCCGCGATCAACCCGGCGTCCACAGGCGCCATGCCGCTCACCCTTCCGCGGGGCCGGAGGGCCCCCTTGCCGTGACTATCGGCGCGGGCGGTGCAGCATGTCAAGCGCGCGAGCCCGGCGGGCCCGGCCCCGCCGCGCGTCGATTGATTTCCCCACGCGCCTCGCGGATGATGCGCGCAGGAGGGAGGCCATGGCCATGGATGCGACCGCCATCAGCGAGAGCCTGAACGGGACACTGGCCGCGCACCTCGGGATCCGCATCGTCGAGGCCGACCCCGATCGCGTCGTCGCCGAGCTCGCGATCCGGGACGAGCTTCGCACCGTGGGCGGCGCCCTCCACGGGGGAACGTTGATGGCGCTGGCCGACACGGTCGGGGCGGCCGCGACCGTCCTGAACCTCCCGCCGGGCGCCGGCACGACCACGATCGAGTCCAAGACCAATTTCTTCGCCGCCGGGCGCGCCGGCCTCGTCCGCGCGGAGGCGATCCCGCTGCACCGGGGAAAGCGGACCATGGTCTGGCAGACCCGGGTCGTGGACGAGGCCGGCCGGCTGCTGTCGCAGACGATCCAGACGCAGCTGGTCCTCGCCTGACCCCCATGCTGCGGGTCGCCTTCGTGGGCACGCTCGCCGCGAGCTTCGCCGACCGCGTGCGGGCGCACCTCGCCGTGCCCTGCGACATCGTCCTCACCGACGAGCGGGAGGCCGCGTCCCGGCTGCCCGAGGTGGACGTCCTCGTCACCCTCGTGTTCACCGCCGCCATGGGCGCGGCCGCCCGGCGGCTCCGCCTCGTGCAGGTCCCCGGCGCCGGTCTGGACCGGATCGACCGGTCGGCGCTTCCGCCGGGCGCGGCGCTCGCGAACGTCTACGGCCACGAGACGGGCATCGCCGAGTACGTGCTGGGGGCGATGGTGGCGCTCAGCCGGAGCTTCGGCCGGCTCGACGCGAGCCTTCGCGCGGGCCGCTGGGAAAGCCAGTGGGCGCCCGGCGCGCCACCGCCCCCGGCCTGGCCCGAGCTGGCCGGGCGGACGCTCGGCATCCTCGGCTACGGCCGCATCGGTCAGGCCGTGGCGCGGCGGGCCCGCGCGTTCGACATGGAGGTCCTCGCCATCCGGCGCCAGGCCTCGCCGGCCGATCCCCACGCCCTGGTCCGCGGCCTGGACGGCCTGGGTGACGTCCTGGCGCGGGCGGACTACGTCGCGATCACGCTGCCGCTCACCCCGGCCACGCGCGGCCTCCTCGGGGCGCGGGAGCTTCGAACGATGAAGCCGACCGCCATCCTGGTCAACGTGGCGCGCGCCGAGATCGTCGAGGAAGAAGCGCTCTATCGGGCGCTCGCCGACCACCGCATCGCGGGGGCCGCCCTCGACGTCTGGTATCGGTATCCGACGACCGCCGGACCGACGCTGCCGGCGCACTGGCCGTTCCACGAGCTGCCCAACGTGCTCATGACGCCGCACGTGTCCGGCTGGACCGACGGGACCCGAGAGGCGCGGGCGAAGCTCATGGCGGAGAACATCCACCGGACCGCCCGGGGCGAGCCCCCGGTGAACCTGATCCCTCGTCAGGCCGCCGACCCCTCGCATCCCGGGCACCCCGGCGCTGGGCAGCCCGGCGCTTGACACCCGGCGCTTCACCCCGTACCCTGCCTCGTCGTGTCGCCCGAGTCTTCCCCTCCCCTCCCGCGCAAGTGGGTCCTCGTCGTCGACGACGACGCCCGGCTCCGGGCCGTGTGGACGGATGCCCTGGCGGTCGCCGGCTACGCCGTGGTGGGATCGGAAGACGGCAAGGCGGCGCTCGAGCTCATCCGGGACCTCTTCCCCGACCTGATCCTCCTCGACCTCCGGATGCCGCGCATGACCGGCCAGGACTTCCTGGACACGGTGGGAGAGCACCCGCGCTGGCGGAGCATCCCCATCCTGATCGTGTCGGGCTACCTGGGCGACGATGCGGAGGTCCGCGCGGCCGGGGTGAACGTCGTGGGACGGATGGAAAAGCCGTTGCCCCTCGACAAGCTCGTGCAGCAGGTCCGCGCGGTGGTCGGGCCCGGCAGCGCCGCGGGGAAGAACCCGCCGCAGTCCGCGACCTGACCGCCGGGCCCCCGGGCGGCCGCCGCCGTCATTGTCCCTTGACAATGATTCGACGTGCCGCTGTAATGGCCGTGCCAAGGGGCGAAAGTGTGGTTCCGCGGGGTCTCCACCCGGCCCCTCTCAACGGCGGGAAGCGCCCCCCCGCCACTGGCTCCCGCTCTGCCAACGTGCCGTCATGCCTCGGTCGGCTTCGAGGACGTCTTGGTCCCGCCCTGCCTTCGTTCTGAACAGGCCCATCTACTCGTGGACGTAGGAGATCGGACATGAAGGGCCAGAAGCTCTTCCAAGTGCTCCTGATCGTGGGCGTGGCCGTCCTCATTATTAGCGGGTGTGCCCCCAAGGTCGATCCGGCCGACGTGGTGCGGTACCTCGAAGAGGAGAAGCTCAAAGAGCAGGAGCGGGCCCGCGTGCGCGGCAAGGCCTTCGCCGGCCCACGGGAGTCAAGGGAGTGGAAGTTCTGGGGGATCGATCCGGACAGTGGGGAGTGGGTCTGGCTGGACGGCGGTTGGCGGGAAGTCTCGGCTGAAACCTGGGACTGGGTGGCCAGTCACAAGCTCGTTCGCACGACTCCCGGCTGGGACCCCAACGGCAGGCCCGTCGAAACAGTGACCGGCACCGCGGGGCGCCTCGTTCCCCGTTACTGGACCCTCATCGTCGTAGCGGACAAGCCCGCCGAGCCGTGCGGGCCTGCGGGCTGCCCCGGCGGCTCCTGTCCCGGCGGGAGGTGCGAGGAACGCGAAGCGGCAGGAGGAGGGCCCTGGTGCGGGGAATCGCCAGCGTCGCCGCCATGTCCCGGTGACCAGCCACAAGTCGCTGAAGAGCCGGGTTGCCCGGGCGATCAGCCGTGCGAGGACCCCTGTCCCGGCGGAACCTGTGACGAAGGGACCGAGGCGGCGGGAGCGCAGCCCGGGTGCGGCGACTCGCCAGACCGGCCGCCGTGTCCGGGTGACCAGCCAGGGCCGGCCCCCGGCGGCCCCGCGATCCAGCCGCCTCCGCAGCCTGTGACTGCAGTGCTCCCGGCCTCCACGCTCCGCACCATCCGCGTCGAGAAGGTGTACGTCCGCGCTACCAACCACGCCCTGTCCCCGATCGTCGATGAACTCAACGAAGGCGACACGGTTGACGTGATGGAGGTGGACGAGGCCAACGGGAGGACCCGGGTTCGGACTCCCGGCGGGAAGGAAGGATGGATTGACTCTGGCGTGATCCGCCCCGCGTTCAAATACACGGCCGGGGAGCAAGCGCTGGGGGCGGACCCGAGCAAGGGGGCCAAATCCCATGCGTACACCAAAGCGCGTGTTCGCTCCAGGAGTGCAGGAGTCCGCCCCACGGCAAGGGGGCACGCGGGCACGCGGGCCGAGGTGGTCGAACAGCGCGAGGCGGGGTCCCTCCAGGGCGGGCAGCCTCAGGCGCCCTTCACAGTGGAGGAAGTGGACCGGCTGCTCCGGGAGATGGACGAACTGGCGAAAAAGCTCCGGCGGCCGGAATTCTTCAACGCGCTCATCACCGAAATCACTCTCCCGGCCTGCGATGCCGGTACTACCAAGGACCCCTGTTACATGACGGTGAAGTTCTCGCCGGAACCGGTCGTGTACCCCAAAGGGTCAGGCACGGCAGCGGGCGAGTACGGCAAGAAGGAGCAGAAACTCTGGGTGCCGGCAAGCTTCCGATTCGAGAGCGAGGGCGACAAACCCGTCAAGGTGCAGCGCGCCGGCCCGTTCACCCTGAAACGGTCGGTCGAAGCGCCGGGGCCTACGGCCGCTCTTAAGTTTGAGCCGGACGTTCCGGGCACGTCTCAGTTCCGAGTGGTTACGACCGACGCCCTGGGAGCAGAGGGGTCCCCGCGTCAACCGATGAGCGGCGCCCTGGTGGTCCGGGATCCCGACGACCGCCACGAGCTGGCGCGCGTTAGCTTCCGCGATCTCCGGCTGCTTGATCCCAACACGGTGTGGCTGGCGGGCGAAGGCGCGGAGCTCCGGACCACCGAGGCGCTGACCACCGTCGCGACGGCGATGCTCTCGACGCGCGCCGCGGGGATCGCCGGCGGTCTCATCGCAAACGTCGGCCAGCAGGACCCGGCCGCCCCGTACACCGACAGCATGGGTGACATCATCGGGACCAATGGGCGCGACATCATCGTGAACGCCAAGCCCCCCGGCCTCGCGATCTTCGGCCAGGGCGGTGACGACACGATCTGGGCCGGGCCCGTGCAGGGGGACGCAACGGTTGGTCCGACTTCTCGCCTTGTGTTTGGAGGCCCGGGTGACGACACCGTTATCGTGCTTGCCGGTGACGTCCAAAAGGGTGGCACCCTTTCCCTTTACGGCAATGCCGGGAAGAACACCGTCATCCTCGTCGGCCCCGGATGGGAGGTCGTGGGTGGAGGTCCCGGGCTCCTCATTCTCTCGAACTCGAGCACGGCTCCCCAGGGAGGCGTGATCCCTAGCGTGGGAGGCCTGGTCTTCGTCGAAGGGGTGGACGTAATCCTGAACCTCACCAACGACCGGGGGCTCGTCCCCCTGCTGCTTCCGTCGTGGTACACGCTCCAGGCGGCGCAAGGCCCGAGCCACACGAGCGTGCTCCCCAGCGGCTCGCAAGGGGGGCTGACCATCCCCGTCGAGGCGACCGAGCCTGTCAGGTTCTTCATCTCGGGCGCGAAAGAACCCATATTGGAGCTCTCCGGCGGCCCGGCACCGAGCTACCGGGTCTCGGATCAGTCAAGCGGCCTGACGTTCGAATTCACTCCGCAGCGGGCCATCGGCCCGCCACCGACCGACGCCCCGGCGCCGACCTCGCTTCCCGTGGTGTCGTTCGGCCTGCCACCAGCCGGCCAGCCGGCGGGATCAGCGGGCGGGGACATCACGCTCATCATGACCCACGAGTGGGGCCACGGGTTCCCTGACGTACCGCCAGGGCCCGCGGCCGGCGGGGCGTCGCCGCCTGTCCCCGGTCAGCAGACCACACAGGCAGGCACGGCCGGCACGGCCGGCACGGTCGGCGGGGCTGGAGCCATGACGCAGGGCGCACAGCCGAGTAGATCCGGGAGTTCCATCCCACTCGGCAGCGCGACCATCCAGCTCGGGGACCAGAAGTTCACCTGGAAGTTCAGCATCCCGACCACACCGGGGGAGCTCTTCCGGAGGCATCCGACCGTACGCGGGGTGAAGTTCTGGTACGGGGTCGCCACCAAACTCGGGAGAAAGTTCGGGGAGTTCCTCCGGGACAGCATCAGCACGGCCATCACGCCACTGGAAGGCGGACGGACATCTTTCGTGTTGGGTAACAATTCGAGCGCGCCCATAAGTGGGAACGTGCTCGGTGGCGCGACGGCGACCGCCGTCACTTTCGGGGCGGGTCAGCAAACCGAAATCATCGCCGACGCGAGCGGGGCCATCGCATTCGGGCAGCCCGCGCTCAGTGTGGACGAGACCATGGGCGTTCTGGGCGGGCCGGCGCCGACGGAGTTGCTCGGGACGCCGCGCGGCGCCCTCACCCCCGGGACCGAGCTTGCGCCGCTCGGCACCATCCCCAAGGGCCCCCCAAGTGCGCCGGACACGCCCACGGCTGGGCCGGTGACGGGGCCGACGCCACGGGCGGGCGGCGTGGAGGCCCCGCCGCACACGCAGCCCGACACCCCGCGGCCTCATGACCCGAAGACGCCTCCACAGCCGCGCGGGCCCGAGCCCCCGCAGCAACCCCGCGAGGGCATCCCCCGACCGCCGAAGGAAGGCCCGATCGGGATCGGCCCGCGGTAGCGCGGGCCGCGCGCATGGTGTGCTGCCTCCGAGTGGCGGCTTCGCCGCCGCAAAGGCCGGGGGGCATCGGGGGGGTCTCCCGAGACCCCCCGAAACAACTAGGGGTGCGGCGGCGGGCCCGGGGGTTGCGTCCCGGGCGACGGCGCCGGACCGGGCGGCGCGCCGGACGGAGGAGCGCCCGGCCCCGGCTGTGGCGGTTGTGGCGGCGGCGCCATCCGGAAGTCGGTCTGCTGGACGCGGCGCTCCAGCGCGCTGAAGAGGTCCGGGTGCTGGGGCGCCCGCACCCCGCCCGGCGTGGCGACCAGGAGCCGGACGAGGTCCGGGTGCTGGGACAGGTCGAGCACCCGCATCGCCTCGTCGACCGGGTGAATCGCGCGTTCCTCCGCGCGCGCCTCGCCGCTCCCCACCGGCCAGGCCGCCAGCAGGCCGAGCGCCACGCCAACCCGCAGCAGTCGTCGTCGAGATGCCGGCCAGAGGCTCGCCATGTCCCGGTCCTCTCTCAGAACGAAACCCCCATCGTGAGGCCCACGATGTGCCGGTCGTAGTCCAGCTGGTCCAGGCTCGAGTCCTCGCGCCGGTACGAGTACGAGAGCGTCACCACGAGCGGCTCCCACACCGGCCGCGAGAGCGCCACGGACGCGCTCCACCGGTCCGTCTGCCGCTTCCGCGGCCCCTGGAAGTCGGGGTAGTCGTCCCGGGCGTACTCGGCGCTGACGTCGAGCCGCGCCCCGAGCGGCACCGGGGCGGCTACGCCTCCGCCAACCCGATGGGTGCGCGACTCGAAGTTGAGCCCGTCGGCGTCGCTCCACTGGTACTCGTAGCCGCCCCAGACGTAGCCCCGCCGCTCGGCGAAGTAGAGGTAGTGGGTCACGCCCAGCGCGTGGCTCGTCGCGTCGCGGGAGGAGAGGCGTGGGTCAAAGCCCTCGTCGCGAAAGTCGAGGAACGCCAGGCGGTACGCGAGGCTGGTCGTGGTCTCCCGGGTGAAGCCGACGTTGACCGAGGCGGTCACGGTGTGAGCCTCGCTGTAGCGATGGCCTTGCTGGTAGACGGGCTTGTAGGCGTAGCGCGCGGCCGGGAGAACCGGCAGACCGGCCACAGCCGTGGCGTAGCCGGCGACGAGTCCCGCCTCCAGCGCCGATACGTCGAAGTCGTTGAGGTCGCGGTCCGGATGCTCGCTGTAGTAGACCGAGCCCTCGATCCTCGCCTCCCAGGGCCCGCCGGCGAGGAGCCGATACGTCCCCGCCAGGTACTGCGTGAAGCGCACGCCGTCCCGGTCGCCGGGGAACACGCTCCGGTCCGCGGGGGCCTGCGGGACGTTGGTGTCGAACTCGACGCCGGCCCGGAGCGAAAGGTTCCACCGTCGCGGCGCGCCCGGGCGCGCGTACTCGGCCGCCTGCCGGGCCATGACGTCGAGGTACTCTTGCGCCCGCTGGGCGTAGGGTGAGTCCGGCCCCAGCTCCACGGCCCGGGCGAGGGCCTCGCGCGCGCTCCCCGCGTCTCGCAGGTGGTAGTGCGCGATCCCGAGGAAGAGGCGGAGCGCCGCGTCGCGCGGGTCGACGGCGACGGCCCGCCGGTAGGTCGCGACCGCCTCGGCGTAGCGCCCGAGCCGGTCCTGGGTGATGCCGATGTACCGGAGGATCAGGGCGTCGTCCGGATAGCGCTCCAGCAGGCGCTCAAACCCGGCGAGCGCGTCCTCGTAGCGGCCCTGCCGGAAGGCCTCGGCGCCCGGTGATCGCAGGAACTCGTCCGCGCCGATGGCGCAGGCCGCCGTGGGCACGAGCAGGGCCACGATGCCGAGCACCGGCACCACCCAGCAGCGGCCCCTCGTCCGCGACCGCACCAGACCCTCCCCGCCGCCCATGGTATCCCTCGGCGGGGCCGGCACCGTCAAGGGGCTCCGCGCGAGGCTCCAGCGGGCTCGGAAGGAGCGCAGCCGCCGTGCGAAGAATCTAGTGTTTTTCCGCGGCCTTGGCTTCCTTCTCCTTCTTCGCCTCCCCGATCACCTTCTCGGCGAACATCCCGGGGAGCTCCTCGTAGTGAGAGAACTCCATCGAGTAGCTCCCCCGGCCGCCTGACATCGAGCGGAGGCTCGGCTCGTAGTTGAGCATCTCCGCCATCGGGACCTGGGCGCGGACGACCGTCGTGTCGCCGCCCGCCTCCATCCCCATGATCTTGCCCCGCCGGCTGTTCAGGTCGCCGATGACGTCCCCCGCGAGGTTCGACGGCACCGTGACCTCGACGTTCATGATCGGCTCGAGCAGGCAGGGCTTCGCCTCCAGCACCGCCTTCTCCGCGGCGATCTGGCCGGCGAGCTGGAAGGCGATGTCGGAGGAGTCCACGCTGTGGTAGGAGCCGTCGTTGAGCGTCACCCGCACGTCCACGACCGGGTAGCCCGCGATGACGCCGCGCTCGAGCCGGGCCCGGACGCCCTTTTCCACCGACGGGATGAAGTTCCGCGGGATCGCGCCGCCGAAGATCTTGTCCACGAACTCGAACCCGCCGCCGCGGGCGAGCGGCTCGATCTCGATCCAGCAGTCGCCGAACTGGCCGCGGCCCCCCGTCTGCTTCTTGTGGCGGCCCTGCACCTGGGCCCGGCCCTTGACCGTCTCCTTGTAAGGGATGCGCGGCGGCAGGAGGACAACCTCGGCGTTGAACTTGCGCTTCATCCGCTCGAGCGTGACCTCGATGTGGAGCTGACCGACGCCCGAGATCAGGAGCTGCTTGGTCTCCGGGTCGTAGTGGTAGCGGAGCGTCGGGTCCTCCTCGGCGAGCCGGGCGAGGGCGTTGGAGATCTTGTCCTCGTCACCCTTCGTCTTCGGCTGGAGGGCGAAGGAGATGGACGGCTCCGGGAACGCGATCGGCGGGATGACGATCGGCGCGCTCTCCGCACAGAGCGTGTCGCCGGTCAGCGTCTCCTTCAGCTTGGCCACGACGCCGATCTCGCCGGGGCCCAGCCCCTCCACCTGACGCTGCTCCTTGCCCTGCATGTGCGCGACCTGCCCGACCCGCTCGCGCGCCTCTCGCGTGGCGTTGTGGACCTGGGCGTTCGTGCCGAGCGTCCCCGAAAAGACGCGGAGGAGGGTCAGCTTGCCGACGTGCGGGTCCGTGAAGGTCTTGAAGACGAGCGCCGTGAACGGCTCCTTCGCCCCCGGGGCGCGCGTGACCGGCTCCTTGCTGCGAGGGTCGGTCCCTTCGATGGGGGGGCGGTCGGCCGGCGAGGGAAACGAGTCGATGACGAGCTCGAGCAGCGAGCCCACGCCGAGCGCCTTGGCCGCGGACCCGCACAGGACCGGGACGAGCTTCCCCGCCCCGATCGCGGCGCGCAGCGCCTTCAGCACCTCCGCCTCGTCCAGGCTCCCCTCCTCGAGGTAGCGGGCGAGGAGGTCGTCGTCGGTCTCCGCGACTGCCTCGAAGAGCTTCTCCCGGTGCTCGCGCGCGCTCGCCAGGAGGTCCGCCGGGATCTCGCCCTCCACGATCTTGCCGTCCTGCTGGATGCTGGCCTTCATCTTGACGAGGTTCACGACGCCCCGGAACGCCGATTCCTGGCCGACCGGGAGCTGGAGCGGCACGAACCGGCCTTTGAGCCGCCGCTGGATCGAGTCGAGGGCCCGCGCGAAGTCCGCCCGCTCCCGGTCCATCCGGTTGACGAAGCAGAGACGCGGCAAGGCGTACTCCTGCGCGAACTTCGAGACCTTCTCGGTCTGGACCTCGACCCCGGCGACCGCGTCCACCACGATGACGGCCCCCTCGACGACGCGGAGCGCGGAGCGCGCCTCCGCGATGAAGTCGCCGTACCCGGGAATGTCCACGAGGTGGATCCGGTGGTCCCGGTGGTCGCAGAAGGCGACGGCGGTGTTGATCGAGATCTTACGCTTGATCTCTTCGGGGTCGAAGTCGGTCGTCGCGGTCCCGTCGTCCACGCGCCCCAGCCGGCTCGTCATGCCGGTGCGCGAGAGGATGGCCTCGACGAGCGACGTCTTGCCGACCCCCCCGTGGCCGACGAAGCCGATGTTGCGGATACGGGAGATCTCGATCGCCATGCTACCTCCTCGGAGGGTGAGCGACGGTCCCCGGCGGTACCCGCATCCTAGCACAGCGCCGCGCCCGGGGCAGGCGGCGGGCCGAGAGGACGGCGGCGAGGGAGGGCGACACCACCCGCCCGGCGGCTACGGTGGTGTCGCCCGGTAACGGGACCGGCTAGGTCTCAGTGGCCGGACTTCGACTTGGCGTGGCCCTTGTCCCTGTGCCAGTCCATCAGCAGCTCGGCCGGTGCGCCCTTGCCACTGACGTTCTTCATGTGGTGTCCCGTGATCTCCTCGATCTTCGAGTCGAACCACCGCTCGAACTCGTGGTCCTCCTTGGCCCTGGACTGCATCGCGCCGTGGACGTCGGGACCCTCGAGGCAGACGATGATCATCTCCGAGGGGGTGTGCTGACGCCAGATCCTCACCCGTTCGAAGTGCGGCTGACGGCGCTTGTGGAACTCCTGACTGCGACCGGTCGTCAGCTCTTCGACGAACTTGAGACCCGCGTCATTTTTCCCCGGCTTGATGGGGAGCGCGAACGCAACCGATGCCATGTGTTCCCTCCATGGTCAGTTCAGGGTCAGTTCAGTGAGCTGCACTCGACCTCTTCGCGAAACGCTCTCCGATACACGTCCCCCTTCGCGCAGCGCCGCCAGGCGTGCGACTTCGACTCCGATTGCCTCAGCGCGCTCCGGGACTGCATTCCACGCGGTTCGCGACGCCGCGTGTCCCGTCCTGACTCGCCAAGCATAGCCCAGCCACGCGGGGTGCGCCAGGCCTCTGCCGGCCGCCACGGGCGCGGCGAATCCGCGCCCGCCCGGGGGCCCAGTCTCCCCGAGGCCGAGCCCTTCCAGCGGTGCCAGGCGGTCCCGGCAGTCAGCGAGGTGCGAGGACCCGCCGCAGAAACTGCCCGGTATAGGAGCGCTCGGCCTGGTCGGCGAGTTCCTCCGGCGACCCCGTCGCCACCACGTGGCCGCCCGCCTCGCCGCCTTCGGGCCCCAGGTCGACGATGTGGTCGGCCGTCTTGACGACGTCGAGGTTGTGCTCGATCACGACGACCGTGTTGCCCTGCTCCACGAGCTGGTTGAGGACGTCGAGCAGCCGCTGGATGTCGGCGAAGTGGAGCCCGGTGGTCGGCTCGTCCAGGATGTAGAGCGTGCGGCCGGTCGCCCGCCGCGACAGCTCGGTGGAGAGCTTCACGCGCTGGGCCTCACCGCCCGAGAGCGTCGTCGCCGGCTGGCCGAGCCGGATGTAGTCGAGCCCGACGTCGTGGAGGGTCTGGAGCTTCTGCTTGATCGGCGGGACGGCCTCGAAGAAGGCGAGCGCCTCGCGGACCGTCATCTCCAGCACCTCGGCGATGTTTCGGCCCTTGTAGCGGATCTCCAGCGTCTCGCGGTTGTAGCGCTTGCCCTTGCAGACCTCGCACGTCACGTAGACGTCGGGGAGGAAGTGCATCTCGATCTTGACGAGGCCGTCCCCCTGGCACGCTTCGCAGCGCCCGCCCTTCACGTTGAAGGAGAAGCGCCCGGGCGCGTACCCGCGGGCCCGCGCGTCGGGCGTCCGGGCGAAGAGCGACCGGATGAACGCGAAGACGCCCGTGTAGGTCGCGGGGTTCGAGCGCGGGGTGCGCCCGATGGGGGACTGGTCGATGTTGATCACCTTGTCCAGGTGCTGGAGCCCCTCGATCCGGTCGTGCGCCCCGGGCCGCTCCTGCGCGCGGTGGAAGACCTGGGCGAGCGCCCGGTAGAGGATGTCGTTGACGAGCGTGGACTTGCCCGAGCCGGAGACGCCCGTGATGCAGGCGAACGTGCCGAGCGGGATCCGGATCGCCATGCCCTTGAGGTTGTGCTCGCGGGCGCCGTGGACCGTGAGCCACTTGCCCGTCCCGCTCCGCCGGAGGAGCGGGAGCGGGATCGACAGCTCGCCCGCCAGGTAGCGGCCGGTCAAGGACTTCGGGTCGGCCGTGATCTCGGCCGGCGTCCCGGTGGCGACGACGTAGCCGCCGAGCTCGCCGGCGCCGGGCCCGAGGTCGATCACGTGATCGGCGGCGCGGATGGTCTCCTCGTCGTGCTCCACGACGAGGACGGTGTTGCCGAGGTCGCGGAGGCGCAGGAGCGTGTCGAGGAGCCGGCGGTTGTCGCGCTGGTGGAGCCCGATGGAGGGCTCGTCCAGGATGTAGAGGACGCCGACCAGGCTCGAGCCGATCTGCGTCGCCAGGCGGATCCGCTGCCCCTCGCCGCCCGCCAGCGTGGCGGCCGGCCGATCGAGCGTCAGGTACTCCAGGCCGACGTCCCGGAGGAAGCCCAGCCGCTCCCGGATCTCCTTGAGCACGCGGCGCGCGATCGTCTGCTCTCGCTCGCCCAGGACGAGCGTCTCGAACCGGGCAGCGGCGTCCTTGATGGTGAGCGCGCAGACCTCCTGGATCGACCGCCCGCCGACGCGGACGGCGAGGCTCTCGGGACGGAGCCGCCCGCCCTTGCACGCGGGGCACGGCCGCTCCGACATGAAGCGCTCGACCTCGGCCCGCGTCTCCTCCGAGGTGGTCTCCTTGTAGCGCCGCGCGAGCACGCCGAGCACGCCCTCGAAGCCGCCCGCCTCGCCGCCGCCGTGGAGGATCAGCTCCCGCGTCCCCTTCGGGAGCTCGCGCCAGGGCTTGTCGAGGCTGAAGCGCCGCCGGCGCGCCAGGATGGCGAGCGTCTGCCGGAAGTAGACCGACTCCCGGCCGGCCCACGGCGCGAGGGCCCCCCCGTTCAGCGACTTCCGGGGGTCGGGCACGATCAGCCCGGGGTCCAGCTCGAACCGCGTCCCGAGCCCGCCGCACTCCGGACAGGCGCCGTAGGGATTGTTGAAGGAGAACATCCGGGGCGAGACCTCGGGGAAAGAGACGCCGCAGCGCGCGCAGGCGAGCCGCTCGGAGAAGACGAAGGCCTGGCCGCCCTCGACCGTCTCCACGACCACCACGCCGTCCGCCAGCCGCAGCGCCGTCTCCAGCGAGTCGGCCAGGCGCGGGGCGATGGTGGCCTTCACCACGAGGCGGTCCACGACCACCTCGATCGTGTGCTTCCGGTTCTTGTCGAGCTCGATCTCTTCCCCCAGCTCGCGCACCGTGCCGTTGACGCGGACCCGCGTGTACCCCTGCCGGCGCAGGTCGAAGAAGACCTTCCGGTACTCCCCCTTGCGCCCGCGGACCATCGGGGCGAGCACCACGATCCGGCCGCCGGCCGGGAGCGTCAGCACGCGGTCCACCATCTGCTGGACCGTCTGCGCCGCGATCACCTGCCCGCACTGCGGGCAGTGGGGGACGCCGACGCGCGCATAGAGGACGCGCAGGTAGTCGTAGATCTCGGTGACGGTCCCGACGGTCGAGCGCGGGTTCTTGGACGTCGTCTTCTGCTCGATCGAGATGGCGGGCGAGAGGCCCTCGATCGAGTCGACGTCGGGTTTCTCCATCTGCTCCAGGAACTGCCGTGCGTACGCGGAGAGGCTCTCCACGTACCGCCGCTGCCCTTCGGCGTAGATCGTGTCGAAGGCGAGGGAGGACTTGCCCGACCCGCTGAGCCCCGTGACGACGACGAGCCGGTCGCGGGGGATCTCGAGGTCGATGTTCTTGAGGTTGTGCTCTCGGGCGCCTCGGATGACGATGCGGTCGCTGCCCATGATCCTTCGCGTCTGCGGCGGCGCGCTTGGCGTCGCGCCGAACGTCGCTATTGTTCCCGAACTGCCCGCCCGACGCAACGCCGGACCGGGCGCGGCGCCGGCCGGGCCGGGCGCGAGGGGACGGCGGCGGGGAGGGAGATCGCCCCGCGTCGGCAGAGAGGCGTCGATGGGGCGCCGGTCCACCGCGCGCCGGGCGGCCGCGGCCCCGGCACGCTCAGGGCGCGCTGACCGGGTAGCCCAGGCGCCGGGAGACGGCCTGCGCCGCGGCGCGGACGCGCGGCGCGACCTCGTCCTGGAGGCGCTCGAGCGTCAGGCGCAGCACGGGCCCCGTGATGCCAAGCGCGGCGACCACGCGCTTCTGGTAGTCGCGCACCGGCGCGGCGACGGCGCGGACGCCGGGCTCGAGCTCCTCGTCCTCGAACGCGAGCTCGTGCGCGGCCACCCGCGCCAGCTCCTCGCCGAGCCGCCCCGCATCGGTCAGGGTCCGGGGCGTCGCCGCGACGGGCTCGTGCTGCTTCCAGAGCTGCTCGAGCTCGTCTTGCGGCCGGAAGGCGAGCTGGGCCTTGCCGAGCGCCGCGGCGTGGGCTGGCAGGCGTCGGCCGAGGTGGGACACCACCCGCACCGCGTGGCCGGTCTCGACCATGTCGATGGCGAGGACCGTCGGGCCCTCGAGGACGGCCAGGTACGCCGTTTCCCCCGTCTCGGCGGCGAGCTGGGCGAGGCTCGGCCGCGCCTGCTTGGCCAACCCGAGGTGGTGGAGGAAGACGCTGGCGACCTCGAAGGTCTTCATCCCCAGGCGATAGTTGCCGCTGTCCCGGTCCTGCTCGACGTAGCCCCGGGTCTCGAGCGTGGCCAGGAGGCGGAAGACGTTGTTCTTGTGGAGCTTGAGCTTCCGCGACAGCTCCGTGACGCCGAGCTCCTCCTGCCCGATCGTGAAGGCCTCCAGGATGTCCAGGGCCCGGCTGACGGACTGGATCAGGTAGTCCGACTTGGCTTTCTTCATGAGCGCCTCGACCGCCCGAGAACCAAACAGGCGGCGAGTCAGAATGATAAACCGTCGTTATGGGTAGGTCAACCGGTTTTTCCATCTGGGAGCAGCGCGGTGGGCGGGGCCCCCCGCCACGCCCAAGGGCGGGTCAGGGGCGAGCCGGGCGCGGCCTCGCCTCCTCCGGGGCCCGCGCCGTCGGCCGGTGCGTCCGCGACCCACGCGCCGACGCACGGGCACGGCCGCCGACAGCGCCGCGTCGGACGGCGGCACGGCAAAGAGCGTCGCGGGAGGATCCGGCGCGATCGCGGTCGGGCTCGACCCGCGTGGCGGTCGGGCTCGACCCGCGTGGTAGAGTGAGGCGGAACGCGCAGCCGTTCATTCCCATCCCGAGGAGCGGAGATGACCGACGTGCGGCGAATCCTCGTCATCGTGGCCCACCCGGACGACGCCGAGTTCGGGTGCGGGGGCAGCGTCGCCCGGTGGGTCGAGGAGCGCGATGAGGTCTTTTACTGCGTCGTGACGAACGGCGACAAGGGCTCGGACGACCCGGCGATGACCCCCCAGCGGCTGGCCCGCCTCCGGGAGAGCGAGCAGCGCGCCGCCGCGCGGGCCCTCGGCGTGCAGGAGGTGCTCTTCCTCGGCTACCCGGACGGCGAGCTCGAGGATACCCGCGAGGCGCGCCGTGACGTGGTCCGCGCGATCCGCCGCGTCCGCCCCGATCGCGTCGTCACCCAGAACCCGTTCCCGTCCCTCAACCCCTACGCCGGCCATCGCGACCACCGCCACGCCGGCCGCCTCGCGCTCGACGCCGTGTACCCCTACGCGCGCGATCGCATGCACTTCCCCGATCTCCTGGCCGAGGGCTGGGAGCCCTACCGGGTGCGGGAGGTGTACCTGATGGGCCACGCCGAGCCCGACGTGGTCGTCGACATCACGGGCACGATGGACCGGAAGCTCGCCGCGCTGCGCTGCCACGCGAGTCAGCTCAAGGACTTCGCCGGGGTCGAGGGTCTGGTGCGCCAGCGCGCGGCCGACCTCGGCAAGCCCCACGGCTATACCTACGGCGAGGCCTACCGGGTGATCGCGCTGCCCCGATGACGGCCGAGGAGACCCCTCCGGGACGCCCCGCGCCGGGCCGGCGTCCGGCCCGGCTCGGGGGCATCCTGGCCCTGGCGCTCGCCGCCGTCGCCCTCGCCGCCGGGGCGCCGGGCGGCAGGCCCGAGGCGGTTCCCGAGTCGGCGCGCCTGCTCGGCTGGGTGCGCGACCTCGCCGCGCCCGCGATGGAGGGGCGCGCGGCCGGGACGTCCGGCGCCGATCGCGCCGCCCGCTATCTCGCCGACCACTTCCGGCGGGTCGGCCTCCGCCCGGGCGGGGACGCGGGCACGTACCTTCAGCGCTTCCCGGTCCTGACCCGCGTGCGACTCGGCGCCGGCAACGCGCTCGAGGTGACCGGTCCGGACGCCACGGCGCGGGCCTTCGCGGCCGGAGCCGACTGGCTGCCGCTGACCTTCTCCGACGACGGAGAGGTGCGGGGTGACGTGGTCTTCGCCGGCTACGGGATCACCGCGTCGTCCCTCGGCTACGACGACTACGCCGGCCTGCCGTCGCGCGGCCGGATCGTCCTCGTCATGACCGGCGAGCCGCAGGAGCGGAACCCTCAGAGCCCGTTCCGGCAGCCCGAGCACTTCCACTACACCGAGCTCCGCCACAAGGTCTTGAACGCCCGCGAGCATGGCGCCGCGGCGGTCGTCGTGGTCGAGAATCCCGGACGGGCCGAAGACGCGCCGCGCCCGATCCGCGGCACCACGCCCGCCTGGGGGGTCGTGGCCGTGAGCGCGACGCGCGCGGTCGCCGCCGCCCTGCTCGCGCCCGCGGGGCTCGACCTCGCGCAGGCCCAGGCGGCCATCGACGCGCAGCTCGCGCCGGCCTCGCGGCCGCTCCCCGGCGTGAAGCTCCGGGTCCGCGTCGCCCTCGTCCGTGAGCACGGCGACACGGCCAACGTCGTGGGCCTCCTCCCCGGCACGGATCCGGCGCGCCGGGGCGACGCCGTCGTGATCGGCGCGCACTACGATCACCTCGGGCGCGGGAGCCCCTTCTCCCTCGCCCCGGCGCGCGCCGACGAGATCCATCCCGGCGCGGACGACAACGCCTCGGGCACCGCCGCCGTGCTCGGGCTCGCCGAGGCGTTCGCCCGCGGCGGCGGGGCGCGGCGGACGCTCGTCTTCGTCGCGTTCTCGGGCGAGGAGCTCGGCCTCCTCGGCTCGAGCCACTACGTCCGCCACCCGGCCGTCCCCCTCGAGCGCACGGTGGCGATGGTGAACCTCGACAGCGTGGGCCGGCTGCGCGACGGCCGCCTCCACGTGATGGGGGTCGACTCCGGCCAGGGCCTCCGGGCGCTCGTCGAGCAGGCCGCCTGGGGCCTCGACCTGCGTCTCGTCCTCCGCGGGGACGCCGTCGGGCCGTCCGACCACACCGCCTTCTACAACCGCGAGTGCCCCGTCGTCTTTTTCTTTACCGGCACCCACGCCGACTATCACCGGCCCAGCGACACCTGGGACAAGGTGAACGCCGACGGGCTGCGCACGATCGTGACCGTCGCCTACCGCACGGCGCGGACGCTCGCCGACCGCGACGAGCGCCTCGCCTTCGTCCGGGTGCCGGTCGCGCCGGCGGCGGCGGGGACGGGCGGCGGCTACGGGCCGTACTTCGGCTCGGTGCCGGACTTCGCCGACAGCCCGATCCCGGGCGTCCGGGTCGGCGGGGTCCGGCCCGGCAGCCCGGCCGAGCGCGCCGGGCTGCGCGGGGGTGACGTGATCGTCCGGTTCGGGGGCATGGCGATCCGCAACCTCGACGACCTCACCTTCGCCCTGCGCCGACACCGGCCGGGGGACACCGTCGAGGTCACCTACGAGCGCGCCGGCAGCGCGCACACCGTCCAGGCCACGCTGGAGCAACGGCGATGAGCGGGTGGCAAGAACGGGCGAGCTCCGGGCTCGCCGATGGAGGGTTGAGCATGGCCAACAAGGTCCTCGACGATCTGCGGAAGCGGACCGACAGCGCGTGGGCGAACCTGTCGCGGCAGCTCCAGGGCATGGAGCCCCACATGGAGCGCTCGGACGCGCCGGGCGAGTGGACGACGCGCCAGGTGCTCGCGCACCTGCTCTTCGAGCCCGGGTGGAAGCCGGTCCCGGTCGTGGAGAGGTTCTCCGAGCGGAACCTGCCGGTCGTGGAGATCAAGCCCGGCGAGGTGATCGTGGATCCCGAGCGGAAGAAGATGACGCTCCGGCAGTTCACGGAGGTGCTCGAGGCGCAGCGGCGGAGCGTGTTCGCCCACCTGGAGCGGCTGCCGGAGGGCGACCTCGAACGGCGGAAGGCGCGGATCCCGTTGTTCAAGCAGTTCATGGGCACGGACGAGGTCCCGATCGCGGCCTACGTGGGCGCGCTGTTCGAGCACCACTGGAACGACCACGCGGGCCAGCTCGCCAAGATCCGGAACGCCGCGGGCCTTCCCGAAGCCAAGTAGCCCTGGAGCCGCGCGCCGATGCTCGACCGGGCGCTCGATCGTCGCGCCCTGTTGCGCCTCGGGCTCGGAGGCGCCCTCGCGGCGGTCCGCGAGCACCTGGGCGCCCGCCGCGCGCGCGCCGCGACCGCGCCGCCGCGCGATGGCCGCGAGCGGCACCTCGGCGTCCTCCGCCAGCTCACGTTCGGCGGCCAGAACGCCGAGGCGTACTTCGACTGGACGGGCGAGCGGCTGGTCTTCCAGTCCACCCGGCCGCCCTTCGGCTGCGACCAGATCTTCACCATGCGGGCCGACGGCAGCGAGGTGCGCCTGGTCTCGACCGGCCGCGGCCGGACGACGTGCGCGTACTTCTTCCCGGACGGCGCGCAGCTCCTCTACGCCTCGACCCACCTGGCCTCAGCCGAGTGCCCGCCGCCGCCGGACCGCTCGCGGGGGTACGTCTGGCCGCTCCACGACTACGACCTCTTCGCCTGCGCCGTCGACGGCAGCGCCCTGCGGCGGATCGTCGGACACCCCGGCTACGACGCCGAGGGGGCGGTCGCCGCGGACGGCCGCCGCATCGTCTTCACCTCCCTCCGCGACGGTGACCTGGACCTCTACGGCTGCGACGCGGACGGCCGCCACGTCCGGCGGCTGACCGACCGGCCGGGCTACGACGGCGGGCCCTTCTTCTCCTGGGACGGCCGGCAGATCGTCTGGCGCGCGTGGCATCCGGGGGACCCGCACGAGCTGGCGGAGTACCGGGCGTTGCTCGCGCGCGGGGTCGTGCGCCCCCACCGCGCCGAGCTCTTCGTCATGGACGCCGACGGACGCGGCGCGCGGCAGGTGACGGCGAACGGCGCGGCGAACTGGGCGCCCTTCCTTCACCCGGACGGCGAGCGGATCGTCTTCGCCTCGAACCTCCACGACCCGGGCCGCTTCGACTTCGCCCTCTACCTGGTCCGCCGGGACGGGCGCGGGCTCGAACGGCTCACCTACGCCGAGACCTTCGCGGCGTTCCCCATGGTCTCGCGCGACGGCCGCCGCCTCGTCTTCTGCTCGAACCGGGGCGCGGCGGCGCCCCGGGAGATCAACGTCTTCGTCGCCGACTGGACCGACTGACCCCCCCCTCGGGCCGACGCGCGCGCGCCGAGCGGCTGGCGGGACCGGGCGCCAACGGCCCTGGCTCGAAATTGGCCAGGCGGCTTCGGAACTGCTCAGGGCGTCGCGAATCCCATCTGATAACGCAATGTATCCATTGTCGTTTTTCCTCATCACCTCGATTGGCAGCCTCCTTGCTAGTCAGGCCCCCGGGTATGGCCACATTGACCGGTGGCTCGGGGGTCGGCGAGCCGGAGGAGACGGCCGTGAAACCGCTAACGCGGTGGGGAAGGACCCGGCGCCTGGCGGGCGCGGTGGCGCTCGCGACGGTCTTCGTCGTGGGCGTGGCACCGACGCGCGTCGACGCCCAGGGGACCCCGTTCGGGACGCTGACCCTCTGGGAGGTCCAGGAGTACCTCCGGTTCAAGACGGGGGATGACCCCGCGAGCATCGTGGCGCGCCTGGCCCATGCCACGCTGGTCGGCGAAGCGACGGGCCAGGTGTGCGTCTACACCGCGCCCTGTCCGGTGGATGCCGCGGCCTGGTCCCAGGTCAGCCTGACGACGCTCGTCGGGTCCGTCGGGGGCGGCTTCAACGTGCTGGCCGACACGAACCCCGACAGCCCGCTCCTCTCGGACCTCGTCTTCGTCACGTTTACCACCATCTCGGGCCGGATGGACCTCAGGCCGGCCGTGCTCTTCTTGCAGTCCAGCGGCGCGAGCGGCGCCCCGGTCGCGCTGATCGACGGCACCTGGGGGAACCGCCAGCTGGGTCTCCGCGGGACGCTTCGCGGTACGTTCTTCATCCCGGTCCCCGCGGGGTGCCCCACGGGCTTCGCCTATCTGGACGAGACCGCCACGTTCGTTCGCTGTCTGGAGTACGCCGACTTCTCCCTCGGCGCCCCCATGACGATGCTTCAGGTGACCCTGCTCAAGTCATAACGCTTCCCCCTCGGCCTCGCACCGCCCCCGCACGCCGCCGCGACCAGACCGGCCGCGCGGCGGCGCGCGCTTCGCCCGATCGCGGGCTTCTGCTACAATCGCCGCGGCCCGCCCCATGACCGCGGAGGAAGCGCGCGACGCCCTGGCGATCCACCGGGAGATCCTCGGGGACACCGTGCGCACCGCCGCCTACCGGACCGCGATCACGCGCCGGGTCCGCGCGGGGGACGTCGTGGTCGACCTGGGGGCCGGCACGGGAGTCCTCAGCATCCTGTGCGCGCGCGCCGGCGCCCGGCGCGTCTACGCGATCGAGCCCACCCCGGTCGTGCGCCTGGCGCGCGAGCTGGCGCTTGCGAACGACGCGGGGCACCTCGTCGAGTTCCTGGAGGCCGAGCCGCAGGCGGTGAGCCTGCCGCAGCCGGCGGATGTCCTGATCTCCGAGGCCATGGGGGTGATGACGCTCCGGGACAACCTCCTGCCCGCGCTCCTTCAGACGCGCGACCGGCTCCTCCGGCCCGGCGGGCGGGTCCTGCCCGAACGGATCGAGCTCCACGTCGCCCCGATCGAGGCGCCGGCCGTCTGGGAGCAGCTCATCGGGGTCTGGCTCCGGCCGGCCTACGGGCTCGACCTCTCGCGGGTGGGCGCGCTCGCACGGCACGGCCTCCACCGGGAGACGCTGGACGGCGACGGCCTGCTCGCCGCCCCGGCGCGCGTCCACGTCCTCGAGCTCGAGGGCGCGCCGACGCCGGGGTTCGAGGCGCAGCGCTACCTCGCGGTGGAGCGCGACGGCACGCTCCACGGCCTCGCGGTCTGGGCCGACGCCTACTTCGACGCCGACCTCGCGCTGTCCACCTCGCCCCGCGCGCCGCTCACGCACCGACGCCACGCCTTCCTCCCGGCGCCGCGCCCCATCCCCGTCGCCGCCGGCACGCGCGTGGGCGTCATCGTCGAAGCCATCCCCTCCGGCGCGCGGCTGGACTGGCGGGTCAGCGTGCGGCTCGGCGACCGGCCGACGATGCCCGCCTACGGCCTCGATACCCGCCTCGGCTTCACGGAGGACGTCGGCGGATGAGCCTCGGATGGCTCCTCCTGCTCGGGGCGGCCCTGGCGCTCGCGGTCTGGCTCTACAACAGCCTGGTGGGGCTCCGGAACCAGGTGGGGAACGCGTGGGCCCAGATCGACGTCCAGCTCAAGCGCCGCCACGATCTCATCCCTAACCTCGTCGGGGCGGTCCAGGGCTACATGCAGCACGAGCGCGCGGTCTTCGAGCGGATCGCCGCGGCCCGCACCCGCGCCATGGCGGCCTCCGGCGCCGCCGCGGCCGGCCCCGCGGAGGGCGCGCTCAGCCAGGCCGTCGCCGGCCTCCTGGCCGTCATGGAGCGCTACCCGGACCTCAAGGCGAACCGGAACGTGCTCGCGCTCCAGGAGGAGCTGGTCAGCACGGAGAACCGGATCGGTTTCGCCCGCCAGCTCTACAACGACATGGTGGCCCGCTACAATACCCGCCAGCAGGTGTTCCCCGTGAACCTGGCGGCCGAGGCGCTCGGCTTCCAGCCGGCCGAGTTCTTCCGCATGGACGCGGGAGACGGGGCACTGCCCCGCGTGGCCTTCGACACGCGCTGACGAGGATGGATCCCCCCGATCGCACCCGAGCCCGAAGCCTGCCGCGGGCGGCGCGGAACCTCTTCGCCGAGCAGGCGCGGAACCGCCGGAACACGTGGCTCATCGTCGCCCTCTTCGTGCTCTTCGTCGGCTTCCTGGGCTTCGGCCTCGACCTCTTCGCCCTCGGCGGGGACGCGGGGGGGGCGCTCGCCCGGGGACGGGTCCCCTTCCCGATCGCGGCGACGTTCGCCCTGCTGGTCGGCGGCGGCGCCGCCTGGGCCGGCTACCGCTTCGGCGACCGCGCGGTCCTGGCCTCGAGCCTGGCGCGGCCCATCGCCCCCGAGGACCCGAACGCGCGCGTGCTCATGAACGTCGTCACCGAGATGGCGATCGCCGCGGGGCTGCCCATGCCCAAGGTCTACGTCGTGGAGGACCCGGACCCGAACGCCTTCGCCACCGGCCGGGACCCCGACCACGCCTCCATCGCGGTCACGTCGGGGCTGCTCCAGGCGATGAACCGGGACGAGCTCCAGGGCGTCGTGGCGCACGAGATGTCCCACATCCGCAACTACGACATCCGGACGATGACGCTGGTCGCCGCGCTCCTGGGCGCCGTGCTGCTCCTGAGTGATTGGGCCTCGCGCCTCCGCCTGCGGGCCGATCGGAAGAGCCGCGACGACGAGGGCGGGGGGCGCGTCTCGCTGCCCGCCCCGCTCATGCTGCTGATCTTCGTCGTCTGGGTCCTCGCCATCGCCCTGGCGCCCCTGATCGGCCAGCTCCTCGCCACCGCCGTCTCGCGCCACCGCGAGTACCTGGCGGACGCCTCGGGGGCCGAGCTCACCCGCAACCCGCTCGGTCTGGCCGGCGCGCTCCGGAAGCTCCAGGCGGCGACCGCGCCGACCCGGCTCATCGCCCGCGGGACGGCGCACCTCTGCATCACCGACCCCCTGGAGCGCCGGATGAACGAGCGCGAAGGCGCCTTCGCGGACGTCCTCGCGACGCACCCGCCGATCGACGAGCGCATCGCCCGCCTCGAGCAGATGGCCTACCAGGCCCAGAAGGCCTAGTATTCGGGGGCGGAGCCCCCCTCTGAAGAAATGAAGCTGGACGTCAACATCGCCATCGACAGCCTCCGGGACGTGCCCGCCCTGGCGCGCGACGCGGAGGCGCTCGGCTTCGACGGGCTGTGGGCGTCGGAGACGCGGCACGATCCCTTCCTCCCCCTCGCGGTCGCGGCCCAGCACACACAGCGCGCGAGCCTCGGCACCGCGATCGCCGTGGCGTTCCCCCGCAGCCCGACCGTCGTCGCCCACACGGCCTGGGACCTCCAGGCCGCGTCGGACGGGCGCCTCGTCCTGGGGCTCGGCACGCAGGTCAAGGGTCACAACGAGCGACGCTTCTCCGTGGCGTGGAGCGCCCCCGGCCCGCGCCTTCGCGAGTACATCCTCGCGCTGCGCGCGATCTGGGACTGCTGGCAGACCGGCGGGCCGATCGACTTCCGCGGCGAGCACTACGCGGTGACGCTCATGACGCCCTTCTTCGCCCCCCGCCCGATCGCGCATCCGCGGATCCCCATCTACATCGCCGCCGTGAACGCGTACAACCTGCGCCTCGCCGGCGAGCTCTGCGAGGGCGTCCACCTCCACCCCTTCCACTCCGTGCGCTACCTTCGCGAGTTCGCGCTCCCCAAGATCGAGGAAGGGCTCGCCCGGAGCGGCCGGTCGCGTTCGGACATCGCGCTCGCCACCTCCGTCTTCATGGTCACCGGGCGAACCGGGGCCGAGGTGGCGGCGGCGCGGGAGCAGGCGCGGGCGCAGATCGCCTTCTACGCCTCGACCCGCACCTACGAGCCCGTGCTGGCGGCCCACGGCTGGCAGGACCTGACGCCGCGGCTCCACCGGAAGTCGGTGGCGGGCGACTGGACGGGCATGGCACGGCTGGTCACGGACGAGATGCTGGGGGCCTTCGTCGTCGAGGCCCCGCTCGATGGGCTGGCGGACGCGCTCAGGAGCCGGTATGGTGGAATCCTCGACCGGTTGGCCCCGTACCTGCCGCTGGAGACCCGGACCGACCGGGCCGTGATCGAGGCCTTTGCCACGGCGCTGCGCGGGCGGCTCTAGGGAAAGAGAGCCGTCTGGCTCCCGGCGGCGAACGGAGAGGCCGCCCTCCGCGTCCCAAGGAGGTGGACGGGGACGGAACGCCCGTCGGGACGGCTGGCATGCCGCTCGCCGGAACGACGGCGCAGAACTCGAAGGCTCGCCGAGGGCCTGACCCTCGAGGAGGAAGCATGGGGCGGATGCTTGCACGGCTCGCCATCGTCTGGGCCCTGCCGGCGATCGTGCTCACCACGACCGCAGGGACGCCGGCCTGGGCCGGTCCGGCCACCGACCAGGTGAAGGCCTCCGTGGACCGGGTGCTCAAGGTCGTTCAGGATCCGGAGCTCAAGAAGCCGCAGAACGCGCAGAAGCGGCGCGCCCAGATCCGCGAGGTGGCACGCGGGCTCTTCGACTTCGAGGAGCTGTCCAAGCGGGCGCTGGGCCGACACTGGGCGCAGCGGACGCCCGAACAGAAGAAGCGCTTCACCGAGCTCTTCACCGATCTGCTCGAGGCCTCGTACGTCGGGAAGATCGAGGCCTACGGCGGCGAGAAGGTGACCTATCTGTCCGAGCAGGCCGAGGGCGACACGGTGACCGTCCGCTCCCGGATCGTGACCCCGAAGGGCACCGAGGTCCCGCTCGACTACCGGATGCAGAAGGGCGGGAATCGCTGGCAGGTCTTCGACGTCGTGATCGAGGGCGTGAGTCTGGTGGCGAACTACCGGACCCAGTTCAACAAGATCATCACCCAGTCCGGCTACGACGATCTGGTCAAGAAGCTCGAGCAGAAGCAGGTGGCGGCACCGGTACCGGCGGCGGCGGCGAAGCCCGTCACCAAGACCCAGTAACCCCGCACGCGAGGGCTCCCACCATGGCGCGAAAGCGATCGTCCTCACGCAAAGGGAAGAAGCGCCCCAAGCCCGCAGCACGCCGCAAGACGGCGGCGCCCCGCAAGCGGGCGCGCGGCTCGAAGACGGCGGCCAAGCGACGCACGCGCACCGTGCGGCGCAAGGCCCCGCGGACTCGCGCGACGGCGACGTCGAAGCGGCGGCGCCGCCTGACCGAAGGAGAGCTCCAGGGACCGCCCCCGCGGGAGGCCACGATCCTCCGCACCGATCGCGAGCGCGAGGCGGCGACGCGGATCGCGGAGCAGCGCGCCACGAGCCCCAAGCTCACGGGCGGCGACGTGGATGCCGACTGGCCGCGGGCCGCCAGCGTCGGCGAGGAAGCGGTGGGCGGCTCGGTGGCGACCCCGGACCAGAGCGTGGTGGACGATCTCGGCGAGGCCCTGGGCGTCCCGCGCTCACCGGACGCGCCGGTGCGGTCGTCCGAGGAGATCCTGAAGGAGCGCGACGCGCGGCGCCACCGCCGCGGCGACTGAGTTCTTCGGGGGGGTCTCGGAAGACCCCCCCGATGCCCCCCCTCGGGTGCGCGGGCGAAGCCCGCGCTCGGAGCGGCTTCGTCTCTAAGGCCGCGAGGAATCCTGGCCCGTCAGCGTCCTTTTTCAGCGACAGCCGGATACCAGGGCGGCCGTGCAGACCCGTCAGAATGAGGCACCAGGAGATGCCGGTTACTTGGCGTTGTGGAAGATGACCCCCAGGGTGTAGCGCGAGCCTGACGTCACCCGGCTCACGCCGTGGCGTGTGCCCGCGCGAAAGTAGCCCCTCGTTCCTTTCACCGGCCGATCGCGCGTGGCGAAGATGACGATCTCCCCCTGCTCGGGGGCCACCGCTTCGCCGCGAGACTGCGCGCGCGGCCGCTGCTCGACCAGCAGGAACTCCCCGCCCGTGTAATCCGTCCCGCGCCGGCTCAGGAAGCAGGTGAGCTGGAGCGGGAACGCCACGTCGCCGTAGATGTCGCGGTGGAGGCAGTTGTAGCCGCCCGCCTCGTAGTGGAGGAGGAGCGGCGTCGGCTTGGTCTGCCCCCGCCGGGCGCAGCGCGCCAGGAGGGCCGCGAGGCCGGTCGGAAAGCGCTCACGGGCGCGGAGCGCCTCCATCCAGCGATTGGCGATCGCGGCCAGGCGCGGGTAGGTGTGGACGCGGAGCGCGGTGACGAGGGGCGGGAGCGGCTCGGCGAAGTACTTGTAGTCGCCTTCGCCGAAGCGGTAGCGGGCCATGTCGATGCGGCTGCGGAACCGGCGATCGTCCGCGTAGAGGGCGACGAGGCCGGCGCACTCCTCAGGGGTCAGGACGGGCGGGGTCTTCGCGTAACCCCACGTCCAGAGCGCGCGCTCGATCGCCTCCCAGTCGAGCCGCGCCACGCGTTCCGCGATACCGCCGCCCGAAGCGGGCACCTCTCCTGTCACCGCCACGAGTCCGCCGCCGCGGGGCCTGTCGCCGGCTTGGCCCGGTCCGGCCGGGCTCCGTCACCCGTTCGCGCCCTCCCGCAGCTCTGGCGATCTGCGGGAGGAGCGCGAAGGGGTCCCAC
>JBIOTN010000036.1:0-11887 GCA_044866005.1 Candidatus Rokuibacteriota bacterium | reverse complement strand
CAGAGATTCCGAAGCGCGGCAGACGAGATCGTCGATCGGCTTGAGGAGGTGAGGCAGGAAATAAGGGAAGAGATCGAGTCTCTGCGAGGAACGCTAGACGACATCGAAGCGCTGACGATGATGAAGTGACATGGTTGTCCTCAACCTAACGAGCTCGGGGATACTGTCTAGCGGTGAAGCAGCGTAGACCCGCTCCTCGACCAGGGCCCGCGGGGCGTAGCGCTCCCGACTGACCCGGATTATGGTCTCCCGATGAGAAGGCCGAGGCAGGGGGGAGCGTCTCGGCCGCAACGGCTCTGAGGTGGTCCCGTCGATCAGAACCCGCATGTAGGTCGCGGCGGAGCCGGCGCTCGGAGCGCTCTGGTCCACGGGTGGGTGGAATCTCAGGTCGACGTCGCCTGCTTCCGGTCAGGAGGGGCCGGGCCCCGGGCGTCGTGCAGCATCTCGATGAGCACGGCCCGGCTCTCCTCCGCGCTCCGCACCTCGCGCGGGAAGGGGATGCGGGCGCCGTGGAGCCGCCCGCCGCTCCGGATCCGGAGCTTGAAGCCGAGCCGGTCGACCGCCATCATCCGGGCCTCGTCGGCCTCCGCCCGGGCCAGGACGCGGGCGAAGGTGAGGAGGGCCTCCTGGTGGTCGCGGTTCATGTGGTCGATGATGGAGGCCGCCACGTCGGCCAGCGGGTCGGGGCGCGCGGCGAGGTACGCGGCCGGCTCGATCCAGTCCATCGCCGCGAAGCCGCCCACGAAGTAGACGTCCTCGAGCGTGAGGCGGTAGAAGCGGAAGTCCGTGAAGTCGACCCAGTAGGCGGCCTGCGGGTGCCGCCCGAGGTAGGCCGCCCGGACGCGGCCCGCGTCGGCGGCGTCGGCCGCGTCGACCCCGACGGCACGCCCCATCAGGGTCGCCCGGCCGGCCGCGAGGGGGTCGCCCTCCCGCCCCGGCTCCGTCACGAGGAGGCTCGCCCGGGGATCGGCGACGAGGTTCTGCGTGTGCATGGCGAGCGTGCTGATCAGGAAGAGCGGACGGCCCCGGTCGTCGAGCGCGTAGGGCATGACCGAGCCGAACGGGTGGCCGGGGTGCTTCCGCGAGAGCGTCGCGAGCGTCCCCGTCCGCGCGCGGTAGACGAGCGTCCGGGCCTGCTCGGCGTAGCTCGGCTCGGGGACCGGCGCCTCGTCCGTCGGCCCGGAGACCTCGCCGTGGGAGCTCACGCCCCGATGCTACCAGAGAAGTCGCGCCCGCGGCGGCGTGGTTGACAGCGCGGCGGGGGCTCCGTTACGATGCGGTCCCGTTCCAGCCTCGGGCGCTCGCGGTGTCCGGGAGCGCCCTCGTAGGTCGCCGGGAGAGCGAACACCTCTCGTCCAGCAGGGAGGACGACCATGGGACGAACGCGATGGTGGCTTCGATGGGCGGTGGCAGCGGCGGTCCTGGCGGCGAGCGCGCTCGCGCTCGGGCCGGGCACGGCGACGGCGCAGTCGACGCTGGAGGCCGTCAAGAAGCGCGAGAAGCTGATCGTCGGGGTCAAGACCGACTTCCCGCCGTTCGGGTACGTGGACGCGAACGGCAAGAACGTCGGGTTCGACGTGGACGTGGCGCAGGAGTTCGCCCGGGCGCTCTTCGGCAGCCCCGAGAAGGCCGAGCTCGTCTCCGTCACCTCCGGGAACCGCATCCCCTATCTCCAGAGCGGGAAGATCGACATCATCATCGCCACGGTCACGATCACCGACGAGCGGCGGAAGGTCGTCGAGTTCTCGGAGCCCTACTTCCTCTCGGGCGAGCTGCTCCTCGTCCCCAAGGCCAGCCCCATCAACGACGTCAAGGACCTCAACGGCAAGAAGGTCGCCATCATCCAGGGCGCGATCACCGACCAGGACATCGCGGAGCTGGCGCCCCAGGCGAACCGGCTCAAGTACGGGAAGGTCACCGAGGCGGTCCTCGCGGTCAAGGCCGGCCACGCCGACGCGTTCGCCCAGGACGACATCCTCATCCTGAAGCTGGCGAAGGAAAACCCCGACCTGCGGGTGGCGGGCAAGCCCTTCTACCCGCGCCCGTACGGCATCGCGGTCCGCAAGGGGGACACCGAGTTCATCGGGTGGGTCAACGCCCAGCTCAAGCGCATGGTGTCCGACGGCACCTACGACCGGATCTGGAAGCGCCACCTCGCGGAGTTCGAAGCGCACCTGATCCGGCCGTAGCCGGCTGCCCGGCGGGCGCGGGCGCCCTCCCGCGCCCGTGAAATGAAGGCGTATCAGTTCAGCCCCGCCGAGGTCTGGAAGGCGCTGCCCTACCTCACGGAGGGGGCGGCGCTCACCATCGGGCTGTCGCTCCTCGCCATGCTCTGCGGGCTGGCGCTCGGCCTCGGGCTCGCCCTGCTCTCGCAGCTCCGCCTGCGGCCGGCCCGCTGGGCCGCCCTGGCCTACGTCGAGGTCTTTCGCAACACCCCGCTCCTCATCCAGATCTTTTTCATCTACTTCGGCCTGCCGACGCTGGTGGTCAAGCTGCCTGCGTTCGCCTCGGGGCTCCTGGCCCTCACGCTCTACAGCGCCGCCTACAACGCCGAGGTCTTCCGGGCGGGCCTCGAGGCCGTGCCCTTCGGGCAGCGGGAGGCGGCGCGCTCGACCGGGCTCAGCGCGTGGGAGGAGGCGCGGTTCGTCGTCATCCCCCAGGCCCTCCGCATCGCCTTCCCCGCGCTGGGGAACAACCTGGTGTCGCTCGTCAAGAACTCCTCGCTCGTGTCCGTGATCGGCATCGTCGAGCTGATGTTCGTGGCCAACGACATCTCCTTCAACAACTTCCGCTCGTTCGAGGTGTACGGCGCCGCGGCGGTCTACTACGTCGTCCTGATCCTGGCCCTCTCCCGGACGCTCGCCTGGGTCGAGCGCCGGCTCCTGGCCTGACCGATGGGCTGGCTCGGGGTCTGGGAGAGCCTGGGCTACCTCGGGAAGGGCACGCGCGCGACCGTGGAGCTCGGCGCCACGGTGCTCGTGACCGGCACGCTCCTCGGGCTGACGCTCGGGCTCCTGCGGGCGGTCCCCGTCCCGCCGCTCCAGCGCGCGGTCACCGCCGTGGTGGAGTTCGTCCGCGCGGTGCCGCTGCTGCTCCAGATGTTCTTCATCTTCTTCGGGCTGCCCGCGCTGGGGTTCGACATCCCGGTGTTCCTGTCGGCCGTGCTCGCCATCACGCTCTGGATGGGCGTCAACAGCGCCGAGGTCGTCCGCGGGGCGATCCAGTCGATCCCCCGGGGGCAGTCCGAGGCGGCCTGGTCCACGGGGCTCGGCTACTGGCAGGCGATGTGGTGGGTCGTGCTCCCGCAGGCGCTGCGGCGGATGCTGCCGCCGTACGTCGGGCTCTGCACCATCCTGATCAAGGACACGTCGCTCGCCGCCATCATCGGCGTCTTCGAGCTGACGCGCGCCGCGCAGGAGACGATCGAGCGGACGTTCCAGTCGTTCGAGATCTACCTGATCGTCGCCGCCATCTACTTCGTGCTCTGCTTCCCGCTGACGGCGCTCTCGCGCGGGCTCGAGCGGCGCCTGGCGACCCCGGGGCTGCTGGGCGAGGAGCCGGGCGGGCTGGCGCGGCCGGGCGAGGCGCTCCCGGCCCGCCCGGTGGCGTCCCTGGACGCCTGACGGCGGGCGTCGATGCCCGCTATGCGCCTCTGGTAGTCACGGCGGACGGCCTTACGCTGAACCACTGCGTGCCGGGTGTTTCGCTCCGAGCGGCGGCTTTTGCCGCCGCAACCGAGGGGGGTATTCGGGGGGTCTTCCGAGACCCCCCCGAGGCGACAGCCCTCACGCCCGAGCCCGCCGGAAGCCCGGCGGGAGGGGGCTGTCGAACACGATCCGCCGCCCGCTCGGGTGCACGAAGCCGAGCCGCGTGGCGTGCAGGCAGAGGCGCCGCAGGGGATCGCGACGGCTCCCGTAGGCGCGGTCCCCGACGATGGGATGGCCGCGCGCGGCGAGCTGGGCGCGGATCTGCCCCCGCCGTCCCGTGACGAGGCGTAGCTCGACGAGCGTCGCGTCCGGGTAGTGCTCCAGGACGCGGTACCGGGTGATCGCGTCCTTGCCGCCCTCGGCACGGCGGGCGGGCCGGACGCGCAGGGCCCGGTCCTCGACGAGGCGGGAGGTCAGCGTGCCCTCCGGCTCGCGCAGGACGCCTTCCACGCGCGCGACGTACACCCGCTCCGGGGTGCGCGCCCGGAACTGCGCCTGGAGCCGGCGCTTCACGGCCACCGATCGGGCGAAGACGAGCAGGCCGGAGGTCTCCCGGTCGAGGCGATGGACGACGAAGACGGGCCCGCGCCCGTGCCGCTCCGCCCAGTCCCGGAGCACGCGGTACGCGGTCTGCGTGCGCTCCCGCTCGGTCCCGATCGTCAGGAGGCCGGCGGGCTTGTCGACGACCAGCACCTGCCCGTCCTCGTGGACGAGCCGGAGCGGCGCCGGAGGGGTCGCCGCGGGCGGACCGAGCTCGATGCGGTCATCGGGGCCGACCGGGAGGTCGCCGCGACGGACCACGGCGCCGTTGACCCGGACGCGGCCGCTGGCCAGCCACTGCTTGATGCCCCGGCCCGAGGCGCCGGCGTGGAGGGCGCGCAGGCGCTCCCGCAGGGCCGCCGCCGATCCGGGCGCCGAGGGGTCCGTCACGCCAGCCGTCCTGCCGGACTAGGGAAAGATCGAGAAGTCCGTCGCCTTCTCGGTGATGAACTCGAGGAGGGCCGGCGTGCCCTCGCGCGTCTTGGCGATGGCGCGCTTGACGGCGGGCACGATGGCGCCGGGCTCGGTCACCCGCTCGCCCCAGCCGCCGAGCGCGCGGGCGAAGTCGGCGTAGTTGCCGCTGATGTCGGTGGAGCGGTACTTCTCGGTCGCGACCTTCATGATCTTGAGCTCGATGGCCATGGAGAAGTTGTTGAGGAGCACGGAGAGGATCGGGATGCGCTCGCGCACGGCGGTCTCGAAATCCATCCCGGTGAAGCCGATGGCGGCGTCGCCCCAGACGTTGACGCAGAGCTTGTCGGGGTGGGCGAGCTTGGCGCCCATCGCCAGGCCGAGGCCGTAGCCGAGCTGCGTGGTCTTCCCCCAGCCGATGTAGGTGAGGGGCGCGACCGACTCCCAGAAGGGCGAGATCTGGTCGCGCGGGCTCCCGGCGTCGTGGGTGATGATCGTGGTGGCGACGTCCACCGTGTGCATGAGGTCCCAGATCACGCGGTAGGGCGAGAGCGGCGTGGCGTCGGAGGTGAGCCGCGGCATCCACCGGGCGAGCCACTCGCTCTTGAGCTGCTTGATCTCCCCGGTGACGGCCGCGGCGCGGCCGCGCGGGCCGCCCCGCAGGCGGTCCCCGACCTCCGCGACGAGCGCCTCGAGGGTGAGCCCCGCGTCGCCGACCAGGGCCAGCTCCGCGCGCAGGTCCTTGTTGATGTCGGCGGGGTCCAGCGTGGCGTGGACGATGGGCGTGCCCTTCGGCATGGCGACCCCGTAGTTGGTCGTGGCGAAGCTGCAGCCGATGCCGAAGATGAGGTCGGCGGTCGTGAGGAAGTGGTGGAGAGGCTTCCCGATCGAGCGGCCGCCCGAGCCGAGCGACAGGGGATGGGTCTCCGGGAACGCGCTCTTGCCCTGGAGGCTCGTCGTCACCGGCGCCTCGAGGAGCTCGGCCAGCTCACGCAGGGGCCGCCAGGCCTGCGCGTAGTGGACGCCCTGGCCCGCGTAGATCACCGGACGCTCGGCCTTCACCAGGGCCTCGGCGACCCGGGCGACGGCCCGCGGGTCCGGCGCCGTGCGGAGCCGCGGGGCGGGCGCGTAGGTCCAGCCGTCCGGGACCGGGTCGCGGAGGACGTCCACCGGCAGCTCGATCAGGACCGGGCGCGGGCGGCCGTTCCGCACCTGGGTGAAGGCGCGGCGCATGGCGTCGGGGACGGCGTCGGCCAGCGTCACCTGCTCGGCCCACTTGGTCACGTGCTGGTAGTTCAGGAACGAGCTGAAGTTCGGCGGGATGTTGAGGAGCCGTCGCGGGAAGCCGGCGGGCAGCACCACGATCGGCACCGAGTCGCCGTAGGCCTGCGCGACCCCGCCGAAGGAGTTCTCCGTGCCCGGCCCGTGCTGCATGGCGAAGACGCCGATGCGCTCGCCCGAGGTGACGCGGCTGACGGCGTCCGCCATGTGGAGGCCGGTCCGCTCCTGGCGCACGATGATCGTGCGGATGTCGGCCTCGGCGGCGGCCTCGATGATGGGGTTCACGGGGTAGCCGATGAGGAACTCCACGCCTTCGCGCTTGAGGATGTCGGCGACGACCGCGGCTGCGTTCACCTCTGCTCCTCCCTCTGGCCGGGGATGGTCGGGCGCCCTGCATAGTACCGCATCTCGGGGGCGCGAGTCCGGCGGCCGGCGCCGGGCGGCCGCTCAGACGCCGGCCCCCGTGGGCTCCGCGCCTGCGGGACAGCATCCGAGCGGCGGCCTTGCCGCCGCAGCGAACGGGGGGGCCTCGGGGGGGTCTTCCGAGGCCCCCCCGAAGAGAGTCAGCCGGCCAGGCGGGCGAACTCGCGGCGGAGGTGGCGCACGCGGTCGAGGTACCGCCCGAGATCGTGGTCGCCGCACCGCTCGCCCGGCCGCGGGCGGAAGCCGTGCCGGGCGACGGCGACGGCGCGCTGCTTGCCGCAGAGGTGCGCCACCGCCGCCAGCGTCCGCCGCTGCTCGAGCGACGCGCTCCCCATCCGGGCGCGCTCCAGCGCCTCCTCCACGCTACGATGGAGGTAGGCCGCCGTCAGCTCGATGGCGTGGCTCGGGACGACCCGGCTGTAGAGGCCGTTGAACCAGCACGCCCCCAGGTCGTACCAGCGGCCGGCTTCGACGACGGCGTGGTCGTGGATGCAGTAGCGCCGGGCCTCGGCGAAGGTGGCGTCCGTCATCTGGAACATGCCCACGGCCGAGGAGGCCGGCCGGTAGAGCGCGACGGGATTCGGCGACCACTGCCACCGCCAGTCCGTCCAGGCGAGCGGGTTGCCGCTCCCCTCGACCTGGGCGAGCGCGGCCAGCAGGTCGGGCGTGATCAGCGGCGTGGCGTGCTCGCGGAAGAGCGCGCCGTAGGCGGTCCAGGTGGCCTGCGGCGTCTTGCCGAGGCCGGCGCCGAGCGGCGCCAGCAGCTCGGCCGGCTTGCGGATCACCTGGTAGAGCCAGTTCGCCGCGAAGAAGAGCCCCAGCAGCAGGACGGCGGTCGCGGCGAGCCGGAGGCTCATGCGGAGCCGAAAGATGCGGCGGTGCAGGCGGCGGGACGCCCGCGGCAGCGATCGGAGGGCGGTGATCACGACGGGGGGCATGGCGACCGGGCTTGACCTCGCCGTCATAGCATCGGTCGCGGGGGCACGTCAACTTTTCCAAGGAGGTCCAGCATGGTGCTCGGTATCGGGATCCAGCCGCTCGTGGCGCTGATCGCGGGAATCCTCATCTTGATCATCCCGCGGCTCCTGAACTACATCGTGGCCGTCTACCTGATCCTGATCGGGCTGATCGGCTTGACCGCGCGGTAGCGGCCGCTCGCCGCCCGCGCCACGGCCCTGGGCGTCGGGCGCCGCTCAGGCCGCCTCGGCCACGAGCTTGAGGTCGTCCGCCAGCAGGCGGTAGAGCCGCGCCTGCTCGGCTTCGTCCTGCCCGCGGAGGACGGCGGAGGGGTGCAGCGTCGCGAGCGTCCTGGGGCTGTAGCGGCTTTCCAGGAAGCGCCCGCGCTCCCGCATGAGCCGGAAGTCGGGCCCGAAGACCGCGCGCGCCGCCGTGGCGCCGAGACAGACCAGGATCTCCGGCTTGAGCAGTCCCAGCTCCGCCTCGAGCCAGGGGCGACAGGCGGCGATCTCGGCGAGCCGCGGGGTCTGGTGGATGCGCCGCTTGCCCCGGGTCACGAACTTGAAGTGCTTGACCGCGTTCGTCACGTAGACGCGCGCGCGATCGAGCCCGGCCTCCCCGAGGGCGCGGTCGAGGATCTCGCCGGCCGGCCCGACGAACGGCGCGCCGCGCAGGTCCTCCTGGTCGCCGGGCTGCTCGCCGACCAGCACGATCCGGGCGTCCGCCGGGCCGCGGCCGAAGACCATCTGGGTGGCGTGACGGTGGAGGTCGCAGCCCGTGCAGCGGGTCGCCGCCTGGCCGAGCTCCGCGAGCCCGGCGCCCGCGGGGACGAAGGGGAGGGCGCCGCCGGTCTCCTCCACGCGGCGCATCTCGTCCAGCTCGTCCCGGTACGCCTCGCGGCGCGCCTGGGCGGCCAGGCCGACGAGCCGGCGCACCTGGGGATCGGTGCCGGCGGCGAGGAGCTCGCGATTCTCGTGGACGAGGCGCCAGAGGAGCTCGTAGAGGAGCGCCCAGCGCGCCGGGTCCCGGAGCCGCGCCACCTGGCCGGCCAGCTCGATGAACTGGCGCGGCACGCGCGCCACGGGGGACGAGACCGCTGGCTCCGGGGCCGGGGCGGTCGAGGGCGCCTCGCGCCACTCGACCTCGGCGGGCGGCACCTCGTCGCGGAGCAGGCCGCGGGCGGCGTGCTGCCAGGCCTCGAAGGTGGGCGCGATCTCGACCGCTCTCACCCCCTCATGGTATCAGTTGTGGGGCCATCGGTCCGGCGCCGCGCGAGGCGAACGGCCCTCGCGGCTTGACGCCCCGCGGAAGAGATGGTCTAGTTCGGCTACGCGACGCTCGCGAAGAGCGCGGCGAGACTCAGGGACACGACCGAGCACGAGAGGTGACGCGAGACATGCCGGCGACGTTCGGCGAGACGGCCCCCGGCGATCCGCAGGCGCGGTCCAGGGCGGCCCGGCTCCGGGCGGAGATTCAGTCGCCCGAGCTGACGTTCCTCATGGAGGCCCACAACGGCCTGTCCGCGAAGATCGTGGAGGAGGCCGGCTTCAAGGGGATCTGGGCGTCGGGCCTGACGACCTCGGCCGCGCTCGGCGTCCGCGACAGCAACGAGGCGTCCTGGACCCAGGTCCTGGAGGTCCTCGAGTTCATGGCGGATGCGACGTCGATCCCCATCCTCCTCGACGGGGACACCGGCTACGGGAACTTCAACAACGTGCGCCGCCTGGTCCGGAAGCTCTGCCAGCGCGGCGTGGCGGGCGTCTGCATCGAGGACAAGCTCTTCCCGAAGACGAACTCCTTTCTCGGCGAGGGGCAGCCGCTGGCCGACATCGACGAATTCTGCGGGAAGATCAAGGCCGGCAAGGACAGTCAGCTCGACGAGGACTTCTCGATCGTGGCCCGTGTCGAGGCGCTGATCGCGGGGTGGGGGCTGGACGCGGCGCTGCGCCGAGCGGAGGCCTATCACGCGGCCGGCGCCGACGCGATCCTGATCCACTCGAAGCGCCAGACGGCGGCCGAGATCCTGGCCTTCGCCGCCGAGTGGGCGCACCGCTGCCCGATCGTGATCGTGCCGACGATGTACTACGCGACACCGACCGCGCAGTTCCGGCAGGCGGGGATCTCCGTGGTGATCTGGGCCAATCACAACCTGCGCGCGGCCATCACGGCGATGCGCGAGGTGAGCCGTCGGATTCGGGACGAGGAGAGCCTGGTCGGCGTCGAAGGCACGGTCGCGAGCGTGCGCGAGGTGTTCGTCCTCGCCGGCAACTGGGAGCTCGAGGAGGCGGAGCGCCGTTACCTGGCGCCCCCGCCCGCGGCCAGCCGGGCCGTCGTCATCGCCGCCTCCCGCGGCGCCGCGCTCGGGCTGCTGACCGCCGACCGTCCCAAGTGCATGATCGACGTCCGAGGCCAGCCGCTGCTCCGCCGGCTCGTCTCGACGCTGCAGGACTGCGGCGTGCGGGATGTCACGGTGGTGCGCGGGTACAAGAAGGAGGCGATCGACCTGCCGTCGATCTCGACGGTGGACAACGACGCCTACGAGACCACGGGAGAGGCCGCGTCGCTCGCGTGCGCCCGCGCCCGGCTCGAGGGCCCCTGTATCGTGAGCTACGGCGACATCCTCTTCCGGCGGTACATCCTCGACATGCTCCTCGCCGCCGAGGGCGACATCGTGGTGGCGGTCGATGCCCTGGGTCGGAACCGGCCCGACGCCGACCCCCAGCGCGTCTCGGATCTCGTCGGCTGCTCCCGTCCGTTCACCGGCAACTATCTCGAGGATGACGGGCCGGTCACCCTGCGCCGGATCGGGAACGACCTCGGGTCGGAGGACGCGCACGGCGAGTGGGTCGGTCTGGCGAAGCTCTCCGCCCAGGGCGCCGCGCTCCTCCGCGCCGAGCTCGACGCCATGGGGGCCGACGGCACGCTCACCCGCGCCAGCCTCCTCGACGTCTTCTCGCGCCTGATCGCCGCCGGGCACGAGATCGGCGTGGTCTACATCCTCGGCAACTGGCTCGACGTCGACGACGCGTTCGACCTGGCCCGGGCGCGCAACCTCCTGTGAGCGCCGGACGATGATCAAGGCCGACGACTTCCTCCAGCCGGCACGCGCCCGCGGGTTCGCCTTCTACACCGGCGTCCCCTGCTCGTTCCTGACCCCGATCATCAACCGGGTCATCAGCGACCCGGCGATCGACTACGTGGGGGCCGCGAGCGAGGGGGAGGCGGTCGCGATCGCGGCCGGCGCCTGGCTCGCCGGCCGCCGGACGGTCGTCCTGTGCCAGAACTCCGGTCTCGGCAACGCGGTCAACCCGTTGACCTCGCTGAGCTTCCCCTTCCGCATCCCGACGCTGCTGATCGTCACCTGGCGCGGCCAGCCCGGGCTTCAGGACGAGCCCCAGCACGAGCTGATGGGGCAGATCACGGGCACGCTGCTCGACACGATGCGGATTCCCCATCGCGCCTTTCCGAAGACGGAGGACGAGGTCGGGGCGGCGCTGGCCGCGGCGGAGGCCGAGATGGCTCGCTCGAGCCTGCCCTTCGCCCTGGTGATGGAGAAGGGTGCCGTCCGCGACGACGGCCTCGAGGAGTCGGCGCCGCGGGGCCGACCGGCGGGGGCGCGGCGCGACTTGCGCGAGCATGGGCCGCGCCCGACGCGCGCCGCGGTGCTGGAGCGCTTCCTCGCCCGCGTGCCGCGCGCGGCGGCGGTGATCGCGACGACCGGCAAGTGCGGGCGCGAGCTCTTCACGCTCGCCGACCGCCCGCAGCATCTCTACCAGGTCGGGTCCATGGGCTGCGCCAGCCCGATGGGGCTCGGGGTGGCCCTGAACAGCGCGCGACCGGTCGTCGTGCTCGACGGCGACGGCGCGGCGCTCATGAAGATGGGCGCCATGGCCACCATCGGGGCGCGCGGGCCCGGAAACCTCGTCCACGTCGTGCTCGACAACGGCGTCCACGATTCCACGGGCGGGCAGGCGACCGTGTCGGCGAGCGTCGAGTTCGCCGACGTGGCCCTGGCCTGCGGGTATGCGACGGGCGCGCTCTGCGACGGCCTCCGGGGCTTCGAGGAGGCCTTCGCCGCGGCGATCGCCCGCCCCGGGCCCCACCTCATCCACGCCCGCATCGCGCCCGGGTCCCAGGCGGATCTCGGCCGCCCCACGGTGGGGCCGTCCGACGTCGCCCGGCGCTTCAAGGCCTTCCTCGCCGACGCTCGCTCGCCCGCCTGAGAGGTTGCCCGGAGGACGCCGATGCCCGCTCGCACGATCCTGCTCAACCCCGGACCGGTCAACATCTCCGAGCGCGTTCGGCGCGCCTTGCTCCGGGACGACATCTGTCACCGCGAGGAGGAGTTCGCCCGCCTCCAGGCCTCCATCCGGGCGCGCCTGCTCAGGGCCTTCGCGCCGTCCGGCTTCACGCCCGTGCTCCTGACGGGCTCGGGCACGGCGGCCCTCGAAGCCGCGGTCTCCTCCTCGGTCGAGGAGGGACGGGCCATGCTGGTCGTGGCCAACGGCGTGTACGGGGAGCGCATCGCCCGCATGGCGCGCACGCACGGCATCCGGGTGGTCGAGTCG
>JBIOTN010000035.1:0-11327 GCA_044866005.1 Candidatus Rokuibacteriota bacterium | reverse complement strand
GATGCGTCCGGGTCCGGCGCCGAGCCGGCGACAGGACCCGGAGCGGCCAGGCCGCGGACCGGCCCAGAAATGACGACCACGAACGGGCGGCCGCTGCTCCAGTTCACCGGCGTCCACACCTACTACGGACCGCTCCACGTCCTCAAGGGCGTCTCCTGCGAGATCCACGAAGGCGAGATCGTCTCCCTCCTCGGCGGCAACGCATCCGGCAAGTCCACGACGCTCAAGACGGTGCTCGGCCTGGTGCGCCCGCGCGAGGGCACGGTCCTCTACCGTGGCGAGCCGATCCACACGCTCCGCACGAGCGAGATCGTCCGGCGCGGGATCGCGCCCGTCCCCGAGGGCCGCCGCGTGTTTCCGCGAATGACGGTCCTCGAGAATCTCGAGATGGGCCGCTACACGCGCCGGCGCGAGCCCGGCTGGGACGCCGACCTCGAGCGCGTCTACGGCCTCTTCCCGATCCTGAAGGAGCGGCGGAGCCAGCTCGCCGGGACCCTCTCCGGCGGCGAGCAGCAGATGCTCGCCATCGGCCGCGCCCTGATGACGCGCCCGGTGCTCCTCTGCATGGACGAGCCTTCGATGGGCCTGTCCCCGGGCTACGTGGAGCAGGTCTTCGACATCATCAAGGCCATCAACCAGCAGGGGACCACGCTGTTTCTCGTCGAGCAGAACGTCAACATGGCGCTCTCCATCGCCCATCGCGGCTACGTCCTCCAGATGGGCGAAGTGGTGCTGTCGGGGACGGCCCAGGAGCTCGTCGAGAGCCCGCTCATCAAGAAGGCCTACCTCGGCACGGCGGCCGAATGACGCGAGCACCGGCCGCCCCGGTGAGCGGCCTCACCGCGCCGGCCCGCTTGTCCACCCCGCCCGGCGCCGCGCCGCCGTGAGGCCGCCGCCCCGCGAGCCGCTCGGGTTCTTCCCGACGCCGCTCCACCCGCTCCCGCGGCTCTCGGCGTACCTCGGCGGGCCGCGGCTGCTCGTCAAGCGCGACGACCTCACGGGCTTCGCGCTGGGCGGCAACAAGGTTCGCAAGCTCGAGTTCTTCCTGGGCGAGGCGCGGGCCGTGGGCGCCGACGTCCTCCTCACGGCGGGCGGGCACCAGTCCAATCACGCGCGGGTGACGGCGGCCGCCGCGGCGCGCGCGGGGCTCGACTGCATCCTCGTCCTGTCGGGCGGGCCGCCGCCTGCGTACACGGGGAACCTCGCCCTCGACCGCCTCTTCGGGGCGGAGCTCCGCTTCGTCGGAAGCGGACCGGAGCGCATGCCGGCGCTCCAGGCGCTGGCCGACGAGCTCGGGCGGGCCGGCCGGCGCCCGCTCCTCGTCCCGATCGGCGGCTCGACCCCCCTGGGCGCCCTCGGCTACGTCGAGGCCGCGTCCGAGGCCGCGGCACAGCTCGGCGCGCTCGACGTCCGCCCGACGGCGATCGTCGTGGGCTCCTCGTCCGGCGGCACGCAGGCGGGGCTCGTCGTGGGCTGTCGCGCCGCGCGGCTCGAGACGCGGGTGATCGGCGTGAGCGCCGACGAGACGCGCGGGGACCTCGCGCGCCTGGTCGCGGGGATCGCCGGCCCGCTGGCGGCGCGGCTCGGCGAGCCGGCGCCGGCGGCCGACGCCATCGAGGTCCTGGATGGCTACGTGGGCGACGGGTACGGGATCCCGACCCCGGCGTCCGAGGAGGCGACCCGGCTCTTCGCCCGCCTGGAGGGGATCGCGCTCGACGCGACCTATGGCGCCAAGGCGGCCGCGGGACTCGTGGATCTGGTCCGTCGCGGGGTCTTCGGCGCGGGGGACACGGTCTGTTTCTGGCACACGGGCGGCGCCACCTGGGACGTCCCCAGCCCACGCCCCTGACGCCGCCGAGCCCTGGCGCCGGCCGGTGGCCCGCCGCGGGTCCTGTCGCCGCGTTGGCCCCGGGGCCCACTTCGTCCGGCCCGCCGCGGGGCGGCGCGCGGCGCCACCCGTGGCGGTCCCGTTGGCCCCCGCCGGCTAGAACTTCAGTTCCAGCAGCGTGTGGGCTTCGTGGCCGCCGAACCCGCCGTTCCGCGGCGCGTCCCAGCCGTAGCCGTACCCGAGCATGAGCGTGACGTCGCGCGTCAGCGCGATGGAGAGGTCCGCGCCCGCGCCGCGGAGCCCGTGCCGCGGCAGCTCGTGGCCCTCCAGGTAGTCCACCCGCGCGTAGTCCAGCGAGAGCTGGAGCTTCACGCGCTCGGCGCCGTTCCAGAGCGGAATCCGGTAGGCGAGGTTGACGAGCCAGAAGCGCCGGGCGAAGACCTCGTCGACGAAGTAGCCGTGGAGGACCAGCGGGAACTCGCTCCGGAACGGGAGGGCGCTGCCCAGACGGAAGGCCGAGAGGGCGTCGGTGTCTTCCGTGGTGCCGGCGGTGAAGAAGCCCTGCACGGTGTGTCCGCGCGAGACCGCGAAGACGCCGCCCACCCGCGCCCAGGCGCGCTGCGTGAAGTGCTCCGTCTCCTGCGGGCGCTCGGGCAGGCCGAACGGCCCGGCTTCGGTCCGGTAGCTCGGCTCGTACCAGATGGACGCCTCGAGGGCCAGCTCGGGCAGGAGCTCCGGCGGGACGCCACCCACCCGGATCCCGGCCCGCCCCGTGTAGAGGACGGTGTCCGCGGGCAAGCGGAACCGGCTGTCCGTGTCCATGCCGTGCTGGTAGACGACGAGCTGCGGGCGCAGGCGCAGCTGCCCTTCGACGGGGAGGCGCTCGAAGAGCGACGTCCGCCGATAGTAGCTGAGCGTCGTCTCGCCGCCGTGCCCCCAGAACGACTCGCGCTCGCGGTGCTGCCCGGAGCGGAATTCCTCGAAGTTGTACGGGAAGAAGCCGCCCGCCAGGCCGATGCCGAGCGCGTGGCCGTCCGCCGGCCAGCGATCGCGGACCAGATCGGCCATGAAGTAGGTCGGGGCGAAGATGACGCGGAGGTAGAAGTCGTCGTCGATGAAGTGCGGGCGGTTCAAGAGGAAGAAGGCGTAGCCGGCCAGGGGACCGTCCCCGCGGAGCGGCCCCTCGGCGCCGATCTCGAGGTTGGCGCGCCGCTGGGGATCGGCCTGCGCGGCGGCGCTCGCCGCCTGCCCGAGGCATCCGGCGAGGACGAGTGCCGCGATGCCGAGCCTCCGCGCGCGGCGGCGCGCGGGGCCCGCCTCGACTCCAGACCTCTCCTGGTCCTCCGGCATCGGCGCGGCGGCGCTTGCGTTGCTCCCGGGCCGTCTCCTTGCCGAGCCCGTCCGCGTGGTCGGCCGTCGCGGCGAGCTCCTCTACCGTGGCTCCAGCAAGGAGCTCGCCAAGCCCGGCGGAGGCGGCGGCGATGGAATTCCAGCCAGGTGAGAGGGCACCGCGCGCCGCGGGCCGCGCAAATCCTGCACGGGCGCGCCGTCCGGGTGCGGGGTGGGGTGGCCCGACCTCCCGCCGAGCCGCCCGCCCGGGCCGCCGCTGGACCCCGCCGCACGGGCGCGTCGATCGCCCAGGCAGACGCTCCGGGCGGTCGGCGGCGCGCGCGCGGTAGGATGGGGAGGTGGCATCCGGCGGGCGATCGGAGGAGTCGGCCCGGGGTCGGGTGGGCCTCTGCTGGGACTGCCGCTGGGCGCGCCGCGTCGAGAGCGCCCGCGGCGCGCTCTTCTTCCTCTGCCGTCGCGCCGAGACCGAGTCCGGCTACCCGAAGTACCCGCCGCTCCCGCGCGTTCGCTGTGCCGGCTACGAGACCGACCCCTCATGCGGCCCGACGGCGGAGGAGGGTCGCGGGCGCTGAGGCGGCGGCCTCGGGCCGGTGGGATCGCGTCGACGAGCGCGGGAGTCGGGCCCGGGGCGAGCCGCGCGCGACCGCTCTAGGAGGCGGCGAGCTCGCGCACGACGCGGAAGCCGTAATCCGAGTAGCGGAGGGCGGGGGGCAGGCTCGAGCGGTGGGCGACGGCGCTCCACGGCTGCTGGTGGCGCCAGGCGCCGCCCCGCGACGCGCGACGGCTCCCGCTCACCGGACCCCGCGGGTTGCGCTCGGGCGCGACGGCGTAGTAGCCGTCGTCGTGCCAGTCCAGGCACCACTCGTGGACGACGCCGCTCGTGTCCGTGAGGCCGAAGCCGTTGGCCGGCCCCGACCCCACGGGCGGCGGGCCGGGCAGCGGCAGGCACGCCTCCGGGAAGACCGCGCCGGGCGGCGCGTCGCCCCATGGATAGCGCGCGCCCTCGAGACCGCCGCGCGCGGCCCGCTCCCACTCGGCTTCCGTCGGCAGCCGGAAACGCTGCGCCGTCGTCGCACTGAGCCACGCGCAGTAGGCCGACGCGTCGAGCCAGCTCGTCCCGACCACCGGCTGGCCGGGCGCGCCGAAGCGAGGATCGGCCGCGAACGGGGCCGGGGGAGGATCGGCCGCGAACGGGGCCGGGGGATGGCCGCTGGCCGCGAGGAATGCGCCGTACTCGGCGTTGGTGACCGGGTGGGCGCCGATGGCGAAGCGATCCACCCAGACGCGGTGGCGAGGCCGCTCACCGGGGGCGCCCTCCTCCCACCCCATCCAGAACCAGCCGGATGGGATCTCGCGGACCTCCACGGGGCGACTCACGCCGGCGGGTTGGCCCGGATCTCGGTCGCCCGGTGCTTGCCCTCCACCAGCTCGTAGGTGATCGTGACGCTCATGCCCTCGACGATCCCGGCGAGCGAGACCTCTTTCGGGACGAGGAAGTGGAGCCCTCCGACGAGGATCGTTCGCCGCGCCGGGTCCACCTTCGTGATCGTCCCGACCACCACGCCGGCCATGTCCATCTCTAGCGGCGCCCCCCCCACGCGAGCGTCGCGACCAGGGCGGTCAGCATGGCCGGCTCGACGGGCTTGGGCACGTGCTGCTGGTACCCCGCCTCGAGCACCCGATGTCGATCGTCCTTGCCCGCGTACGCCGTGAGCGCGGCGGCCGGGATCCGCCCGCCGCGCTCCGCCGGCAGCGCCCGGACTTTGCGGATCAGCGCGTAGCCGTCCTCGTCCGGCATCCCGATGTCGCTCACCAGGACGTCCGGCCGTTGGCGCGCGAGGACGTCCAGGGCCTCCGCGGCGGACGCCACGGCGGTCACGCGCGCGCCGCCCGCCTGGAGGACCGTGCTGATCAGGTCGCGCGCGTCGGCCTCGTCGTCCACGACGAGCACCCGGATCCCGTCGAGCGTCCGGCCCGCGTCCACCCGATCGATCGCGCGGGTCGCCGGTCCCGGTGGGGCGCCCTCGTGCCGGGCCCCCGCGGCCACCGGCAGGAGGGGAAGCGTCACGGTGAACCTCGCCCCCTGGCCCTTGCCCGCGCTCTCTGCCCGGACCGCGCCACCGTGGAGCTCGACCAGATGGCGGACGATCCCCAGCCCGAGCCCGAGTCCGCTGTGGGTCCGGGTGGTCGTGCTGTCCGCCTGGCGGAAGCGCTCGAAGACGTAGGGGAGGAACTCGCGGGGGATCCCGACCCCGGTGTCCGCCACCGTGATCTCGACCTGCGACTCCACGTGCGCGACCTGGACCTCGACACGCCCGCCCTGCGGCGTGAACTTGACGGCGTTCGAGACCAGGTTCCAGACGATCTGCTGGAGCCGATCCGGGTCGGCCACGACCTGGTCCACCGACGGGTCGAGGGCCGTCGCGAACCGGATGGCCTTGACCTCGGCCGCCGGCCGGAGGGTCTCGAGCGTCGCGGCGATGACCCCGGGCAGATGGACGGAGCGGAGGTCGAGTCGGAGCTTCCCGGCGATCGCGCGGGAGACGTCCAGGAGGTCGTTGACGAGCCGGGCCTGGGCCTTGGCGTTGCGCTCGATCGTGTCGAGCGCCCGCCTCAGCGTGGCCTCGTCCCGCTGGCCCAGCCGGAGCAGCTGGGCCCAGCCGAGGATCGCGTTCAGGGGCGTCCTGAGCTCGTGCGAGACGGTGGCGAGGAACTCGTCCTTCGCGCGGTTCGCCGCGTGCGCCTCCGCGTAGAGCCGCGTGTTGTCGACGGCCGTCGCGGCGCGTCGCGCCAGCTCCTCGGCGAACGCGAGGTCGGCCTTGTCGTAGCGTCGCCCCGACTCGGCGGTCAGGCAGGTGATCGTGCCGAGCGCCCGGCCGCGGGCCAGCAGCGGAACGATCATCATGGAGGTGAACCCGAACCCGCGCAGCGTCGCGAGGTCGTCGGCGTCGCGCGCGACGCCCTGAAGCCACCAGGCGGGGAAGTCGGGATGGAGCTCGGGCTGCCCCGTGCGGAGGACGCGGGGCACCCCGTGGCGCGAGGTCGCCTTGATCGGGTAGCGTTCCTGCAGCTCGCGCGCGAGCCGGGACTTCGCCGGATCGCGATGGGCGGCGGCCAGGCACCGGATCGGTCCGCCCTGCTCCGCGACGTGGACGGCGCACCAGTCGCCCAGCGTGGGCACGGCCAGCCGGGCCACGCTCGCGAGCGTGGTCTCGTAGTCGAGCGACGACGCCAGGATGGCGCTGGCCTCGGCCAGGAAGACGGCGCGCGCCTCGGCGGTCTCGGCCTGAGCGCGGGCGAAGCGCTCGGCCTCGTAGAGGCGCGCGTTGTCGATGGCGATCGCCGCCTGGGCGGCGAGGCCCAGGACGAGCCGCTCCTCGCGCTCGCCGAAGACGCCCGGCTGATCGTGGCCGAAGAAGAGCCCGCCGAGGACCTCGCCGGTGCGCGAGATCACCGGGACGGCGAGGTAGCTCCTGACGGGGAGGTGTCCCGGCGGCATCCCGTGGTAGGGCGCGCTCTTCCCATACCGCGGGTCCTGCCGGACGTCATCGATCCGCACGACCTCGCCGCGGAAGGTCGGGCCGAAGAGCTGGGTGTTCCGGGGCATCGGAAAGCTCGCGAAGGCCTCGCGCGACGCGCCGGAGAGCGTGTAGAGCGTGTACGACTCGCCCCGCGCGTCCACGACGTTGTAGAAGAAGGCGCCGAACCGGGCGCCTGCCTCCCGCGTGGCCGTGTCCGTCACGGCCTGCACGACCTTCTCCAGGTCGAGGTTCGCGGAGAGCGTGTGCGAGGCGTCGATCAGGGCTTGCAGGGTCTGGTTGGTGTCCTGGAGCGCCGCCTGGGCCCGGTTGCGCTCCTCGGCGTGCTGGTGGATGAGGCGCGCCGCCTGGTCGATCTCACGCGCGAGCCCGTTGACCTCGCGGACCGGCGAGACGTCGGCGCCCGCGACCGTCGCCCCGTGCCCGAGCCGCTGTGCCGCGGCCGCGAGCCCGGCGATGGCCCGCGCGATGCGTCGGCCCAGGAGCGAGGCGAAGCCGACGGCCACGACCAGGAGCCCCACGCCGACCGCCCCGAGCATCCAGAGCGAGCGGCGGAGGGGCCCCTCGACGGCCGCCGCCGGCACCCCGAGCGCCACGGTCCAGCCGGACAGGGGCGCCCGGCTGAAGCCCGCGTAGACCGGCGTCCCTTCCTTCGTCGTCGCGAGGTAGGCGCCTTCCGCCCGCGCCCTGCTCGCGGCCTGGAGGTCGGCCGTGGCGGGCTGGCCCACCCACTGCGCGGGCGCGCGGTTGCGCGCGATGATCAGCCCGTTCCGGTCGAGGATCGCGCCGGTCCAGTCGGCGGGGATTCGCTGCTGTCGGACCAGGAGGTTCGTGAGCGAGGCCAGGTCGATCCCCGCCGTCAGCACGTAGCGGAGGCGGCCGTCCCGGACCACGGGGACCGCGACCACGACGGCGCGCCGCTGGCCGACCCCCGCGTCGATCAGGTTCGAGATCGCGGGCCGCCCCGTGGCGACGACCTGGCGGAAATGCTCGCGGTCCGAGACCGAGGGCAGGGGCGCGCCGAGAGGGGACTGCAGATCCAAGAGCTGCGCGCCCGTCGCGTCGAAGAGGGCGATCGTGTACCAGTCGGGATTCTGCGCGCGCACGCGGCCGGCCGTCTCGTGAACCGCCGCCAGGTCCCCCGAGTCGAGCTGCCGGGAACCCGCCAGTACCTCGAGCCTCGCGATGGAGGCCTCCAGCTCCTTGTCCACCGCGACCGACAGCGCGCGCGCGGTGTCGAGCAGCCCGCGCTCGATGGCCGCGCGCTCGTGCTGGCCGAAGAGGACGACGACGATCGCCGAAAATCCGACCAGCGGCAAGAGGACGGCGAGGACCAACCCGACGAGGTGGGTTCTCAGCGAGTGCGGCCGGCCGGAGGTCCGGAGGGATCGAGCCAAACGCGCCACCTCCCAGTCCGAACGGCGAGGCCCTGCGCCTGGCCGGCCGGACGCGCAGATTCGGTCCCCCCTCCCGGGACCGGGCGGCGCGAGGCGCCGCGCGGCCCTTATTGTCCGGGCCTCGGGCGCGTGCTGTCAACGATTCGCGGACCCCGATCCCCGGCCGCCGCGTCCCAGATGGGAGCCGCCCCTCCGCCCCTACTCGCCGTCCAGCTCGATGAGCCGCCGGCCCGACGACGCCTCCGACCGTGCCGGCCCCTCGTCCACGGGTTCGAGGCTCGACTCCCGCTGCTTCGTGACGAAGACGCTCACCGCGTAGACGTTCTCGCCGTGGACGTCGGCCATCTCGGCGGCGGTCCAGCGCGCGACGACCGTGCCGACGGGCCGGGCGGGGTGGGTCACGACACGGACCCGCTGGCCGATCTCGAACCGGAAGGCGCCCACCAGGGTCGCCCTCAGGCCGGCGCGCGGCGTCCTTCGAGCTCGGCGATCCGGCGGCGGAGCTTCTGTTCCTCGTCCCAGCGCGCCGTCTCGTCGCGGACGAAGGCGGCGATCCCGCTCACCTGGCCGTCGGCGCCCATGATGAGCGCGACCGTGAAGGCGATGGAGATCCGCTGGCCGTCCTTCCGGGCGGCCGGGACGCGCAAGAGCTGGGTTCCGTAGCGGGTCTGCCCGCTGCGCATCACCTCGCGGTAGCCCGCCCAGTGCCGCGCGCGAAAGCGCTCCGGGATGATGAGGTCGAGCGAGCGGCCCAGCATCTCCTCCGCCGTGAAGCCGAAGATCCGCTCCGCAGCCGGGTTCCAGAGGCGGACGAGCCCCTCCGGGTCGGCCACGACGATGGCGTCGCCGGCGGCGCGCACGAGCGCCTCGAGGTCTACGCGGGTGGGCATGCCGGTCGCTCCTGCGTCTCTTATTGTACTGGTTCGGACCGCCCACGGTTCGCCCTGGATGCGGGGCCGAGGAACGAGCCTGGCCAGGACGCAGGCGTATGCCGCAGGCGTCGAGGTCCGCCGACGACCGAGGACGACGCCAGGCGAAGTTCATCGGCCGCGCACTAGTGTTTCCCTGACCGCCCTGCTAGGATGAGGCGGGATGCCGCCCGACCGCCCGCCGGAGTCCCCGCTCATCCTCACGCTCGACGTCGGCTCCTCGTCGGTCCGCGCGCTCTGCTTCGATGGTCGCGGCCACGCGGTCTCACGCGCCCATCAGCGCGACTACGAGCCGACCACGACGCCGGACGGCGGCGTCGAGGTGGACCCCGAGCAGCTTCTCGCGCTCGTCGCCGAGGCGCTCGACGGCCTGCTCGCCGACGTCCGCCCGGCGGCTCAGCGCGTCGGCGCGGTCGCCGTGTCCACCTTCTGGCACACGGTCCTCGGCGTCGGGCCCGACGACCGCGCCGGGACGCCGCTTTACTCCTGGGCGGACACCCGGAGCGCCCACGCCGTCGAGCTCTTGCGGGGACGGCTCGACGAGAAGGCGTACCACGCGCGCACGGGCTGCGTCCTCCACACCTCCTACCTCCCCGCGCGCCTCCTCTGGCTCCGGATGGCGGACCCAGGCGCGTTCGCGCGCGTCCGCCGCTTCATGTCGTTCGGCGAGTACCTCCACCTCCGACTCTTCGGGGACACGCGCTGCAGCATCTCCATGGCCTCGGCCACCGGCCTCTTCGACCAGCACGCGCAATGCTGGGACGAGCCCGTCCTCGGCGCGCTCGAGCTCTCGCCCGACGCGCTCGCGCCGCTGGCGGACCTCGACGCGCCCTTCGGGGGCCTGCGCGGCGAGTTCGCGCGTCGCTGGCCGGCGCTGGCCCGCGTGCCGTGGCTCCCGGCGCTCGGGGACGGCGCCTGCTCCAACGTCGGCGCCGGCTGCATCGCGCCCGACCGGGCGGCGCTGATGGTCGGGACCTCGGGCGCGATGCGGGTGGCCTGGGCGACGGAGACCGTCACGGTGCCGCGCGGGCTCTGGTGCTACCGGGTGGACCGGCGGCGGGTGCTCCTCGGCGGCGCGCTGTCGAACGGTGGGAACCTCTACGCCTGGCTCCGCGACGTGCTCGCGCTCGGCGACCCGGACGAGATCGAGCGCGAGGTCGCGACGATGACGCCGGACGCGCACGGGCTCACGCTGTTGCCGTTCCTCGCCGGCGAGCGGAGCCCGGGCTGGGTCGCGACGGCGCGGGCCGCCATCGCCGGCCTCTCGCTCGCCACGCGCCCGATCGACATCGTGCGGGCCGCGCTCGAGACCGTCGCGTACCGCTTCGCCCTGATCTACGGGCCCCTGCGGGAGGCGTGCCCGGGGGCGGGCGAGGTCGTCGCGACCGGCGGGGCGCTCGCGGCCTCGCCGGCCTGGACCCAGATCATGGCCGACGTCCTCGGCGTGCCGATCCGACCCTCGAGCGAGCGCGAGGCCTCCAGTCGCGGCGCCGCGCTGCTCGGGCTCGAAGCGCTGGGCGTCCTGCCGTCCATCGACGCCGCGCCGGCCGGCCTCGACCCGCCCGTCCTGCCGGATCCGGGACGCCACGCGCGGTACCGTGCGGGTCTGGCGCGGCACCGCCACCTCTACGACGCGCTGATCCCGTTCTACGAGAGCCGCGCGCGGCTCGGCCGGGCCGACGCGGACAGGAGAGTCTCGGCATGACAGGGCCCGAGCTCGACAGCTTGTGCGTCAACACGATCCGCTTCCTGGCGGCCGACGCCGTCCAGAAGGCGAAATCGGGGCATCCGGGGCTCCCGATGGGCGCGGCGCCCGCGGCCTACGTCCTGTGGACGCGCTTCCTCCGGCACAACCCCGCCGACCCCGGATGGCCGGACCGTGACCGGTTCGTCCTCTCGGCCGGTCACGGCTCGATGCTGCTTTACGCGCTCCTCCACCTCACGGGTTACGACCTCCCGCTCGCGGAGCTCCAGTGCTTCCGGCAGTGGGGCTCGCGCACGCCGGGCCACCCGGAGTATCACGTGACACCGGGCGTGGAGGCGACGACCGGACCGCTCGGCCAGGGGATCGCGAACGCCGTCGGCATGGCGATCGCCGAGCGCCATCTCGGGGCACGCTTCAACCGGCCCGGCCACACGATCGTGGACCACCGGACGTACGTGCTCTGCTCCGACGGCGATCTCATGGAGGGCGTCGCGGCCGAGGCGGTCTCGCTCGCCGGGCATCTCGGGCTCGGCCGGCTCACCTGCCTCTACGACGACAACCTGGTCTCGCTCGCCGGGA
>JBIOTN010000034.1:0-11076 GCA_044866005.1 Candidatus Rokuibacteriota bacterium | reverse complement strand
GTCCTGGACCCGCGCGACGACGCGCTCCGCCGCGGCGCGCGCGACCGCCTCGGCGTCCTCGAGCACCAGGATCCGGCGGTCGCTCACCGGTGGCGGACCCTACGCCAGGGACCTTCGCAGCTGAGTGTCCTGGTCCCGGGCCGAGGCCCGAGGACGCCAGGATGCGACGGGGATCGGCCCGGAACCGCTCACTCGCGGCGCTGGACGGCATGCCCGCCGAAGGCGTTGCGGAGCGCGGCCAGCACCCGGTCGGCGAACGGGTCGGCCTCGCGCGACCGGAAGCGGGCGAAGAGCGACGCCGTGATGGTCCAGAGCGGCACGTCGCGGTCGATGGCATCGAGCACGGTCCAGCGCCCCTCGCCCGAGTCCTCGACCCACCCCTTGATCTTCTCCAGCCGCGGGTCCTGCTCGAGCGCCGTCGCGGCGAGCTCGAGCAGCCAGGAGCGCACGACGCTCCCCTGCATCCAGAGCTTCGCGATCGCCGGCAGCTCGAGGCCGAACGGGCTCTTGTGCAGGAGCTCGAACCCTTCGGCATAGGCCTGCATCATCCCGTACTCGATCCCGTTGTGGATCATCTTGACGTAGTGGCCGGCCCCGTGGCCGCCCATGTAGCCGTAACCGTTCTCCGGCGCGAGCGTCCGGAAGATCGGCTCGAGCCGGCGGAAGATCGGCTCCTCGCCCCCGATCATGAGACAGTAGCCGACGGTGAGCCCCCAGATCCCGCCGCTCGTGCCGACGTCGAGGTAGTGGAGCCCGGCCCGCCCGAGCTCGTCGGCCCGGCGGGCGTCGTCGTGAAAGTTCGTGTTCCCGCCGTCGATGACGACGTCGTCCCGGGCGAGGAGCTTCGCGAGGGTCCCGATGGTCTCCTCGGTCGGAGCCCCGGCCGGCACCATCACCCAGACGGCCCGCGGCGCGGTGAGCTGCGCCACCAGGTCGGCGAGCGTCTTGGCCGCGCGCGCCCCGTGGCCCTCGGCCTCTCGCGCCTTGTCGGCCGAGCGGTCGAAGGCGACGACCCGGTGGCGGTCCCGCAGGAGTCGCGTCACCATGTTCATGCCCATCCGTCCGAGTCCCACGAACCCGATCTCCATCAGTCGGTCCTCCACGCGGGCGCCGGCCGGCGCTGCCGCCGTCTCAGGGTACCACCCTCACGGGCCGGCCTCAGGGGCGGCCGCGCGCGGGGCGGAGCACGCGCACGGTCCCCGCCTCCGCGACCAGGACGGTCTCGGCGGTGCCGAGGAAGAAGCCGGTGTCCACGACCCCCGGAATCCGGCGGATCTCGCGGTCGAGCGCGGCCGGGTCGTCCGGCGGCACGAGGGCGCAGTCGAGGATCACGTGCCCGCTGTCGGTGGTGACGGGCCGGCCCTCGGCCTCGCGCAGGCGGGGCCGGCACCCCAGCGCCTCGAGCCGCTCTTCGCAGAAGGCGCGGGCGAAGGGGATCACCTCGACCGGCAGTCGCCCCCGACTGCCGAGCCGCGGGACGAGCTTGTCCGCCGTGACGAGGATCACCTGGCGCCGCGAGGCCGCCGCGACGATGCGCTCGCGGACGAGGGCGCCCCCGTATCCCTTGATCAGGTTCAGCTCGGGGTCGACCTCGTCCGCGCCGTCCACCGTCAGCTCGAGCGGCGTGCGGTCCAGCGGGACGAGCGGGATCCCCTCCGCGCGGGCCAGCGCGGCGGTCGGCTCGGACGTCGGCACGCCCCGGACCGCGAGCCCCTGACGGACCCGCGCGCCGAGGGCGCGGACGAAGGCGGCGGCGGCCCGTCCCGAGCCGAGCCCGATCAGCGTCCCGCCCGGCGCGCTCTCCGGCACGAGCGCCAGCGCATGCGCCGCGAGTCGAGCGAGGTCCTCGGGGCTGGGGGGGCCGAGGGGCTCGGTCGTCGCGCCGATGGGACGTCGCCTTTCACCGGATGGGTCCGCGGCCCCCCGCGGGGGGCGCCCCCCGCGGGAGCGCCCCCCGCGGGAGCGCCCTATGATAGCAAGCTTTGCGGCGAGGCACGCGTCACGCGCACGTGGCGACAAGACGAGGCCTCCGGAGGACGGGACCGCCGCGAGGCCGTGGGCCGCCGAGCGCGTCCCGGCCGTGATGCAGGACGCCGGGATGGGACGCCCGTCGGCCGGGGACGCGGTGGACGGGCCGATCGGCCCATGCTAGCGTAACAGACACTCTTCCCGCCAAGGAGGCACGATGAAGCCACTCCGGTTCGTGCTGGCGCTCGTCCTCGCCGGAGGCGTCGCGTGGGCCCTGGCCCCGGGCTGGTCCGCCGACGCGCAGGGCCAGACGATCAAGGTCGGCGTCCTGTACGACCACACCGGCCCCTTCTCGGCCGCCGGCTCCCTCAACTGCTGGCGCGGCGCGAAGATGATGATCGACTACATGAACGAGCGGGGCGGCGTCCTCGGCAAGTACAAGATCGTGCAGGTCGACGGCGACAGCCAATCGAAGGCGGAGGCGGCGATCAACGAGGCCGAGCGGTTGCTCAACGTGGAGAAGGTGGACATCCTCGCCGGCATCTACTCGAGTGCCCACGCGGTCCCGCTGGCGGAGAAGGTGGACAGGCAGAAGCGCTTCCTCTGGATCACCACGGCGATCGCCGATGCGGTGGTCAAGGACCGGAACCTCCAGTACGTCTTCCGCCCCCAGACGAACAGCGGGCTCTTCGGCCAGGCCTCCGTGCAGTACATCGCGGGGTACTCGCGGGAGCGCCTGAAGAAAGACCCGAAGGAGTTGCGGGTCGCGATCATCTACGAGGACGGCCCGTACGGGACCGGCGTCGCGACGTCGAACGACGCGGAAGCCAAGAAGGTCGGCATGCAGATCGTCCTCAAGGAGGGGTATTCCGCGAGCGCCCCGGACCTCTCCTCGCTCGTCACCAAGCTGCGCGCGGCCCGCCCGGACGTGCTCTACCACACCGGGTACAACCCCGACATCGCCCTGTTCCTGCGCCAGGCCAAGGAGCAGGGGCTGCGGGTCCGCGCCTACATCGGACACGGCGCCGGCCACAGCCAGCTCGACAAGCTGAAGGAGGCGTTCGGCAACGAGATCGAAGGCTTCCACACGGTGGATCCCCCCGCCTCCCAGCTCGTGTCGCCGACCCGGCTCAAGCCCGGCGTCGCCGAGCTCACCGCGGAGATGGTCACCCGCTACAAGAAGCTCTACGACCCGACGGTCCGGACCGAGGCGATCGCCCCCCACGTGTCGATGGGCTTCAACAACATGTGGGTGCTCTTCAACGACGTGCTCCCGCGGGCGATCCAGAAGTACGGGGACTGGAGCCCGGAGTCGCTGGCCAAGGCCGCGCGCGAGACCGACATTCCCGAGGGCGGGACGATGCAGGGCTACGGCGTCAAGTTCTTCCCCCCGGGGCATTCCATGGCGGGGCAGAACGAGCGGGCGATCGCGGCGGTCTACCAGGTCCAGGAGGGCGTGTTCAAGCACGTCTATCCCAAGACCGTGGAGACGGTGCCGCCCACGCTCCCGCTGCCCGCCTCCTCGCCCTTCGGGGCGCGCTGAGACCTTCGGGGCCTCGACGCCCCTCTCCGGTGCCTCGCCCCACCTCAAAGGGTCGGGAGGGTGGGCCTGGGAGGGTGGGCCGCGGGCAACGCCCGCGCTCGGGCGATGACGCTGGGGCGCGGCGCGCATGCTGACGGTCACCGGGCTCACCAAGCGCTTCGGCGGATTCACGGCGCTCAACGGCGTCTCCTTCGAGGTCCAGGAAGGCGAGATCCTGGGGCTCATCGGCCCGAACGGCTCGGGCAAGACCACGCTCTTCAACTGCGTCTCGGGGGCCATGCGGCCGACCGCCGGCTCGATCCGCTTCCGCGGCGAGGAGATCGCGGGGTTGACGCCCGATGCGATCTGTCACCGCGGGATCGCGCGGACCTTCCAGATTCCCCGGCCCTTCCGCAAGCTCTCCGTCCTCGAGAACGTGGCCGTCGCCGCGCACTTCGGGACGAGCCGGCGCACCACGGAGGCGGCGGCGCGGGCGCGCGCGCGGGAGGTGCTGGCGCTCGTCGGCCTGCCGACCGACGACGCCGCGTCCCCGGCGCTGCTGGGCGCGGCCGGGCTCAAGAAGCTCGAGCTGGCGCGCGCGCTGGCCACGGGGCCGGCCCTCTTGCTGGCCGACGAGAGCCTGGGCGGGCTCGATCCCGGCGAGATGGTGGCGGCCGCCGAGATGCTCCGGCGCATCCGGCGGGAGCTGAAGGTCACCGTCGTCTGGGTCGAGCACATCATGGCGATGCTCATGCGGGTCGTCGACCGCGTCGTCGTCCTCGACCACGGGGAGAAGATCGCCGAGGGGCCGCCCCACGCGGTCGCCGAGGACGCCCGCGTCGTCGAGGCCTACCTCGGCGAGCGGGTCGTGCTGGCGTGATCGGGGCTGCCGGATCGGGACGTGTCATCAGGCCGCCGCGGGTCCTGTCGCCGGCTCGCCCCGGTCCGGCCGGGCTCCGTCACCCGTTCGCGCCCTGCCGCCGTACGTTGAACGGCGGCAGGAACGCGAAGGGGTCCCACTTCGCCCGGCCGGCTGCGGGGCAGCGCCGGCGCCACCCGCGGCGGCTGCGCGACAGCCGCCCGCGGCCACCCGCGCGACAGCGGCCCACGGCCACCCGCGCGACTGCACCCGTCGCGGCATCACCCCCGGGCCAGCCCGTGGTCGATCGCGCCGCATGCTAGAGCTCGCGGGCGTGACGGCGGGGTACGGGCACTTCACGGCCCTCTGGGACGAGAGCCTGCGGGTCGCCGCCGGCGAGGCGGTCGCCGTCGTCGGCCCCAACGGCGCCGGGAAGACCACGCTCATGCGCGTCATCTCGGGACTCGTCCCGCCCCGCCGTGGCACGCTCGCATTCGAGGGCGAGTCCGTCGGCCGCCGCCCGGCGCACGAGATGGTCGCCCGCGGGATCGCCCACGTCCCGGAAGGGCGCCGCCTCTTCCCCAGGCTCACCGTCGCGGACAACCTCAAGATGGGCGCGTTCCTGCCGCGGGCCCGCCGGGCGTACGGGGAGAGCCTGGAGCGCGTCTACGGCCTGTTCCCGGCCCTCGCCGAGCGCCGGCACCAGCGGGCCGGCAGCCTGTCCGGCGGCGAGCAGCAGATGCTCGCGATCGGCCGCGCCCTCATGTCGCGGCCCAAGCTGATCCTCCTCGACGAGCCCTCCCTCGGGCTCGCGCCGGTGATGGTCCTGCGCGTCTTCGAGCTGGTCCGCCAGGTCCGCGAGGAAGGCTATACCATACTGGTCGTGGAGCAGAACGTCCGGCAGGTGCTGAAGCTGGTCGACCGGGCGTACCTCCTGGAGGTCGGCCGCATCCGGATGGAAGGCCGGGCCGACGCGCTCTCGGACCAGGACTTCGTCCGCAAGGCCTACGTCGGCATCTGACGCCGATGGCGCCACGAGCATGATCGAGCCGATCTTCCTCGCCGAGGCGGCCGTCAACGGCCTCCTGCTGGGCGGTGTCCTCGCGCTCCTCGCCCTCGGGCTCAACCTCATCTTCGGCGTGATCGACATCGTCTGGATCGCGTACGTGGACCTCGTGATGATCTGCATGTACGCCGTGTACTTCCTGGTGACGGGGGCGGGCTGGCCCATCTGGCTCGCCGGCCTCGCCTCGGTGGGAGTCGGCGCCCTCCTCGGGCTCGCCGTCCACCTGCTCGTCATCGCGCCGATCCTGGGGAGCCCGCCCATCAACCAGCTCCTGGCGACCGGCGGCCTCCTCTTCTTCCTCCAGTCGCTGGCGACGTTCCTCTGGACGACCGACCACCGGACGGTGCGCCTGACCCTGCCCATCGTCGAGGTGGGGGGGATGTTCCTGTCCTTCGCCCGGCTCATCGCGTTCGCGCTCTCGATCCTCGCGATGGCCGGCCTCTACCTCTTCCTCACGCGGACCTACATGGGCACGGCCATCCGCGCCGTCTCCCAGGACCGCGAGGCGACGGCGCTCATGGGGGCCGCGCCGGGGCGCGTGTACCTGGTCACGTCCGCCGTGGGTGGCGCGATGGCCGGGCTGGCCGCGGCGCTCCTCATCATCCAGTACTCCGTCCACCCGTTCTTCGGCGCGGCGTTCGGCCCGCTCACGTTCATGATCTGCGTCCTCGGCGGGCTCGGGAACATGGTGGGCGCCTTCGTCGCCTCGTTCGTCATGAGCGAGATCATCTCGATCGGAGGGGTCACGATCTCGACGGAGATGGGATACGTGATCGCCTTCGTCGTCTTCATCGTGATGATGTTCGCCCGTCCGGGCGGCATCCTGGCGCGACGGGAATGAGCGTGGGGCGCGCCGTCGCACTCCTGCTGGTCGGCGTGATCGCGGTCGTGCCATTCCTGCCGATGGGGGGCCTGCGGGACTACACGCTCCACGTCCTCATCCAGATCTTCATCTGGTCCTTCATCGGGGGCGCCTGGTCCCTGATGGGCCGGTTCGGGCTCGTGTCGCTCGGACACGGCGCCTTCCTCGGCCTCGGCGCGTACGCGACCGTGCTCCTGTGGAACTTCTACGGGCTGACCCCCTGGCTCGGCGGCGCGCTCGCGGTGGCGCTCACGGTCGCGCTCGCCCTGGTCGTCGCGTACCCGTGCTCGCGCTTCCAGGTCGTCGGCCACTACTTCGCGCTGGTCACGCTCGCCGTCGGCGAGGTCGTCCGGCTCCTGATCATCGCCGAGCGGGACTGGACCGGGGGCTCCCTCGGGCTCTCGCTCCGGCCGGCGCCGTCCGACAGCCTCGCCGCGATCCAGTTCGCCGACAAGCGGGTGTTCTACTACGCGGGGCTCGTCCTCTGGCTCGCCGGCCTCCAGGTCTGGGCCCGTCTCGACCGCAGCATGGCCCGCTCGGCCATGGAGGCGATCGGCGAGGACGAGACCGCGGCGGCCTCGGTCGGCGTCCACGTCACCCGCTTCAAGCTCGGGATCACGGCGCTGTCCGCCGCGCTGACGGCGGTCGGGGGCGTGGCCTACGCCCAGTACATCTCCTACGTCAACCCGGACACGCTCTCCGGTATCGGCGTGTCCCTCCGCATCGTCTTCGCCGTGGTGCTGGGCGGCATGTACTCCTTGCTGGGTCCGACGGTGGGCACCGCGCTGACGATCGCGCTCGGCGAGTACCTCCGCGTCGTCTTCGGCGTCCGGTTCATCGGCATGGCGGAGACGATCTACGGCCTGCTGCTGATGCTCTTCATCGTCTTCCTCCCCGCCGGCATCTACGGGAGCCTGCGCGGGCTCCTGAGGCGACGGCTCCCGGCCGCGGCGACGCCGGCGCTGGGGGGCCACCCGGGATGACGCTCGAGGCGCTTCCCGCCCTGGCCCTCGGCTTCCTCCTCGGCGTGGCGCACGCCCTCGAGGCCGACCACGTCGTCGCCGTCTCCACCCTGGCCAGCCGGGTCTCCAGCCTGCGCGCGGCGGCGCGGCTCGGCGTCGTGTGGGGGCTCGGCCACACGGCCGCGCTCCTGGCGGCGGGCGCGGTCGTGCTCGGGCTCCGCCTCCAGGTGCCGGCGCGGCTCGAGGCGGGCTTCGAGCTGCTCGTGGGGGGCGTGCTGGTCGCCCTGGGGCTCCGGGTGCTGCGGGGGTACCGGCGCCAGCGCGTCCACGTCCACACGCACGCCCACCGCGGGGCCTCGCACCTCCACTTCCACGCCCACGGGGCCGGAGCGGGGCACGACCACGAGCACCCCGAGCGGTCGGGGCGGGCCACGTTCCTCGTGGGCATGGCGCACGGCCTGGCGGGGAGCGCGGCGCTCCTGCTCCTCGTGGCCACGCGCTTCGACTCGATCGGACTCGGGCTCCTCTTCATCGCGCTCTTCGGCGCGGGCTCCGTGCTGGCCATGGGGTTCGTGAGCGCGGCGGTCGCCGTGCCCTTCGCGGTGCGGCTCGCCCCCGCGAGCCGCCTCGCCCCGTCGCTCCGCCTCCTGACCGGCGTCCTCTCGGTCGGCCTCGGGCTCTGGATGCTCCTCGGGCCCGCCCGGCACGTGGTCCGGCTGCCGGGCTGAGCCCGCGGCGCCCGGCGGCGCCCGCCATGGGTTACCGGCTCGTCCGGCGCCTCGTGCGGCTGCTGGTCGGCCTCTTCTACCGCGAGGTCGAGGTCGTGGGGCTCGGCCACCTGCCGGCCACCGGCCCCCTCGTCGTCGCCGCCAACCACCAGAACGCGCTCGTGGACCCCATGCTCCTGCTGGCGACCCTCCCCCGGCGGCTCCTGCCGCTGGCGAAGGCGCCGCTCTTCCGTCACCCCATCGTCGCGCCGTTCCTCTACCTGATGGGCGCCGTCCCGGTCCACCGGCGCCAGGAGGGCGGCACCGACCCGGCCCGCAACGAGGCCATGTTCCGCACCGCGACGGCGGCGCTCCACGCGGGCCGCGCCGTCCTCATCTTTCCCGAGGGCCTGAGCCACGAGCAGCCGGTCCTCCTCCCGCTCCGGACGGGGGCGGCCCGGCTCCTCCTCGCCGCCGAGGCCGGGCCCGACGGGCGGCTCGGCGTCACGCTCACCCCGGTCGGCCTCGTCTTCCACGAGCCGGGCGCGTTCCGCGCCGGGCGGGCCGTGGTGCTGGTGGGGCCGCCCGTCGAGACCGCCGACTGCGTGGCGCGCTACGGGCAGGAGCCCGAGGCCGCGGTGCGCGCGCTGACGGCGCGGCTCGCCGCGGCGCTCCGGCGCCTCATCGTGGAGGCCGACGACTGGCAGACCCTCCACCTCGTCCGGCTCGCCGAGACGATCTGGCGAGAGGACGCCGCCGCGGGGCCGCGAGACGAGGCGGCCGGGGTCGCCTGGGGCCAGCAGGGGATGCGGGTCTACCGGTACCTCTGCGAGACGGCACCGGAGCGGGTCGTCGCGCTGAGGCGCCGGCTCGAGGCCTACGGGCAGGAGCTCGCGCGGGCCGGCGCCGCGGGGCCGCCGCCGGGCCGCGGCTACCCGCCGAGCGTCGTCCTCGGCTATGCCGTCCGTGAAGGCCTGCCCCTCCTCCTCGGCCTCCCCCTCGCCCTCGTGGGCCTCGTGGTCCACGCGCTGCCCTACCGGCTCACCGGCCTCGGCGTGCGCGCCATGCGCCCCACGCTCGACGTCGAGGCCACGGACAAGATCGCCCTGGGGCTCGTCCTCTACCCCCTCTGCTGGCTCGCCGAGGGGTGGCTCGCCTGGCGGCTCGGCGGCGCGGCCGCGCTCGCCGCGTTCGCGGCGCTCCTCCTGCCGGCCGGCTTCTTCGCCGTCGCCTGGCGCGAGCGGCTGGCCGACGTGGGGCGGGAGGCGCGCGCGCTCGTCCGGTTCCTCCGCGACCGCGACGTCCACCGCCGCCTGCGCGAGCGCCGGCGGGCGCTCGCGGACGAGCTGGCGGCGCTGGCCGGCCTGGTCCCCGAGTCGGTCCGGGTCGGGCCGGACGCGGGCCGATGACGGGGCCCCCGGCCCCGGCGGCGGTGGGGCCCGGCGCGCGGGCGGGCGGGGCCGGCTCGGGCCGGGCGGCCCTCGGCGTCCTGACCGGGCTCAACGTCCTCAACTACGCCGATCGCTACGTCGGCGCCGCGGGCCTCCCGCTCCTCCTGGGCAGCCTTGCGCTCTCCGACGCGGAGGGTGGACTCCTCCAGTCGATCTTCATCCTCACGTATGCCCTCGTCTCGCCGGTCGCGGGCTGGGTCGGGGACCGCCGCGCCCGCCTGCCGCTCGCCGCGGCCGGGGTCCTCCTGTGGAGCCTGGCCACGGTCGGCTCCGGTCTGGCGCCGAGCTACGCCTGGCTGCTCCTGGCGCGGGCCGTGATCGGCGTGGGCGAGGCGAGCTACGCGGTGGTGACCCCCTCGCTGCTCTCCGACTTGTACCCGGCGGAGCGGCGGGGGCGCGCCCTGGCGCTCTTCTACGCGGCCATCCCGGTCGGCACGGCGCTCGGCTACGGGATCGGCGGCACCCTCGGGGGGCGCTTCGGCTGGCGCGCCGCCTTCCTGGTCGCCGGCCTCCCCGGCGCCCTGCTCGGGCTCTCGCTCCTGCTCCTGCGCGAGCCGCCGCGTGGGTCCTTCGACCCGGCCTCGGCGCACACGCCGCTCGGGCTCGCCGCCTCGGCGCGCGCGCTGCTGGCGCGCCCGAGCTTCGCCGCCAACGCCGCCGCGCAGGTGATCTACACCTTCGCCATGGGCGGCCTGGCGACCTGGATGCCGACCTACTTCCTCCGCGAGCGCGGCATCCCGCTCGGGCGGGCCGCGGCGACCTTCGGCAGCTTGCTCTTCGTCGCCGGCCTGGCCGGGACCCTGCTCGGCGGTCAGCTGGGCGACCGGCTGGCGCGGCGGGTCCGCGGGGCCCAGTTCGCCATCTCCGGCTGGGGGCTCCTCGGGTCGCTCGGCTTCACGCTCCTGGCCGTCCTCTCGCCGTCGGCGGCGGTCTTCTGGCCGGCCCTCTTCGTCACGCTCTTCCTCCTGTTCGTCAACGTCGGCCCGCTCAACGCCGCCATGGCCAACGTCCTCCCGCCCGACCTCCGGGGCCGGGGCTTCGCCCTGACCACGATGGGGACCCACCTGCTCGGCGACGCGGCCTCGCCCTGGCTCATCGGCCTGGTCTCCGACCGCGTCGGCCTCCAGGCGCCGGTCCTGGCCGCGGGGATCCTCCTCGCCGCGTCGGGCTTGGTTCTGCTGGCCGCTCGCGGTAGCCTGGAGCGCGACCTCGCCCGCTGAGAGGAGGGCGCGCATGACGCGAGGGCGGCAGCGGCTCGGCACGGTCCTGGTCGGCGCGGCGCTCGGGACGCTCCTCCTCGCCGGGGCGGTCGCGGCGGCGGCCGCGGAGACGGGCCCGCGCGCCGGGGGCGGGCTGCCGCTCCGGGCGGCCCGCGCCCTGCTCGTCGTGGCCGGCGTGGGCGGCTGGTTCTGGACCCAGTCCCTCATCGCGCGGCGCGCCTTCCCGGCGGGGCGGATCGGCGACGGGCTCCACGCGCTGTCGGCGCCGCTCAACGCCTTCCTGCTCGCCCACCCGCGGTGGGCCGACCGCCTGCTCGTCGTCACCTCGGGGATCATCGACCTGCTCGGCGTCTTCCTGCTGGCCTCCGCGGTCTTCGGGCCGAGCGTCCGGCCGATGCTGGGGCTCCTGATCCTCTACGCGCTCCGGCAGGTCTGCCAGGGGCTCTGCGCGCTGCCCGC
>JBIOTN010000033.1:0-15450 GCA_044866005.1 Candidatus Rokuibacteriota bacterium | reverse complement strand
AGGGGGCCGTCGTGGCCCCCTCCGAAGTTGCTAGAAGTCCCCGCCGTGCGGCATGGGCGGCGCGCCCTTCTTCTCCTCCTCGGGGATGTCGGTGATGAGCGCCTCGGTCGTCAGCAGGAGCGAGGCGATGGACGCCGCGTTCTGCAGGGCGATGCGCTCCACCTTGGTCGGGTCGATGATCCCCGCCTGCATCATGTCCACGTACTCGTTGTTCTCGGCGTCGAAGCCCTGGCTCGCGGCCGAGGCCGCCTTCACCTTCTCGACCACCACGGACCCTTCGAGCCCGGCGTTCTCCACGATCTGCCGGATCGGCTCCTCGAGCGCGCGCTTCACGATCGCGGCGCCCGTCGCCTCGTCCCCGGAGAGCTTCAGGTTGTCGAGGGCCTTCGCGGCGCGCAGCAGCGCCACGCCACCGCCGGGCACGATGCCCTCCTCGACGGCCGCGCGGGTCGCGTTCAGCGCGTCCTCGACGCGCGCCTTCTTTTCCTTCATCTCGGTCTCGGTCGCCGCGCCCACCTTGATGACCGCGACGCCGCCCGCGAGCTTCGCCAGCCGCTCCTGGAGCTTCTCCCGGTCGTAGTCCGACGTCGTCTCGTCGATCTGCGCCCGGATCTGCTTGATGCGGCCTTCGATCTCCTTGGGGTTCCCCGCGCCCTCCACGATCGTCGTGTTGTCCTTGTCCACGACGACCTTCTTGGCGCGGCCGAGGTCCTCGAGCTTGATGTTCTCGAGCTTGATGCCGAGGTCCTCGGTGATGGCCTTGCCCCCCGTCAGGGTGGCGATGTCCTGGAGCATGGCCTTCCGCCGGTCACCGAAGCCCGGCGCCTTCACGGCGGAGCAGGCCAGCGTGCCGCGGAGCTTGTTGACGACCAGGGTGGCGAGGGCCTCGCCCTCGACCTCCTCGGCGATGACGAGGAACGGCTTGCCGGAGCGCGCCACCTGCTCGAGCAACGGCAGCATGTCCTTCATCACGCTGATCTTCTTCTCGTGGATGAGGATGAGGGCGTCCTCGAGGACGGCCTCCATCCGCTCCGGGTCGGTCACGAAGTAGGGGGAGAGGTAGCCCCGGTCGAACTGCATCCCCTCGACGACCTCGAGGGTGGTCTCCATCGCCTTGGCCTCTTCCACCGTGATGACGCCGTCCTTGCCGACCTTCTCCATGGCTTCGGCGATGAGGCTGCCGATGGTCTTGTCGTTGTTCGCGGCGATCGAGGCGACCTGGGCGATCTCCTTCTTGTCCTTGGTGGTCTTGGACAACTTCTTGAGCTCCTCGACCACCTTCTCCACCGCCTGCTCGACCCCCCGCTTGAGCCCCATGGGGTTGGCGCCGGCGGTCACGTTCTTCAGCCCCTCGCGGAAGATCGCCTGGGCGAGCACCGTGGCCGTCGTCGTGCCGTCACCGGCCACGTCCGAGGTCTTGGAGGCCACTTCCTTGAGCATCTGGGCCCCCATGTCCTCGTAGGGCTCCTTGAGCTCGATCTCCTTCGCGACGGTGACGCCGTCCTTGGTGATGGTGGGGCTGCCGAACTTCTTGTCGATGACGACGTTCCGGCCCTTGGGGCCGAGCGTGGCCTTGACGGCCGCGGCCATGATGTTGACCCCGCGCAGGAGCGCGGCGCGGGCCTCCTGATCGAACATGAGCTGCTTGGGCATGGACACGTTCCTCCTTGTCGGCGATTGCGCTAGACTGGCTGCGCGGCCAGCCGGTTAGTCGAGAATCCCGAGCACGTCCTCCTCGCGGAGAATGAGATACTCTTCGTCGTCGATCTTGACCTCGTTGCCGGAGTACTTGCCGAACAGGATGCGGTCGCCCGCCTTGACGTCGAGCGCGAGCTTCTTGCCGTCCTCGGTCACCTTGCCGGTGCCGACGGCGACGACCTTGCCCTGCTGGGGCTTCTCCTTCGCGGTGTCGGGAATGATGATGCCGCCTCGCCGCTCCTCTTCCTCTTCCATCCGTTTGACGAGGATGCGGTCGTGCAGCGGGCGAAACTTGGTCTTCGTGGCGGTCGCCATAGTGCCAGTCCCTCCTTCGTTAGCGGGTCATCCGCGGGTGCGGCGGTGGGTCGGGCGAGGATCGCCGACCCCATACTCGTTATTAGCACTCCATTGGGGCGAGTGCTAATATAGCGGCGCCCCAGCCGCCCGTCAATTGGAAACTTCCTTCCCCCCGGGCATCGCGAGCTCCGGGGCGGTCCTGGGAGATCAGGTAATATATACAGGACGTTACCGAACATACACCGGCCCGACCCCGAGGGAGCGTTCCGGGCCCGCTCGGGGGGGTGAGGGCGGAGGGGAGGTCCCGACATGCCGGGAACCATCTTCATCTCGCGACCGCTTCCCCGCGAGGCGCTCGACCGGGCAGGGGCCCGGGCGACCGTGCGCGCCAACCCGGAGGACCGGCGGCTCAGCCGCGCCGAGCTGGCCGCGCAGGTCCGGGACGTGGAGGGGCTCGTCTGCCTGCTCACCGACACGGTCGACGATGCCCTGCTGGCCCAGGCGCCGCGGCTCCGGGTGGTCGCCAACGTCGCCGTGGGCTACGACAACATCGACGTGGCCGCGGCGAGCCGGCGGAAGATCGTCGTGACGAACACGCCCGGGGTCCTGACCGAGACCACCGCGGACTTCGCCTGGACGCTCCTCATGGCGACGGCGCGGCGCGTCGTGGAGGCCGACGCCTACACGCGGGCGGGCAAGTTCACCGAGTGGGGGCTCATGCTGCTCCTCGGCAGCGACGTGTTCGGCAAGACGCTCGGCATCTGCGGACTCGGGCGGATCGGCAAGGCGGTGGCCCGCCGCGCCCGCGGCTTCTCGATGCGGCTCCTCTACCACGACGCGATCCGGGACCAGGCCGCCGAGCAGGAGCTGGGGCTCACCTACCGGGAGAAGGAGGAGGTGCTCCGGGAGGCCGACTTCGTCACCCTGCACGTCCCCCTGCTACCCGAGACCCGGCACTACATCGGCGAGCCGGAGCTTCGCCGGATGAAGCAGACCGCCTACCTCATCAACGCCGCGCGAGGTCCGGTCGTCCACGAGGCGGCGCTCGTCCGCGCGCTGAAGGAAGGCTGGATCGCCGGGGCGGGGCTCGACGTTTACGAGGAAGAGCCGAAGGTCGACCCGGGACTCCTGGAATGCCGGAACGCCGTCCTCGCCCCCCACGTCGCCTCGGCCTCCCGGGAGACGCGGACCAAGATGGCGATGATGGCGGTCGAGAACTGTCTCGCCGTCCTGGGCGGCCAGCGCCCCCCGAACCCGGTCAATCCTGACGTGCTGGGGGGCTGAGTCCGCGGGGCCCCGAGGCCGACAGCCTCTCAGCGGGGGCCGGGGCGCGGCCGTCCGCTGCTGCGGACGAGGACGACGACCGGGAGGATGCCCGCCGCCACGATCGTGAGCGCCGGCAGCGCGGCCGCCTCCCACAGGGACTCCGAGGTGAACTGCCAGACCCGCACGGCCAGCGTCTCGTAGTCGAGGGGGCGCAGCAACAGCGTCGCCGGCATCTCCTTCATCACGTCCACGAACACGAGGAGCCCGGCGGTGAAGAGCCCGCGGCGGAGGAGCGGCAGATGGACCCGCCGGAGGACGCCGGAAGGTGTGTCGCCCAGTGAGCGTGCGGCCATGTCCATGCTCGGCGTGATCCGGACGAGGCTCGATTCGACGGCCTGGTAGCCGACGGCCAGGAACCGCACCGTGTACGCGAAGACGAGCCCGACCAGCGATCCGGTGACGAGCAGGCGGGCCGGCCGGCCGAGCGCCCCGGCGAGCAGGCCGCTGAGCGCGCGGTCCAGCCCGGCCACCAGGGACAGGATCCCCACCGCGATGACCGACCCCGGCACGGCGTAGCCCAGGCTCGCGATGCGCGCGAAGAGCGTCACGCTCGGCCGACCGCTCTGCCGCACGCCGTAGGCCACGACGAGCGCCGCGCCGACGACGATCACCGCGGCCGCCGCCGCCAGCGCCACGGTGTTCGCCAAGAAGCGCGCGTAGCGGGGATCCCAGCCCCCGCCGTGCGGAATCCAGGTCAGGAGCCGGACGACCGGCAGGACGAACGCCGCCCCGACGACGAGGGCGGCGAGCCCGGTGGCCGCCCAGGCGCGCCATCCGGTCAGCGTGGTGCGGGCGGTCGCGCGGGGGCTCCCGCCGCGGGGATCGAAGCGCGCGCGACCACGGAGGCCGCGCTCGGCGACGTAGAGCGTCAGGGTCACGAGCACCAGCAGGCTGGCCAGCTCGGTGGCCGCGTGCCGGTCGAACAGCCCGAACCAGACGCGGTAGATCGCGACCGTGAAGGTCGGGTAGTTGAAGATGGCCACGGTGCCGAAATCGGCCAGGGCCTCCATCAGCGCCAGCGTCAGCCCCGCCACGATCGCCGGTCGCGCGAGCGGGAGCGCCACGCGCCAGAAGACGGCCCGCCGGGAGAGGCCGAGAGCCCGCGCCGCTTCGACCGCCGCCTCCGAGCGCTCGAGGAAGGCGGCACGGGCAAGCATGTACACGTAGGGATAGAGGACGAGCGTCATGACCAGGACGACGCCGCCGTAGGAGGCGACGTCCGGAAACCAGGGCCGGCCCCCCAGCAGGGCACGAAGCCCGCGCTGCACCGGCCCCGCGAAGTCGAAGACCGCGAGGAACACGAAGCCGATCACGTACGCCGGCATGGCGAGCGGCAGGATCAGGAGCCACTCGAAGGCGCCGCAGCCCGGGAACCGGTACGTGGTGACGAGCCACGCCAGGCCGGTGCCCAGGAGGGCGACCCCGGCGCCGACGCCGGCGATCAGGGCGAGGGTGTTTCCCACCAGGCCCGGGAGCTGGGTGGCCCAGAGGTGGCGCCAGACGTCGACGCTCGGCGCCGCCAGGGAGGCGCACACGAACAGGACGGGGGTCGCGACGACGAGCGCCACGGCGCCCGCCGCCGCCGGCCAGCCATCGCGGGCCGGGCGGACGGCGCGCGGCCAGGTGGTGGAGCCGTTCGGCGCGGCCCGGCTCATGGGAGCCAGACGAGCGGCGTTACCTCCACCCCACGCGGTCCATCAGCCTGACCGCGGCGGCCTGCAGCTCCCCGGCGGCCGCCACGTCGACCCGATCCGCCTTGAACGTCCCCCAGGCGGCGAGCAGGGCGCTCGGCCTCACCGACGGGTTGGCCGGGTACTCGTAGTTGACGTCGGCATAGAGGTTCTGGGCCTCCGGGGAGCTCAGGAACTCGATCAGCTTGATCGCGCTCTCGCGGTGCTTCGCGTGCCGCGTCACACCGGCTCCCGAGATGTTGACGTGGACGCCACGGTCCTGCTGGTTCGGCCAGAAGAGCGCCACCGGGAACGCCGCGTCCTTGGCCGTGAGCTGCGCCAGGTAGTATGTGTTCACCAGGCCGACGTCGCACTGACCGGCCGCGATGGCCTCGAGGAGCTTGGTGTCGCTCGAGAAGATGCGCGGCTCGTGGGCCATCCAGGCCCTGAGCACCTCCTCGGTCCGCCGCTCGCCGAGCGTCTTGATCATGGTCGCCACCATCGACTGGTTGTAGACCTTCGCCGAGGTGCGCAGGCAGAGCCGGCCACGCCACCGCGGATTTCCGAGGGCTTCGTAGGTGGACAGCTCCTCGGACCTGACCCGCTCGGTGCTGTAGGCGATGGTGCGCGCACGGACCGAGAGCCCGACCCACTCGTTGTTCCTCGCCCGGAGATGGGCGGGAATGCTCTTCTCGACGATCGCCGACGGGAACCCCTGGAGGAGGCCCGCCTGCTGGGCCAGCCACAGGTTGCCGACATCCACGGTCATGAGCACGTCCGCGGGCGTGCCCGGCCCCTCCGCCTTGAGGCGCTCGAACAACTCGGCTTCGCTCGCGCTGAAGGACTTCACCATGATGCCCGTCTGGCGGGTGAACGCATCGAACATCGGCTTGATGAACTGCTCGATGCGGGCCGAATAGACGACGACCTCGGCGGGCTGGGCGCCCGCCTGATGAGCAGGCAGGCCGAACAGCGCGCACAGCGTCGCCAGCAGCACGACGGTCGGTCGTCCGGACAGCATGCGCGTGAGCATCGATCATCCTCCTGGGCCGTTTTCCCTCGCGGCCCGGGCCATTTGCGTCGGCCGCGCCGCGGCGCTACAATGGCGCCCGCTGCGGCCGGCTTTGTTAGGGTTCCCTAATAGGGTACATGTGTCAAGCCTAAAATATCACGTTCGGTGCTCCGCGAGAGGGGTCTCGGCGACGATCGGACATGGCCGGCCGGTCGCGCCGTGCCGCCTCGGCAGCGGGGCGCCAGCCCTCCCCGCGGGACGACCGTGACGCTCCTTCGCCTTCACGACGTCACCAAGCGATTCGGGCGCCGGGACCCGCCGGCCGTCGACGCCCTGTCGCTGACCGTCGAGGCCGGCGAGATTCTGGCGCTGCTGGGCCCCTCGGGTTGCGGCAAGACGACGACGCTCCGCCTCATCGCGGGGTTCGAGGTGCCGGATCGGGGAAGCGTGGAGATCCGCGGCCGGCGCGTCTCGGACCCGGCCCGGGTCCTGCCGCCCGAGGCCCGAGGCATCGGCGTCGTGTTCCAGGACTACGCCCTCTTCCCGCACCTGACCGTGGCGCGGAACGTCGGCTTCGGCCTCGCGCGGCTCGAGCGCCCGGTACGCGCCCGCCGGGTGGCCGAGGTCCTCGACCTCGTCGGCCTCGCCGCCCTGGGCCAGCGCTTTCCCCACGAGCTCTCCGGCGGCCAGCAACAGCGCGTGGCGCTGGCGCGAGCCCTCGCCCCCGCGCCGGTCCTCATCCTGCTCGACGAGCCCTTCTCCAACCTCGACGCCGACCTGCGCGCCGTGATGCGGGAGGAGATCCAGACGATCCTCCGGACCACCGGCACCACGGCCGTCTTCGTGACCCACGACCAGCAGGAGGCCTTCACGCTCGCCGATCGCGTGGGGGTCCTGCGCGCCGGGCGCCTCGAACAGATCGACGTGCCGTACGAGGTCTACCACCACCCCGCCACGCGGTTCGTCGCCGAGTTCGTGGGCGAGGCGGACTTCCTCTGCTGCATCGTGGAGCCCCGGGGAATCGTGTCGGAGATCGGCACCTTCCAGAATCCCGGCGCGTACCGGCCCGGGACGCCGGTCGACATCATGGTCCGGCCGGACGACATCGACTTCGTCCCGCACGAGGCGGGCGACGTGATGATCGTCGGCCGCCAGTTCCACGGGTCGGAACACCTCTACCGGCTGAGGCTCCCGTCGGGCGCACGCGTCCACTCGGTCCAGCCCTCGACGACGATCCACCCCGTGGGGACCCGCGTGCGGATCGTGGCGAATCCGGCCCACGTGGTCGCCTTCCCCCGCGCCGACGCGGGCTGAGCGGCTGGGCGGCGGGCGGTCTGGGACTCCGCTGCGCGCGCCGGCGCGGTGGGCGGGCGCGCTGCGGTCACCCGCCCGGCGGGAGAGGATCAGGCCACCGGCGTCTGCCGGAGCCCGAGCCGCCGCGCCAGGCGACGCGCCCGGTGGCGGAGGGCGTCGAGGACCACGACGCGAATCTCCTCGGGAGTCTCGAACGCAGCCCGCGCGAGGGCGCGGTCAGTCAGGGCGAGGGCCGCCGCAGGGTCGTGGGCGTGGTGCTCGCAGAGCTTGGCGAGATCGACGAGCAGCCCGAGCGGCGCCGCGTCGTCCTCCGCCACCACGTCACGCCAGAGCGCGAGCGCCTCGCCCAGGCGCCCGGCCCGCCGCCAGAGCCGGCCCAGCCGCCAGGCCACCCGTGTCCGCGTCGCCGAGGGGAGCGCCGCCCCGAGGACCGCCTCGTAGAACGCGACGCTCCGTTCGCGGTCGCGGCGCTCGAGCCACCGCGCCGCGCCCAGCCACTCCAGGGGGTGGTGGCGGGGGTCGGGACCCGCGAGCAGCGCCTCGGCGCGCGTGGCCAGGGCCGCCAGGGCGAGGAGGTCCCAGCGATTGTGCGCGAAGATGCGCGGAAGCGGGCTCACGTCGCGACAGCGCAGGTAACGGAAGTACAGCCGCGGCATCTCCGCGCCCGGCAGATCGTCCCCGCGATCGAGGTCGAGCACGGCGGCCTCGAGCGTCGTCAGCCGGCAGTCCGCCACACGCGCGCGCCAGAGCGCCCGCGCCATCGGGTAGAGGTCGAGGTGCGCCACGTCGCCCCCCCACCAGGGGGCGCGCGTGAGGAGGTAGCGCGTCTCGAGGAGCGGCAGGTCGAAGGTGCGGCCGTTGAACGTGACGAGCTGCCGGGTCCCGGCCAGCCCCTCGCGCACCGCGGCCAGGAACGCCGCCTCCGCCGCGAGGTCGCCGAGGAAGTACTGCGTCACCCGCAGGCCGTTCCCCGTCCAGGCGGCGAGACCCACCAGGAACACGTACGTCCCGGTCCCGCCGGCGAGTCCCGTCGTCTCGGTGTCCAGGTAGACCGTGCCCTCGCCGTCCGGCCTGGACGCGCCGAGCGAGGCCGGCAGGACGATCTCCTCGACCCGCCGGAAGGCCGCGCCGTACGGCGTCTCGACGCGATCCAGCGCGAGGGCCGGCCCGGGCGGGGAGGCGGAGCGGCGGGGTGCCGGCGCTCCGGTCTCGAGCCGGCGGAGCAGGGCCCGGAGTCGCGCCAGCTCGGTCGGGGCGGCGGACCCGATCACTGACGCTCGCGGCTAGCCGAGGAGGCGATCCACCAGGCTCGCGGCGACCGGCTTCGCCTGGCGGCCCACCTCGTTGACCGGGCCCACGCAGGACGGGCAGCCGGCCCGGCACGGACACGCAGCCAGGAGGTCGCGCGCGCGGGCGAGGACCGACGGGAGGATCTCGAACAGTCGCTCCGTGAGCCCGATCCCGCCGGGGTGATTGTCGTAGAGGTAGACCGTGGGCTCGAAGCGCTCGGCGGCCAGCAAGCGCGTGCGGGTCCCCTGGGCGGTGAGGACCGCGGGCGCGCCGGCGCCCGTCGGGCCGCTGGGCGGCGCATCCCCGAGCCACGAGCCGAGATCGCGCACGTCGCACATGAGGAAGAGCGGCGCCAGGTGGTGGGCGAGGTAGCTGAGACCGCGCAAGCCGTCCACCAGCGCGTCGCGATCCGACGAGACGGCGGCGAGCGCCTCCGGGGAGAGGGTGAGCCAGAGCCCGGCCGTCTGCATCTCCTGCTGCGGCAGCTCGACTTCGCCCGACCCGACGTTCTCCATGGTGTCGAACTTGATCTTCTTGAAGCCCACGACCTGCTCGGCCACGAGCAGCTCGCCCTGGGTGACCTGCGCCGCCCCGGCCGACGCCTCGCGGAAGCGGTCGAGCCCCCAGACCCCTTTGGCCGTGATGGCGTCGGTGAAGTAGTCGACCTGGATCCGCTTGACGTAGGCGACCTTCTCCTCGTCCTCTCGGAAGCGGAGCTCCTGCACCTCGTACTGCTCGCCCTCGATCAGGTAGATCGCCTTGGGGTAGATCATGCTGAAGGCGCTCTTCCAGTCCACCTCGGCGATGACCTCGCGCTTCTTGGTCAGGCGCCGGTCCACCATCTCCCGGTGCGTGGTGTCCACCACCACGAAGTTGTCGCTGCTGACCGCGCGGAGCGAGAGGTGGTCGGCGGGATAGCTCTCGCTCGTCCAGTGCCAGCGGCCTCCCGTGGCGTGCAGGAGCCCCTCCTCGCCGAGGAGCCGGAGGTAGGCGCCGACGTCCTGGTCGCCGAACGGCTCCCCGTCCACGAACGGCAGCTCGAAGGCGGCGCACTTGAGGTGACTCACGAGGATGTACGGGTTGTCCGGGTTGACCAGCCCGTGCTCGGGCGACGCGCCGAAAAAGTAGTCGGGGTGCGTGACCATGAACTGGTCGAGCGGCGCCGAGGAGGCGACCAGGAGCGCCGCGCTGAGCCCGCTCCGGCGTCCCGCCCGGCCGGCCTGCTGCCAGGTGGAGGCGATCGTCCCGGGATACCCCGCGAGGACCGCGAGATCGAGGTGCCCGATGTCGATGCCGAGCTCGAGCGCGTTGGTCGCCACGACCCCCAGCACCCCGCCCTCGCGCAGCCCGCGCTCGACCTCGCGCCGCCGGCCGGGAAGGTAGCCGCCGCGGTAGCCGCGGATCACGTCCATGAGCGCCGGCGGCCGTTCCACCGCGCTCTTGAGGGTGGTGAGCAGGACCTCCTGGGCCAGCCGGCTCCCCGCGAAGACGATCGTCGAGACCCGGCGCTTCAGGAACGGGGCGGCCAGCCGGGCGGTCTCCTTGAGATAGGGGCGGCGGATCCCGAGCTCGGCGTTGACGACGGGCGGATTGTAGAAGATGAGGACCCGCTCGCCCGACGGGGCGCCGTTCTCGGTGACGAGCGACACCGGCTGGCCCACGAGCCGCTCGGCCAGCTCCTGCGGGTTCGCGATCGTCGCCGAGGCAGAGACGAACTGGGGCGACGAGCCGTAGTGACGACACACGCGGTGGAGCCGCCTGAGCACGTTCGCCAGGTGACTGCCGAAGACGCCGCGATAGGTATGGAGCTCGTCGAGGATGACGTATCGGAGGTTCTGGAACAGGGCGACCCACTTGGTGTGGTGGGGCAGGATCCCCGCGTGGAGCATGTCCGGGTTCGTCAGCACGAGATTCGCGCGCGCGCGGACGGCACGGCGGGCGTCCTGCGGCGTGTCGCCGTCATAGGTGTGGATCCGGAGGTCCGGCAGGGCGCGCGCCAGCGCCTCGAGCTCTGCCAGCTGGTCTTGCGCCAGCGCCTTGGTCGGGAAGAGGTAGAGCGCGCGGGCGGCCGGATCGGCCAGGAGCGCCTGGAGGACGGGCAGGTTGTAGCAGAGCGTCTTTCCGGACGCCGTCGGCGTGACGACGACGCAGTGCCCGCCCTTCGCCGTCAGCTCGACCGCTCGGGCCTGATGGCTGTAGAGGGCCTCGATCCCACGGCCCCGCAAGGCCTCGGCCAGGCGGGGGTCGACCGAGTCCGGGATCGGGACGAGCGTCGCGGGGCGCGGTGGAAAGCGCCGCAGGGCGGTGACGGCGTCGCCGGCGTCTTCCACGAGGCGGTCGAGCAGGTCGGCGAGATCGGCGCGCGGCTCGCTGCCCGCCATGTCGCCCGCCATCTTAGGAGGGCGCCGCGAGGATTGTCAACGTTTGGCGAGCAGTGTTCAATGGAGGCCCATGCGCCGCCTGGCGCGCTTCGGGCCGCCGATCGCCTGGATGGCCGTCATCGCCGTCCTCTCGGGCGGCCTCTTCGGCGCCACGGCCACCGGCTCGATCGTCCTCCCCCTCCTGGCGCGCCTCCTGCCGTGGGCCAGCGCCGGACTGCTGCACGGCCTGCACGTCGTGCTGCGCAAGCTGGGCCACGTGGTCGAGTACGGCATCCTGGCGACCCTCTGGCTGCGCGCGCTCGCGCCGGACCGGCCGGCGCGCCACGCGGCCGCCTGGGCCGTCGGGCTGTCCGCGCTCTACGCGGTCCTCGACGAGACGCGACAGGCCCTCGCGCCGAACCGCACGCCGTCGGCGCTCGACGTCCTCGTCGACGCGGCGGGGGCGTTCCTGGCGGTGGCCTGCCTGGAGGGCGACCGCGGCGCCCTGGCCCGCCCGGCCCTCGTGTTCGGACGCTGGGCGGCACTGCTCGTCGCGGCCGGCAGCCTCGCGGCCGCGGCGCTCGACTGGGGGCTCGGCCTCCCCGCCTGGGACCTGGTCGGCACCGGGCTGGGCGCGGCGGGGGTGGCGCTCCTCGTCCGGCGGGTCGAGCGGCGGCGGGGGGCCCGGGGCTGAGCCGCCGCGGCGGGCGGCTGGCGGGGCGGCGGGTTTTACCCGGGAACGCGCCGCGGTATCATCGTCCCACACCGCACACGACGCGCGTCCCGGTCCTCGCGCGGCGCGGGACCGGACCGGCGCGGTGCCGCATCCGACGCCTGAGCCAAGGAGGACACACATGGTCGCCTCGCGCAGCTTCCGCCCGCTCGGTCGCCGGCTGGCGCCGGTGGCGCTGGCTCTGCTCGTCGTCTTCGCCGTCCCGGGCGTGGCAGCCGCCGCCGGGACGTTCCGGATCGCCGTGGGCGTCGATCCGGATACCGTCGATCCGGTGCAGCAGACGACCACGACGGTCGCGAACATGGTGGATTACGTGGTCGAGACGCTCACCTTCCTCGACCCGGAGGGAAAGACCAGGCCCCTGCTCGCCGAGAGCTGGACGGTCGCCCCGGACGGGACGCAGTACACCTTCAAGCTTCGGAAGGGCGTGACGTTCCACGATGGCACGCCGTTCGACGCCAGCGCGGTCAAGTGGAACCTGGACCGGATCAAGGACCCCGCGGTGCGCAACCCCTTCCGGGCGATCTACCCCATCAAGGACGCGATGGCCGTCGACGCGACGACGGTCCGCGTCACGCTGACGCGCCCCTCGGCGCCGTTCATCAGCGCGCTCACCTGGACCCCGTCGGGGATGATCTCGCCGGCCTCCGCGGAGAAGCAGGGAAACGACTACAAGAACATCGTCTACCCGGTCGGGACGGGCCCCTACGTCTTCAAGGAGCGGAAGAAAGGCGAGAGCCTCACGGTCGCGCTCTACGAGAAGTACTGGGGGAAGAAGCCGCACTACGACGCGGTGGTCTTCCGCATCATCCCGGAGGCGGCGACGCGCGAGAGCTTGCTGCTGGCCGGGCAGGTGGACCTCATCATCCTGCCGCCGGTCGCGGACCTTCCCGCGCTCCAGAAGAACCCGGCCGTGAAGGTGCTCCTCGCCCCCAGCGACCGGACCATCTTCGTCGCCGCCAACACGACGAAGTTCGCCGACCCGCGCGTCCGCCAGGCGCTCAACCACGCCGTGGACAAGAACGCCATCGTCCAGAACGTCATCTTCGGCGCCGCCGACGCGATGGACGCCCCGATGGCGCCGAGCCTCTTCGGCTACTGCAAGGTCGGCGCGTACGAGTTCAACCCCGCCAAGGCCAAGCAGCTCCTGGCCGAGGCCGGCGTCAAGCCCGGGACCCGGGTCTCGTTCATCCACCCGACGGGGCGCTACGTCCAGGACAAGGAGGTCGCCCAGGCCATCGCGGGCTTCCTCCGCGACGTCGGGCTGGAGCCGGAGCTCCAGACCATGGACTGGCCGAGCTACATCCGCACCATCACGACCCCCGCCGACAAGAACACGACGGAGCTCCACTTCCTGGGCTGGGCGCCGGCTTACCTCGACGCCGCGCAGGCCATGCTCCAGTTCCTCTCGACCCAGGCGCCGCCGAACGGGCTGGAGACTTCCTTCTACAAGGACGGCCGCGTGGACGAGCTCGTCACCGCTGCGGAGCGAGAGCTCCATCCGGACAAGCGGCGCGAGCTCTACTGCGAGGCGGCGAAGAAGATCTGGGCGGACGCTCCGTGGATCTTCCTCTACGTCCAGCGGTTCCCCATCGTCCACTCGGCAAAGGTGACGGACGTCGGCTCCATCCCGAACGAGAAGTTCTACGCCGTCTACGCGCGCCCGGTCCGCTAGGTGCTTCGGAGGGGGCCTCGACGGCCCCCTCCGATTGCCGCTCGGGGGGGTCTCGGAAGACCCCCCCGATGCCCCCCCTTCGGTTGCGCCGGCGGAGCCGCCGCTCGGAGCGCGTCGATTCGGTGCGGGAGCGTTCCCGCTGCGGGGGCGCCGTCTTTTCCTGGGCGTTGTTTATCCGCATCCAGCTAGGCGTCGCACCGGGGGCGGGGACGGGCCGTGAGCCGGTTTCGGCGCTATCTTGCCGAGCGGTTCGTGGCCTCCCTCGTCGCCCTCCTCGGCGTCTCGGTCATCGTCTTCCTGATGGTGCGGCTCCTCCCCGGCGACCCGGCCCGCGTCATCGCCGGCCTGCTCGCCAGCGAGGAGGAAGTCCAGCGGATCCGCGTCGACCTCTCGCTCGACCAGCCGTTCCACGTCCAGTACGGGATGTTCCTCGCGCGCCTCGCTCGGGGTGACCTGGGCAAGTCGGCGCGGACCTCGCAGCCGGTCGCGGCCGAGCTCCGGCCGCGCCTCGCCGCCACCCTCGAGCTCGCCGCGATCAGCTCGGCCCTGGCCGCGCTCGTCGGGATCGCCGCCGGGGCCATCGCCGCGAGCCGCCCGTATTCCCGCTTCGACTACCTGCTCTCGCTCGTGACGCTGTTCGGCGTGTCGATGCCCGTCTACTGGCTCGGGCTCATGCTCATCATCGTGTTCGCCGTCCACCTGAACTGGCTCCCCGCCGCCGGGGCCGACAGCCCGGAGAGCGTGATCCTGCCGGCCGTCACCCTGGCGGCGTTCTCCGTGGCGCTCATCGCCCGGATGACGCGCGCCAGCATGCTCGAGGTCCTGAGTCAGGACTACGTGCGGACGGCCCGGGCCAAGGGGCTGGCCGAGCGCCTCGTGGTCGCGCGACACGCCCTCAAGAACGCCCTGATCCCCATCGTGACCGTGGTCGGACTCCAGTTCGGGACGTTGCTCGGCGGGGCGGTGCTGACCGAGTCGGTGTTCGGCTGGCCGGGGATGGGCCTGCTCCTGGTGGATTCGATCTTCGCGCGTGACTACGCGATGGTGCAGGGCATCGTGCTGGTCTTCTCGCTGCTCTTCATCCTCACGAACCTGCTCGTGGACCTCTTCTATGCCGTCATCGACCCTCGAATCCATTACGGCTGAGCCGACGGGCCTGGCGGTCACCTGGCCCCGCCTCCGGCGCTTCCTGGAGACCTGGCAGCGCTTCCGCCGTCACCGCACGGCGATGTGCGGACTGGCGCTGCTCGCGCTCCTGCTGGCGCTCGCGCTCGCGGCGCCGCTCCTCAGCGGCTACGACCCGTCGCGCCAGAACCTGGCGCAGGTCCTGCGGCCGATCTCACCGGCACACCCGCTCGGCACGGACCACCTGGGCCGGGACATGCTGGCGCGGCTGCTCTACGGCGGGCGGCTGTCGCTCCTGATCGGCTTCCTGGCGGTGGCCGTAGGGCTGGTCGTGGGGGTCCCGCTCGGGGCGATCTCCGGGTTCCAGGGCGGCCGCACCGACCTCGTCATCCAGCGCTTCGCCGACATCCTGCTCTCGTTTCCGGGGTTCCTGCTGGCGCTGTCGCTGGTCGCGATCCTGGGGGTGGGGCTCCAGAACGTGATCATCGCCGTGGGGATCAGCGCGGTCCCCTCGTTCATCCGTCTGGTGCGCGGCTCGGTGCTCTCGATCCGCGAGCAGGTCTACGTGGAGGCGGCGGAGGCGATCGGGCGGACCCGGCCCGCGATCATCCTCCGCCACGTGCTGCCGAACGCCATGGCGCCCGTGATCGTCCAGGCCACGCTGAGCCTGGGGTTCGCGATCCTCGTGGCGGCCGGCCTCGGCTTCCTGGGCCTCGGTGTCCAAGCGCCCACGGCCGAGTGGGGGTCGATGCTGGGCGAGGGGCGGCAGTACATCTTCCGCGCCCCCTCGCTGACGACGTTCCCCGGCCTCGCGATCTTCCTGGCCGTCCTCGGCTTCAACCTCTTCGGCGACGGGCTCCGCGACGCGCTCGACCCCCGCCTGCGCGGGGTCTGACCTCGGAGGGGGCCTCGACGGCCCCCTCCGATTCCTCCCCCCGGATCGTTGCGCC
>JBIOTN010000032.1:0-10940 GCA_044866005.1 Candidatus Rokuibacteriota bacterium | reverse complement strand
GGGTGTGGCCGCGCCCGCGGCGCCCGGCGCGCCCGGTGCCCCCGCCGCGCCCGGTGCGCCCGGCGCGCCTGCGGCGCCCGGTGCGCCCGGTGCCCCCGCCGCGCCGGGCGCGCCCGGCGCGCCGCCGCCCACGGCGGCGGTGCCGCCCGCGGCCCTGCCGCCGCCGATGCGCGCGGCGGTGCGTGACCTCCACTTCGAGTTCGACCAGTACGACCTCGGCACCGAGGCTCGGCGCACGCTCGAGGACCTGGCGCAGGCCCTCAAGGCGAACCCCGCCTTCGCCATCCGGATCGAGGGCCACGCCGACGAGCGGGGCACCACGGAGTACAACCTGGCCCTCGGCGAGCGACGCGCCCAGGCCGCCAAGGACTACCTCGTGTCGCTCGGCGTGCCGGCCGATCGCATCGAGACCATCTCTTACGGCGAGGAGCGTCCGCTCGATCCGGGCCACGACGAGCTCGCCTGGGCCCTGAACCGCCGCGCGCACTTCCTGGTGAGGACCGGCCGATGACCCTGACCGCGATGATCCTCCCGCTGCTGGCGCTCCTCGTGCTCCCCCTGGCGCCCGTCTTGCCCGCGCGCGCGGCGACGCCCCCGGGGTCCCTCCCCGAGCCGAGAGTCGGCGCGTGGGCGACCTACCAGTGGACGTCGTCGCTCAAGCAGGAAGTGCCCGTGCTCGTCCGGCAGGAGGGGCAGGGCGGCCAGGTCAGCTGGTCGCTGGCGCGCGAATCGGCGCCCCCGGCCCCGCTCTTCGTGACGTACTCGATCGTGAAGGCCGACGCCCGGACCTACACGCTCCAGATCGTCACCCAGCCGAGCGTGGACGGCCCGGCGCTGTCGGTGACGCAGGTCCGGGTGGACCGCCAGTCCGGCAAGGCCGTGCGGAGCGTCATCCAGCGGGGGAAGGGCGTGATCGACACGCCGGAGAACGGCCTGCGGCCGTTCCGGCAGGCGGCGGTGAAAGGCCCGGAAGAGACGGTCGCCGTGCCCGCCGGGCGCTTCACCGCCACGCGCGCCGCCTATCGCGACGGGACCGTGTGGGTTTCCGACCAGGTCCCGGCGCTCGGCCTCGTGAAAGGCGCCTTCCCGACGGGGACCCTCGAGCTGGTCAAGAGCGGCACCACCGGCGCGAAGGACCTCCTGCGCTCCTGAGGCGCCGTCGGCAGCAGTCGGTGGCGAGGTTCTGGTCATCGTGTGGGGAGCATCGGAGGGGGCCGTCGAGGCCCCCTCCGAATGAGTAGGCCATGCAGCTCATCTTCATCCTCCTGACCCTGCTCCTGCTCGCCGTCGCGCTCTTCGCTCTCCAGAACGCCAGCGTGGTCAAGGTGAACTTCCTGGTCTGGCAGGTCGAGGCCTCGGTCGCGGTCGTCACGCTCGGCGCGACCGCGGCGGGGGCGCTGATCGCATGGCTCGCCGGCCTGGTCGGACGGGTCCGCCGCTGGCGGCGGGGTCGCGCGGTGACCCCGAGCGGCGAGCCCGCGTTGCCGCCCGCGCCCCGCCGGCCCGCCGGACCGCCGGGCCCGCCGCCGGGCGCCTGAGCGATCGCGATGGAAGTCGAAGAGACCGCGCACCGCCTCGAGGAGATCCAGAAGCTCCTCGGCGAGGAGGCCATCGAGCCGCTCCGGGCGAGCCTCGCCGCGACGCACCCCGCGGACCTCGCCCACGTGCTCCGCGAGCTGCCGCTCCCGGATCAGGTCACGGTCTTCCGTCACCTCACGCGGGAGCAGGCCGGCAGCGTCCTCGCCGAGATGGACGACGAGACCTTGCTCGCGCTGGTCCAGTCCCTGGGCCACGACGAGGTCTCGGAGATCCTGGACCGCATGCCGCCGGACGAGGCGGCCGACGTCGTCGAGACGCTGCCGGAGGAGCAGGCCGAGCAGATCCTCGACCGCATGAAGGCCGAGGAGTCCGAGGAGGTCCAGGAGCTGCTCCAGTACGGCGAGTCCACCGCGGGCGGCATCATGACGCCCGAGTTCGTGGCCGTGCACGAGGACATGACGGTCGCACAGGCCCTCGACCACCTGCGGAAGTCGGCGACGGCGGAGGGGATCTTCTACGTGTACGTGGTCGACGACCACGAGCACCTGGTCGGCGTGGTGCCGTTCAGACGCCTGATCACCGCGGATCCGGCGACGCCGGTCCACGCCATCCGGCGCACCGACGTCGTCAGCGTCACCGCGGACACCGACCAGGAAGAGGTCGCGCGGCTCGTCACGAAGCACAACCTCCTCGCGGTCCCCGTCGTCAGCAAGGACAACCGCCTCCTCGGCACGATCACCGTGGACGACGTGATCGACGTGATCCACGAGGAGGCGACCGAGGACATCCACCGGCTGGGCGGCGTCGCGGGCGACGAGACGATCTTCGATCCCGCGGGCAAGGTCGTCCGGCGCCGACTCTTCTGGCTGCTCGTCAACCTGCCGACCGCGGTCCTCGCCGCCACCGTCGTCGGCTTCTTCGAGCCGTCCATCCAGGCCCTCGCCGTGCTCGCCGTCTTCATGCCCATCGTCGCCGGGATGGGCGGCAACGCCGGGATCCAGACCTTCACGGTCATCGTGCGCGCGATCGCGCTGGGCGACCTCACGCTCGCCAACACGCGCAAGGTGCTGGCCCGCGAGGCGCTCATCGGCCTCGCCAACGGCATCGGGACCGGTCTCGTGGCCGGCCTCATCGCCTATCTGTGGAAGGGCAGCCCCCTGCTCGGCTTGATCCTCGGGCTCGCCATGATCACGAACATGCTCGTCGCCGCGCTCGCCGGAACCCTCATCCCCGTGGTGCTCAAGCTCCTGCGCGTGGACCCCGCCGTCGCGACCGGCGTCATCGTCACCACCTTCACCGACTGCTCGGGATTCCTCTCGTTTCTGGGGCTTGCGACGCTCCTCCTCCGGTTTCTGCAATAACGGAATCGCGTTTGCATGCCCAGAACGCGCTTGGCAGCGCGTGGTGCGGCGTGCTAGAACTACGGGGACGCCCCTGGCCGGCCTGAACGACGCGCGAAGAGGAGCGGAATGTGGACGTCCCGCTGGAGGAGCGGCAGGTCAGGCGGGCCTACGACTTCTACTCGCCCATCTACGACTTCCTCTTCAAGAAGATCTTCGAGCCCGGCCGGATCGCTGCGGTACGCCTCCTCGGCAGCCCGCCCCGCGGGCGCGTGCTCGAGGTCGGCATCGGGACCGGGCTGAACCTGCCCTTCTATCCCCGGGCCATCGACCTGGTCGGGATCGACCTGTCCGAAGGCATGCTCAAGAAAGCGCAGGACAAGCTGGAGACCTTGCGGATGGACAACGTCATCCTCAAGGTCATGGATGCGTCGGCGATGGACTTCGGGGATTGCGACTTCGACTCCACCCTGGCGACCTACGTCATCAGCGCGGTGCCCGACCCGGTGGCGGTGCTCCGGGAGATGCGACGCGTGACGAAGCCGGGCGGCTCGATCGTCATCCTCAACCACTTCCGCAGCCAGAACCCGGTGATGCGCCGGATCGAGGACGCGCTCGCCCCGGTCTGCGCGCATCTCGGCTGGAAGACGAACCTCGCCCTCACGCCGCTCCTCGAGACGGTCGGGCTCACGCCCGAGGTGACCCGCCGGGTGAACTTCCTGCGCGGGTGGCACCTAGTGAAGTGCATCAACCGCATGTAGGGCAGGGCCGATAGACTTCGCCTAGCGGCGTCCTCGGTCGTCGGCGGCGCCACCCCGCCTCAGCGGGCGAGGGCGGCCACCGCGAACTGGAACACCAGATTCGCCGCCAGGATGCTCGTCTGGGCCCGCTGATCCGTCATGGGGTTCACCTCGTTCAGGGCGAACCCGCCGGCGAGCGGGGCCAGGCTCACCACGAGGTCCAGGAGCTCCCGGCTCGTGAGCCCGCCCGGCTCGTGCCAGCCCACGCCAGGAGCGTGCGCGGGGTCCAGCACGTCCATGTCCACGGAGACGAAGACGTGGTCGGCGCCCCGCACGACGGCGGTGACGCGATCGAGCGCCCAGCCGATGCCCTGCCGCGCCACCGCCTTCGCGGGCAGCTCGGTCAGGCCGACCTGGTCGATGAACCGCTTCGAGGACGGGAAGTTGAAGTTCCGCGTCCCGACCTGGACCGAATGGCGAGCGGCGACTCGCGGCAGCTCGAGCGCGCGCCGCATCCCGCTGGACTGGCTGTAGCGGCCCTGGGCGTGGGACTCGTCGAGGAGGTCGAGGTGCGCGTCGAAGTGGACGACGCCGACCGAGCCGGCCGTGGCGTCGTGGAAGCCCGCGACCGCGGGGAAGAGGATGGAATCGTCGCCGCCCACGACGACCGGGATCCGGCCGGCTTCCGTCTCGGCCCGCGTCTTGGCGCGCACCGCCGCGAGGGTCGCCATGAGGTCGTGGGGGACGACGGCGGCGTCGCCCGTGTCCACGAGCCGCGCGGGATCGAAGGAGACGATCCGGTCCTCGTCGATCCAGTAGATCGCGCCCTCCTGCACGCGCATGGACATCCAGCCGAGCTGCCGGCGCACCTCGGCCGGCGCGTAGCGCGCGCCCGGCCAGCCGAGCGTCGCCGCGCCGTCGAACGGCACGCCGATGAACGCGATCGCGGTGTCTCGCGCCACGAGCCCCTCCGGGAACGGTCGAGTGGCCGTATCATAGCGAAGTGGCTGGCTGGCTGACGGCCGTCCTCGCACGGCCCGCCGGACGGCTCCTGGCCGGCTGGCTCGCCGGCCTCGCCCTCCTCCTGCTCGCCCTGCCGCTCGGCCTCCGCGTCACCGCCGCCACCACCGCGTTCCGCTTTCTCGGCGAGTTCCTGACCGAGGGCGGACGCCCGTGGCTCACCGCCCGAACGGCCGCGCCGCCACGCGAGGCCGTCACGCTGGGCGCGGGCGAGCCGGCGGCGCTGTGGCGACCGGAGGGCCGGGGTCCCCACCCCGGCCTGGTCCTGGTCCACGGCCTCACGCCCGAGGGGAAGGACGACCGCCGCCTCGCGTGGGCGGCCGAGCTCCTCGCCCGCGGCGGACTGGCCGTGCTGGTCCCCGACCTCCCCGGCATGCGCGGGCAGCAGCTCCGCCCCGACGACGCGGTCGTGGTCCGCGCCGCGCTCGCCCGGCTGGCCGCGGACGCGGCGGTCAGCCGCGACAGGCTGGCCGTCGTCGGCATCAGCGTGGGTCTCGCTCCCGGGCTCGCCGGTGCGACCGACGCGGGCGTGGCGCCGCGCGTGAGGCTCGTGGTCAGCCTCGGCGGCCACGCGGAGGCCCGCGAGCTCGTCCGGTACTTCACCACCGGCGCCTACGCCTTCGGCGGCCAGGGGGGCCGCGCGCCCGTCGATCCCCGGCTCGCGCGGAGCTTCGTCGCGGGCGACCTCGGGCTCGTCCGCGATCCCGCGGCACGGGCCGCCGTGGGCGCCGCGCTCGCCGGCCAGCCGCTGCCCGCGTCGGCCGGGCCCGAGGCGCAGACGGTCCTGGCCTTGCTCGAGAACCGGGACCCGGCGCGCGTGGACGGACTGCTCGCGGCGCTCCCGCCGGAGACCCAGGCCCTACTCGACGCGCTCTCTCCCGCCCGGTCCGTGGGCCGCTTCCGCGGGCGGCTGCTCCTCGTCCACGGGCGCGACGACCCGGCCGTCCCCTACACGGAAAGCCTGCGCCTCGCGGCCGCCGCAGACCCGGCGCGGACGCGGCTCGTCCTGGTGGAGCTCCTCGCGCACGTCGAAGGGCGCACGCCCGCGTGGCGACAGGCGGAGGACTTCCTCAAGCTCTGGAGCGTCGTCTACGAGCTCTTTCGCGGCTGAACCGAGCCGGCCTGGGGGAGGCAGGCCCGATGCCCTCGCCGAAGGGCGAGGGCCGCGGCGTCGCCGCGAAGGCCGTCGCAGGGGGCCGTCGAGGCCCCCTCCGAGAATTCAGCGCTCGGATTTCATGACCAGGTACTGCGAGCGGCCCTCGCGCTGGACGAAGAGCACGGCGTCCTGCTCGGAGGCCGCCAGCGCCTCCTCGAACGAGCGCACGTCCCGCACGCGGCGGCGGTTCACCTCGAGGATGGCGTCGCCGGGCCGGAGGCCGGCGCGCGAGGCCGGGCTGTCCTCCTCGATCTCGGAGACCAGCACGCCCGAGGGCGCCGAGAGCTTGAACTGGCGCGCCAGCTCGGGGGTGATCGGCTGGACCGTGAGCCCCCAGCGCTCGGTGCCGCGCGAGGCGACGACGGGCTCGTCGGCCGGCATCTCCCCGATCTTGACCGCCAGCGTCTGACGCTTCCCATCCCGGAGCACGGTCAGGCGCGCCGTCTTGCCGGGCTCGGTGTCGGCGACGACCCGCTGGAGGTCCGGGACCTCGCTCGTCTTCCGTCCCTCGAACTCCACGATGACGTCGCCGCTCTGGAGCCCGCCCGACTCCGCGGGGCTGCCCGACATGACGTCCGCGACCAGGACGCCCTCCCCTTCCGTCGCGCCGAAGGCCGGCGCCAGCTCCTCGGTCAGCGGCTGGATCCGGACGCCGAGCCAGCCGCGGGTCACGCGGCCGGTCGCCAGGAGCTGGGGCAGCACGCGGCGCGCCATGTTGACGGGGATCGCGAAGCCGAGCCCCTGGCCGATCGACACGATCGCCGTGTTGATGCCGACCACCTTGCCATCGAGGTTGACGAGCGGCCCACCGGAGTTCCCCGGGTTGATCGCGGCATCCGTCTGGATGAATCCCTCGTACGTCGCCACGCCCATGCCCTGCCGGCCGGTCGCGGAGATGATCCCGACGGTCACCGTGCGGTCCAGGCCGAAGGGGTTGCCGACCGCGATCGCCCACTGTCCGATGCGCAGCTGGTCGGAGTCGCCGAGGTCCGCGACCGGGAAGTCGGCGGTCGCCTCGATCTTGAGGACCGCCAGGTCGGTCTTGGCGTCGCGCCCGACGACCTTCGCCTTGAACTTCCGCCGGTCGGAGAGGCGCACCTCGATCTCGCTGGCCTGCTCGATCAGGTGGTTGTTCGTGAGGATGATGCCCGACTTGTCCACGATGACGCCGGAGCCCTGGCTCCGGCTCTCCCGCGGGTCCCGGGGCCGCTGGCGGAAGAAGCGCTCGGGATCGTCGCCGAAGAACTCGCGGAAGCGGCGCTCGAACTCGCGGCGCTCCGGCGGGCTCATCCGCTCGCGCGGGTCCCGGGAACGCTCGCGTGTGGCCTCCTTCGGCGTCGCGTCGATGTGAACGACCGCGGGCATGACGCGCTCGGCGACCGAGACGAAAGCTCGCTCCAGGCTCAGGAGGATCGCCTTGGGGTCGAGCGCCTCGGGCGCGGGCGTCTGCGCGCCCGCGGGCGCGGCGAGCAGCACGAGGGCGGCGAGAACGGCAAGGCAGGGGGTCAGGGCGAGACGGTTCACGGCGGCTCCTCCCTCGACAAGCGTGACGGGTCCCACGTCGGATCGACGACGGCCCGGATCCGGAGCACGCTCCGGGTCTCGCGCGTCACCGGGGCCGGGCTTCCCCGCCGGACGCCGATCACCCAGAGGACCGCCTCCTCCGCGGCCTCGCCCTCGCCGCTCACGAGGAGCGGCCAGCGGTCGCGCGCTCCGCGCGCGACGCCGGCGGCGGCGAGCAGGCCCGCGACGCGCACGGCGCGCTGCGCGCCGAACGGCACCACGCGGTCCCCGGGTCGGCGCGCCCGCACCCGGACCGGGCCGGGCAGCGCGGCCGGGTCGAACCAGGCCTCCCGCGCCGGATCCGGGGGCGCGGCCGAGGCCACCCGGGACTGGGGCGGCCCGAGCTCGGCGCGGAGGACGATGCCGGCGCCCGGGATGCGAGTCTCGCCGGGGGCCGCCAGCGGCACCACCACCGCCGGCCCGGCGGGCGGCGTGACCCAGAGCGCGTCGCGACCGCGCTCCACCGCGAGCCCGCCCGCCAGGCGGACCCGGGCGCCGACGCGCGCCTCGAGGAGCGCGGCGAGCGCGTCGAGATGGTGGGCCCGGAGTCCCGCCGCCAGGCTCGACCCGCCCGCCACGCCGGCGAGGCTGCCGAGCGCCTGGCGAATCAGCGCCTTCACGGCACCGGGCGGGAGAGCCGACAGGCGCGCCACGTCGAGGGTGAAGCCGCCGACCGCCGGCCGCACGAGCCCGGCGGCATAGGGCGCCAGCAGGACGTCGAGCGCCTGCACCGTCTCGCGGGCGGCCCGGCCGGTCCGCCGCAGCGCCGCCGCGATCCGGGGCCAGCCGTGCGCGGCGAGGAGCGGCAGAACCTCGTGCCGGATCCGGTTCCGCAAGAGCTTCGGGTCGCGATTCGTCGCGTCCTCGACGAAGGGGAGCCCGTGCGCGCCGAGGTGCGCCAGCACCGTGGCGCGGTCGACCTCGAGGAGCGGGCGCACGAGCCGGCCGCGGCGGACGGGGATCCCGGCGAGGCCCCGGGGGCCCGCGCCCTGGACGACGCGCATGAGCACGGTCTCGGCCTGGTCGTCGGCCGTGTGGCCGAGCGCGATCCGCACGGCGCCGCTCTCCCGCGCGACGCGGCGCAGGGCGGCGTACCGGACGGCCCGGGCCGACTCCTCCAGCGAGCGGCCCGCGCCGAGCGGCACCACCACGCGCTCGACGGTCACGGGGCACTCCAGCCGGGCCGCGAGACCGCGCACGAACTCGGCGTCCTGGTCGGCCGCCGGGCGGAGTCCGTGGTGGACGTGGCACACGCTGAGCTGGAGGCCCAGCCCGGGCTGGAGGAGCCGGAGCACGTGGAGGAGCGCGACCGAGTCGGGGCCGCCCGAGACGGCGACGAGGACGTGCTCCCCGGACGCCAGCAGCGCGTGGCGACGGACCGTCGCTCGCACCGCCGCCACGAGGGGTGTCTCGGCCGCGGGGGCCTCGTCGCGATGCGAGTCCATGGCGGGCCCGGGGCCGGGGCCTACGGCCTTCGGAGGGGGCCTCGGCGGCCTCCTCCGAGCCTCTCCCATCTCACGGGGCTGGGTGGGTGGGCCGGCGGCAAAGCCGCCGCTCGGGCGCTGCTCCGGACCACGGCGTACGCCCTACGTCGTCGGCGGGCCGGAAGGGTCCGCGCCCTGGAGGCCCACCCAGACCGCCCCGTCCTCGAAGATCTCGCGCTTCCAGATCGGCACGGTCTCCTTCAGGCGGTCGATCGCGAAGTGGCACGCCTCGAAGGCGTCGTGCCGGTGGGCCGCAGAGACCGCGATGACCACGCTCGCCTCCCCGATGGCCAGGCGGCCGATCCGGTGGGCCATGGCGACCTGCCGGACGCCGGGCCAACGCCGGTGGACCGCCTCCCCGATCTCCTTCATCTTCGCCTCGGCCATCGGGACGTGCGCCTCGTACTCGAGCGACACGACGCGGCGTCCCGCATTGTTGTCGCGGACGACGCCGAGGAACACCGTCACCCCCCCCGCGTCGGGCACGGTGACGAGGTCGGCCAGGGCCTCGGCCGAGAGCGGCTCAGCGGTGACGCGGTACACCGCGACGCCCTCCGCTGATCGGGGGGAAGCAGGCCACCTCCTCGCCCGCCCGGACGGCGCGGTCGGCGCTCACGTACTCGTTGCCGATCGCGAAGAGGGTGTGGGGCCGGTAGCGCGCGAGCGCGGGATGGGCGGCCGACACGGCGGCCCAGACGGCCTCGACCGTGGCGTCCTCGGGGACGTCGACCTCGACCCGCTCGCGGCCGGTCGCCTCACGATACCGGGCGAAGAGACAGACCGTCACCTTCACGGTCGGCCGCGCGGCGGGCGGTGGGACTAGGCCTGGAAGGAGTGGCCGCAGCCGCAGGTGCCCTTGACGTTCGGGTTCTTGATCGAGAAGCCCGACCCGTAAAGGCTGTCCACGTAGTCGATCTCGGTCCCGGAGACGTACTGGACGCTCTGGGGATCCACATAGACCTTGACGCCGAGCGACTCGGCGACCTGATCGCCTTCCTGCTCGACGTCTTCCCACCCGAGCTCGTAGGAGAAGCCCGAGCACCCACCGCCCACGACCCGGATCCTGAGCCCCCAGTCGGGCTTGCCCTCCTCGAGGCGCAGGTCCTGGACTTTCTTGGCGGCCGACTCCGTGAGCGTGATCATGCGAACCTCCTGGTAACACGAAATTTTTGACGTGCCGCCCCGGCCCGGATCGGGCTCCTGCGACCCGGGTCCGATTATACCAGACGGGCGGGCGGAAGGCCGCCGGGCGCGGCGGCGCGGGCCGGCCCGGCGGAAGCCTACATGAGGGGGCCGCCGCGACCCCTGATGAGCTCGAGGAACTCCGCCCGGGTGGCGGGGCGGTCGCGGAACCCGCCCAGCATGGCGGACGTCACGGCCTTCGAGTTCTGCTTCTCTACGCCGCGCATCAGCATGCACAGATGAACGGCCTCGACCACGACGCCGACCCCGCGCGGGCGCAGGGCATTGTAGAGGCTCTGGGCGATCTGGCTGGTCATCCGCTCCTGGACCTGGAGTCGCCGGCTGTACACCTCGACCAGCCGCGCCAGCTTGGACAGCCCGAGGATCTTCCGGTCCGGGATGTACGCCACGTGCGCCTTGCCCACGAACGGAAGAATGTGGTGTTCACAGAGTGAAAAAAAGTCGATGTCCTTGACGAGGACCATCTCGTCGTACTTGTCCTCGGTGAACACCGCGCCGCTCAGGACGTCGTTCGGGTCCATCCGGTAGCCGGAGGTGAGGAAGCGGAAGGCGGCCTCGACACGCTCCGGCGTGCGCTCCAGGCCCTCGCGGCGCGGGTCCTCCCCGAGCTCTTTGAGCAGCCGCTCGACCAGCTCGCGCATTTCGCCCGCCATGGCGTTTCCAGTATACAAGCGGACGCGGCAACAGGGGACCTGCGCCGGCAGCGTTCACGCGCGTGCTCAGCGGCGTCCGCGCGGCGGCTCCGCCGCCGCCACGGCGGGCAAGGATTCGAAGGCGGAAGCTTCCGAGCGCCGGCTCCGCCGCCGAGGGGAGGTCCGCCGGAGCCTCCGAGCGCCGGCTCCGCCGCCGAGGAGAGGTCCGCTGGAGCGTCCGAGCGCCGGCTCCGCCGGCGCCA
>JBIOTN010000031.1:0-23332 GCA_044866005.1 Candidatus Rokuibacteriota bacterium | reverse complement strand
TCGCCCGGATAGGCGACGTCGACCTGCGCCGACTGCAGCGCCGCGACGCGGGTGCCGCGCTCGGCCACGATCACGTAGCGGATGCCGTCCAGGTACGGCCGGCCCTTGACGAAGTAGTCCGGGTTCCTCACGTAGTCGACGAACTCGCCCTTCCGCCACTCCTTCAGCTTGAACGGTCCGGTGCCGACGCACCCGGTCCGGTAGCTGGCCGGCGGGACGTGGGCGGCGTAGATCGGCGTGTAGCCCGAGGCCAGCATCAGGAGGATCGAGGGCTGGGGGCGCTTGAGCCGGAACACCACCGTGTGGCGATCCGGAGCCTCGATCGCTTCGACGTTCACGTACCAGTCCTTGCGCGGGTTGATGCGGAGCTTGGCGGGCGCGTCGGCGGCCTCACGCAGCATGTCGAACGTGAACTTGACGTCCTTGGAGGTGAAGGGCTTGCCGTCGTGCCACTTCACGTCCTTGCGCAGGAGGACGACCAGGTTCCGGAAGTTGTCCTGCCAGGACCACTTCTCGGCGAGCTCGCCGATGATCGTGTCGGCGCTCTCCGTCCGCTTGAGGGGGTCGAACAGCACGAGGTTGTTGAAGCACGGCATGGCGGGCCAGACGGTGGAGATGGTCGCGGTCTCGTGGATCGCGAACCCCTGGGGCAGGTCCTCCCGCAAGGTCAAGGTGAGCGTGCCGCCGGGCTTGGGCGCCTGCCCGAGGGCGGGAGTGCCGGACAGCGCGGCGACCAGCCCCAGGGCCGCGGCAGCCGCTGTGACGAGGCGAACTCGGCCGATCATGGCTCCTCCTCGTTTGGTGCCGGCCCCCACGGCCGAGCACCCGGATTCCGGGGGAAGTGGACGGGCCCGCGCGAAGAAACGGTTGTGAGCCGACTATACGCCGAAGCCGGCCCCCCGGACAACAGGCGACCCGGCCCGGCCGGCCGCGCGCGAGCCATGCCATACTGACCCCACCGTGCCGCCTCGCGCCGCAGGCCGCCGCCTCCTGCTGGTCTCGATCGACGGGCTGGCCGCCCCGTACCTGGACGAGCCGGCCCTCGAGCTCCCGCATCTGCGCGGGCTCATGGACCGTGGCGCCCGCGTCGGCCGCGTGCGCACGCCGCTCCCCGGCGTCACCTGGCCCTGCCACACGTCCTTGATCACGGCCGTGCCTCCCGCCCGCCACGGCGTCCTGGGCAATGTCGTGTTCGACCGCCGCGACCGCCGGCTCAAGGAGCACCTGGGCGACCGGGCCTACGACAAGGAGAGCCTCGTCTCGAGCCCGACCCTCTACGACGTGGCCCACGCGGCGGGCCTCACGACGGCGGCGGTCTGCTGGCCGCAGACCCGGGGGGCCCGGACGCTTCACTTCACCGTCCCCGAAGCGCTGGACCAGGCGGTCTTCGAGCGCTCCGCGACGCCCGCGCTCTGGACGGCGCTCAGGGCCGAGGGGCTCCCCATCGACCGGTACGCGGCGTGGAGCGACGTCTACGTGCAGACGCCGATGCAGGACCGGCTCACGACCGACGTCACGCGTCATCTGATCGCGCGCCACCGCCCGGCCCTCCTCCTCGTCCACTACCTCGCCCTCGACGGCTACCAGCACGAGTTCGGCCCCGCCTCGCCCGAGGCGCGCTGGGCGCTCGGCTACCTGGACGCCGAGCTCGGGCGCCTCCTCGCCGCGCTCCGGCAGGCGGCGCTTCTCGAGGCGACCGCGATCGTCGTCACGTCGGACCACGGCTTCACCGCCACGCGGACGCGCATCCTCCCGAACGTGCTCTTGCGCCAGCAAGGGCTGCTCCGCGTGGACGAGACGGGGCAGGTGATCGGCGGCGACGCCTGCGTCGCCGCCGATGGCGGGTTCGGGGGGCTCACGGTGGTCCGCGACGGCGATCGGGAGGAGCTGCTCGCGCGGCTGGCACGGGAGCTGGCGGCGCTCCCCGGCGTCGACCGGGTGTGCGACCCGCGGGAGGCCGGCCTTCCCGAGCCGCGCGCCCATCCCCACGCGCCCGATCTCGTGCTGCTGGCCCGCCCGGACGCCTACTTCGCGGGGACCGCGACGGGAGACGAGCCGACGGGCCCGGCGCGCCTGCGGGGCACCCATGGCCATCCGCCCCGCGGGGCGTGGCTCCACACCGCGATGGTCGCGGCCGGCCCCGGCGTCCGGGCCGGGGCCCGCCTCGATGGCGCGGAGCTCACGGAGGTGGGCGCGACGGCGGCCGCGCTCCTGGGGCTGGCGCTACCGGAGGCGGCGGCCCCGCTTCGCCCCCTTCTCGAAGGCTAGCGCTCGCGGACTGCCGATCCCGCGTTGTGGAGGCGAAACACTGCCCGGTGCTGGTTCAGTCCGCCGGCTCTAGGAGACGGCGGTGAGCATCGACTTCTCGGGCACGAGCACTTCCACGCGCAGCGTGAACTTCCGCGTCTCGCCGGGTCTCAGCGCGCCGACGCCGACGACCCGGCGGGCGAGCATCTCGCCCCGCTCGTCGTGGATCTCGATCAGCACCGAGTACTCCCACGGGGCCTCGGTGCCCGGATGCCGGATCGTCCCGTCCACGCTGAGGGGGCAGACCGCCGCCGGCGCGGGGCGCGCGACGGTCACCGCGTCGAACCGGAGGTGACGCTGACAGGCCGGGCACGTCGCCGCACTGCGGAGGATCCGCTCCCCGCAGTGTGGGCAGTTCCAGGCCTCGCCGGTCGGCGCGGCGCGGAGGCTCATCGAACGAGGCCGGGCGCGCTCTCAGGAGGGGCGGCCGATTCGATCTCCCCCTCCTTCCACCCGAACTCCACCTTGCCTCGCATCTTCGAGCCGGCCGCCACGGTCAGGCTGCCGGCCTTCAGATCGCCGATCAGGGTGCCGGATTCCTTGAACTCGACGCGGCTCTTCGAGACGATGTGTCCGCGCACCTCGCCGCCCACGAGCACGGTGTCGGCCTTGACCTCGCCGTCGATCGAGGCGCCGGGCTCGATCGTCAGCTCGCCCTTGACGTTGACGTTGCCCTTGAACCGACCGGCGACGCGGATGTTCCCGTTGCCCTCGATCTTGCCTTCGATCGTCAGGCCCGCCGCCAGGATCGACTCGGAGGCTTTGGCTGGGGTGATCGACATCGGCTTCTCCTCCAGTCCCCGCAGGGTGTCGAGCGGGCGCGCCGGCGCCGAGTGCGCGGGACGCTCGGGCGGCGGAGTGTCGAGCTTGGGCTCGGGTTTGATCACGGGCTCGTCCTTCCGGGGCTGTTTGTCGAACAGTGCCATGTATCAGCCTCCTTGGCTGCGGGCCGCCGGACGGCCTGCGGGCGTCGCGCCGACGGACCGGCGGACGCCTGCCGTGGACCAACTCGCCGACGAGAAGCGTCGCGGGAGAGTCCAGGAACGGCGTCGAGGGGCCATGACCGGCGCTCCCCTCCCTTTCGCACACCCGTCATATCAGGCGGGTTTCGGGGGTCGCCCTTTCATAGCCCAGGCCGCCTGACTCTGTCAAGCATTCCGCGGCCCCGGGCCGCACTCTCAGATGAGAGTCTCTACGTGAGATCCGGTCACGCCGTTTCGGCGGCCTGGAGCGCGTCCCAGTACATGAGCTCGTAGCTCTGGAGGAGCCGCGCCGCGTGGCGGATGGCGGGCGGCGGGACGCCCCGATCGAGACCGCCCTGGATGACGGCGAGCGCCGCCGGCTCGTAGCCCGGCGCCTCGCCCGCGAAGAGGTCGAAGAAGGCGACCTCCGCGTCCCGCATGCCGTAGCGCGCGCGCAGCGCGCGGGCCAGCCGGCCGCAGCTCTCCCCCCACGCCGCGAGGTTCACCAGGAAGGCCGCGGCGACCTCCGCGTCGGAGCCGTAGAGCGCCAGCCACGCGACGAAGTGCGTGTAGGCGAGCGCCCCGGCCAGCGGCTCGACGGCGGCCAGCCCCGCCTCGCCGAGCCCGAGGCCCCGGGCGAAGGCGCCGAGTCGCTGCCAGGCGGCCGCTTCGGTCTGGAGTCCGGCGACGAAGAACTCCCCGCTCGGCGTGCCGCCGTACCGGTGCACGAGGAGCGCCATGCTCCGGAGGTCGCTCTCGATGATGCGCTGCTGCTGCCCGGCAAAGACCCGGAGGCGATCGCGCGGCAGCCGCGCCTCCTCCACCGCAGCGACGTACGGATGACCGGAGAGCCGCTGCTCCAGGGGCGCGAGGTCCCGGCGGAGCTCCGCGGCCAGCTCGGCTGCGGTCGCCATCGGCGTCCTCCTGAGGGCGGCGACGGGACCTTCCGGGCCTGTGGGAGAGTCGGGTCTCCGCGAGACCCGCCGCCGCGAGCTCGATTCGGGTATCTTACCGCCTGGATCGGCCTCGAGCCACCGCGCCCCCGAACCCGAGGAGGAATCCACGATGAGCCAGACCCGTTCCGGCGCCGGCCCCGCCCCCCACGGCATCCGGCGGGGCCTCACCCACTACGGCGACGCGGCCTTCAGCCTCTTCATCCGCGGCGCGTACGCGCGCGGCGCGGGGCTCACCGGCGAGGACCTCGCCCGTCCCGTCATCGGCATCGCGCAGACGTGGAGCGAGTTCAACCCGTGTCACCGGCACCTCCGCGAGGTGGCCGAGGCGGTCAAGCGTGGGGTGTGGCAGGCCGGCGGGCTCCCGCTCGAGTTCCCGACGATCTCGCTCGGCGAGATCTTCCTCTCGCCCACGAGCATGCTCTTCCGGAACCTGATGGCGATGGACACCGAGGAGATGGTGCTGGGGCAGCCCATGGATGGCGTCGTCCTCCTCGGCGGCTGCGACAAGACGCTGCCCGCCCAGCTCATGGGCGCCGCCAGCGCCGACCGGCCGGCGATCGTGGTGACGGCGGGTCCCATGCTGGCGGGCCGCTACGAGGGCGCGCGGCTCGGCGCGTGCACCGACTGCCGGCGCTTCTGGAGCGAGCACCGGGCCGGCGCGCTCGACGCCGACCGGCTCGAGACGATTCAGGGCGAGCTCTTCCCGTCGAGCGGGACCTGCATGGTCATGGGGACGGCCAGCACGATGGCGGCGCTCACCGAGGCGCTCGGCATGACGCTGCCCGGGATGGCGGCGATCCCGGCGCCCCTCGCGCGGCGCCTCCGCCTCGCGGAGGCCGCCGGCCGGCGAATCGTGGAGATGGCGCGGGAGGACCTGCGGCCCTCCGCGATCCTCACCCGCCCCGCCTTCGAGAACGCCGTGCGCGTCCTCATGGCGCTGGGCGGCTCCACGAACGCGGTGGTCCACCTCCTCGCCATCGCCGGGCGCGCGGGCGTCCCGCTGGCGCTCGACGACTTCGACCGCCTGGCGCGCACGACGCCCCTGGTGGGAAACGTTCGCCCGTCGGGCCGCTACCACATGGAAGACCTGGCCGAGGCCGGCGGGCTCCCGGCGGTCATGAAGGTGCTCGAGCCGCTCCTCCACCGCGACGCGCGGACCGTGTCGGGGACGACCCTCGGCGCGCTCCTGGACGCGACGCCCCCGCCGGGCGCCTGGCAGGAGGTCGTGCTGCCGCTCGACCGCCCGCTCCGGCCCGAGGGCGGCCTCGTCATCCTGCGCGGGAGCCTCGCCCCGGCCGGGGCCGTGCTGAAGGTCTCCGCCGCGACGCCCGCGCTCCTCCGGCACCGCGGGCCGGCGTGCGTGTTCCGGGACCTCGCGGACCTCGCCGCCCGCGTGGACGAGGCCGCCCTGGCCGTCACGCCGGCGAGCGTGCTGGTCCTCCAGAACGCGGGCCCGGTGGGCGGGCCGGGGATGCCGGAGGCGGGCTCGCTGCCGATCCCCAGGAAGCTCCTGGCGGCGGGCGTCCGCGACATGGTGCGGGTCTCGGACGCGCGGATGAGCGGGACGGCGGGCGGGACCGTGGTGCTCCACGTGGCGCCCGAGGCGGCCGTCGGCGGACCGCTCGCGCTCGTGGAAGACGGGGACGAGATCGTGCTGGACGCCGAGGCGCGGCGGCTGGACCTCCTCGTCCATGATGACGAGCTGGCGCGGCGGCGCGCAGGGTGGCACCCGCCCGCGGTCGCGCCCCCACGCGGCTACCGCCGGCTCTTCGCGGAGCGGGTGCTCCAGGCCTCGGAGGGCTGCGACTTCGACTTCCTGCGCGCCCCGCGGACCCGCTAGCTAGGGCATCGGGGGGTCTCGGACGACCCCCCCGATGCCCCCCCGTCGTGGCGGCGGCAGCCGCCGCGCGGAGTGGAACGTCCCGAGCGTTGCGGTGCGCCGGCTTACTCCGACAGGCGCATAGCTCCTCAAAGGGAGGCGCTGCCCTTTGACCCCCCCGGGATGTTTGCGCCGGCCGAGCCGGCGCTCGAAGCGGAACCCGGTGAGCCGCGTCAGTCGGAGGCGATCGGTCCCGTCAGCGCGTTGAGACCCCGCACCTCGGGGCGACGGGCCGGAGACGGGGCGTCGGGGCCCTCGAGGCGGCGCTCGCGCGCCCGCCAGCCGAAGAATTCACGGAACGGGCGCGCGCCGGCGTCCGCGGGCACCACGAGCGCATGGGTGAGGCGGTCGGCGGCGAAGCCCAGCCAGGCGCGGTAGGCGAGGCTGTAGAAGCTGAGCGGCTGCCGCAGGATCTGCTCGCCGTTGACCAGCACGTCGAAGAGCAGGTGCAACACGGCGCCGGCGACGTAGCCGAGCAAGCCCGGCCGCGGCCACACCGTCAGGAGCGCGGTCAGCAACGCCACCAGCTCGACCGAATGGAGCGGCAGCACGAACCGGCGCGGCCGGCTCGTGAAGTAGTAGCGGAGAAACGCGGCCGGGCCCGGGCGACGCCACTGGCCCTCGACCGTGAGGTAGTCGAGGTAATGGTCGACGTCGATCAGGAAGGCGCCCGCGACGCAACCGGCGGCGAGCTCGGTCGAGCCGGTCACGGCGTAGCCGGCGGCGCCGAGCGCGAAGGCCGTGGCGAGGTGTCCGCCGGGCCTCATACCGGCGCGGCAGCGGCGCGGTCGTCGAGCGAGAGAGTGGCCATCGTACGCTCTCGCCCGACGGAGGAGCAAGAAGAGTGCCCACGCCGCCGGTCAGGCCACGCGCGGCATCCGGCGGGCGCGGGGAGCCGCACGCGCCGCCCGTTCACGGCGCCGTGCAAATGTTGCTCGCGCGGGCGGGCTGCGACCCGGCCCGGACCCGGCGAAGAGGCTCCTGGCCCGGCGGCGCCCGCCCGCGGACCGCCCCGTTCGGGGTCAGGCGGACCGTGCCGGGACGGCGCCCCCGCGCGCGAGGTCGCGCCCGGCCATCGCGGCCGGCTCGCCGGCGCGGGCGGCCGAGGGCCGCCCCTCCGGGATCCGGATCAGGAGGTTCGCGCGGGTGCGCCGGAAGTGAAGGCTCCAGTACGTGGCCGGAAAGTCGAGGACGTCGCAGGTGAGGCCGCGCGCTTCGAACGCGCGCTTGAGCTCGCGCAGATCGTACTGGAGGAAGACCAGCCCGGGCGGCAGGCCGAGCAGGCGTCGCGCGGCCCGCTTCGCCCAGCCGGGGATCATCGGCGACAGGAGCCGCCTCATCTTTCCGATCGGACCGGCGTGCCTCCAGAGATCGACGAAGCTCTGGAAGCGCTTGGCGCGGTCCGGCACCGCGGCCACCAGCACCGCCCCCCCGGGCCGGCAGACCCTCACCAGCTCTTCGATCATCGCGACGCCGTCTTCCCGGCTCGGCAGGGTGTGGATGACACCGGCGCAATAGGCCTTGGTGAACGCCTGCGACCGGAACGGCAGGAAGCGACCGTCGGCGGCGACGAAGGCCGCGTCTCGACCCGTGGCCGAGCGGACGGACCCGCGCGGGACATCCGCGACGAGGCCCGGGATGAAATCCGCGCCGACCAGCCGCCGGCATCGCGGCCCGACCACCCGGGTCACCATCGCGCTGTCGCAGCCGAGGTCGAGGACGACGTCGGCCTCCGGGTCGAGGCCCAACGTGCTCGCGATGTGGTCGGCCGTCGACGCGAAGTACTCCTCCGGCAAGGCGTAGAAGCCGATCGAGCGCTGCTCCAGAGGCAACGTGAGCCAGCCCTCGAACCAGCCCCGCCAGGCCTGCGCGCGGAGCGCGGTCTTTCCGGTATCGCCGTTGTTGTCCATGCTCCTCCCTTTCATGCCGGGCCCGTGGTCCGTCACGCGCGCTCGCGGGCGCGCGCGTCGAGCGACGAGCCGGCGCGAGCCGAGGGGTCCGCGTCCGGCGCGCCGGTCGCCTCGCGCGCCGGCGCGCTCGCCAGCGGCTCTTCCCACGTGCGCGACCGACCCAGCCGCCGCACGCGGACGACGTGGGTGAACGGACGGTATCCGGCCGCCTCCTTGGCCCGCTTCGACGGCACGTTCGAGTCGGCCACCGCCGAAAAGATCTGCCGCGCGCCCAGCCTGGCCGCCCAGCGCACCCGATACCGATCGCCCCACCGGTGGAGCCCGTGGCCGCGCAAGCGGGGCTCGGTGTACGAGTCGTATGCCACCGCGCTCTGGGGCGGCAACCGATAGCTGAAGCCGACCTCGGGCACCTCGATGGTCGGCGGCTCGACCTGGACCCACGCGTAGTAGGCCAGGACGCCGTCCACCAGGGCCGTGACGCAATGCTCGCCACGGCCGAGGCGCCGCCGGGCTTCCGTCATCATGGCCTGGCGCGAGGCGTGCCAAATGGAGCCGGTGTAGTGCAGAAAATCCTCGATCGTGTCCTCCCGGAAGGCGGACGGCGGCTTCTCGCCCGGCTTGTCGGCGAAGCCGGCCGTGCAGTCGCAGCGGTGGATCGTCACCATGTCGCGCGACCAGAGCCAGCCCCGGGCGCCGCGCAGCGCCGCTGACACGAGCTTGGGGAGCGGCCGCTGGTGGACCGCCCCCCACAGGCCACGCGCCCACGCCAGGCCGTTCCCCACCCGGATCCCGGCGGGGCTCGCCCGCACGTAGCGGGCCAGCGACGCCGTCCGCTCCTGCAGCCGCGCCCTGACCCGCGAGCGGTAGAGGTGAACGGCGCAGAGCGTCTCGGCCCCCGCCCGGGCATCCGCGCGCTCCGCGGTGTGAGCGGCCAGCCTCACCTCCTCGACGCCCCGCTTGCGCAGGGCGGCGGCGAGCCGTTCGAGCAGGGCGATTTCGGGCGAGGCGGCACGCCACCGCGGGTCGAACGCCGCGATGGGACACGCCGCGTGCCGTCCGTTCACCAGCGCGAGCGCGAACGCCACGGGGACGGAGCCCGCCATGAGGGCGAAGAGCGCGGCCCGGTCGGGCGCCCGTTCGAGCAGCCGCCGCACGAAGGCCGCGCGGGATGGCGATTCGTCGAAGGGCGCGACCGCATGGCGCATGAGCTGTTCGGAATCCCACAGCCCTTGAAAGCGCGCGAAGAGCTCCTCGGTGAGCCCCGGCCCGTCGAGTCGGACCAGCGACGGTCCGCCCCGCTCGTCCACGGAATCGCGCCCTTCCGCGCCCGGCCGCGGAAGGCGCCAGACCCGCGACGGCACGCCGATGAGCCGCGCCGTGATCCGGCCGGCGAGCGCGGGGTGTCGGAGCCAGTCGACGCCGGTGCCCGGCGCGAGGGACGGCCACGCCCACACCGCGGGCAGCCGACCGAGCTCGTGGAGACGCGTCAGGCACGCGGTCGGAAACTCTTCCTCCAGGGCCGGCGCCGCGAGCCAACCGGCGTACGCGCCGAAGTCGGCCCCGGCAAAGACGAGCCCGCCCTTCTCGCTGCGCGGAACGGCGAGCGGCAAGATGCCCACGGGGACCCCGTCCCGGCCACGCCCGAGCAGGAGCAACGGCTCGTACTCGCGCTCGAACAGCTCGTACCAGGTCATGACGAAGTCGGGGCTCTGGTAGACCGTCAGCTTCTTGGCGTCGTCGGCGAGGCGCCGCCAACGGCGCACGCCCTCGGCGCCCAGCGTGGCGGCGATCACCGCCCACCCGCTGAGGAGCTCGAGCTCCCAGGGATCCATCAGGCCGCCTCCCGGGACGCCCGGGTCCCGCTCACTCTCGGACACGTTCGAGATGATGGACCCGACCGTCAGGTGACAGGTGGCGGAGCTGGCCGCCCGGGGTGACGCTCTCCCGGCCTCATGCCGGCCGGGACGTCCCCTGCCCTGGGGTGGCGCGGACCCGTACGCATAGTCGTGTCTCCCGACCTGACACGGGAGCGAAGCAAATAGCCTGCCGGGAAGCTCACGCGCAGAATTTTCATATGAGAACTCGCGGGCGCCGCGGGTGGCACGGCGCCGGCGGGGTCCGGTTTCCCTCAGGCGAGTCGGCGGCGCGCGGCCGCGGCGCGGTCGGGATCCAGCCTTCGGGCGCAGTCGGCCTGGTGGCCACAGGCGCATCCGAGCAGTCCCGCCGCGTAGAGGTCGAACTGCTCCGAGACGAGCGCCTGGCCCATGCCCGGCAGCAGCTTGTCGCCGACCGCCCCGAGCATGGCGCCGCAGCGCGCGCAGCGCAGGCGATAGTAGGTCCCGTACGTGGCCGGGTCGTCGAGCGCGATGCCGACCGTGGCGTAGGCAGCGCGAACCTCTTCCAGCACGTCGCTCACGGGCATAGTCGGCGCGAAGGATGTCCCGGCATGGGTGGCTCGGGCCCGGGACGGCTCCTCGCTCGCTCGCCCCCGAAGGCCGTCACTCGTCGTCCGCGCCCGCGTCCGGCGCCGGCCCGGCCGGGGCCGAGGCGCTCCGCGCCGTCGCCCCGGCCGAGGGCGTTGCCAGCCAGTCGGCCTCGGCCCAGGCCAGCGCCTTCCGCACCAGCGCCGCCGCCGTCCGGTGATCGCCCGCCTCGAGCGCGATCAGCGTCTCGCAGAGCAGGTCCTGGAGCTCGAAGTACCTCAGGTCCATCCCGGGAGGCTCTGCCCCATTTTCGTTATCTATAGCACGCGGCAGAAAAGGTGCCGACTCGCCGGCGAAGCCGGCGCAACGACGGGGGGGCATCGGGGGGGTCTTCCGAGACCCCCCGAAGTCCTAGAGGAAGCGGCGGTGCGTGCGTTCGTCCGGCAGATCCAGGCCGAGCCCCGTGAGCTTCCGGTCCACGTACTGCTTGTACGCCTGGCGGATCTCGGCGTTCCCCACGCCCTTGAGCCCCCACTGGATGAACCGCGGCACGTTCGGCGAGTCCGAGCGGCCGAACATGTCGAGCGCCGCGGGATACCACTTCGCGAGAAGCGCCTGGGCCAGGGCCTTCCCCTTCCGGTCGGCGACGATCTCGGTCAGGAAGTGGTAGCCCATCTCCGAGTGGCCGAGCTCGTCACGCTCCACGGTGGCCGACATCTTGGCGAGGGGCACGTAGCTCGACTCCCGCCAGTCCCGCGCGTGGAAGGCCCCGTTGAGGTCCACGAAGAAGTGGAAGTAGGCGTCGTCGGCCCAGCTTTCGCGCGGCAGGTGGAAGGCGTAGTGGGCATAGGGCACGTCGCGGAGGGCGAAGCTCCTGTCGAGGCCGACGGCGAGACGGTGGAACATGATCGCGTGCTTGAGCTCCTCGGCCAGGTATTCGGCCTTGATCAGCTTCGACTCCGCCGTCGGGAAGAGCGTCTCCGCGATCTCCAGGCACGTGCCCATGAAGCCGAGGAAGCTCTTGTTGCCGGCGCGCTCGCCCTCGTGGCGGAGCATCTTGAGGAGGAGCGCCTTGTACTCCTCGGGGAGCGGCTCGTCCTCGTCGAAGCGGTAGGCGGGACGGCTGACCGCGCAGGTGAGCCGCGGAAGCGGATCTCCCTGGGCGTAGGCGCGCCGCCAGAAGGGCCAGAGGTCCGTGCGCCCGCGCTCCTCGCTCTCCCGGATCGCGTCCATCTCGCTCATCGCCGCCGGCCTCCCCAGCGACACCTTAGCAGACCGCGGGAATCCGCCGCCAGACGGCGGGGACGGGCCGGGGTCACCCCTGGACGGAATACCCTCCGTCCACCGGGATCGCGGTGCCGGTGACGAAGTCCGAGGCGGGGCTCGCCAGGAAGACCGCGATGCCCGCGTGGTCCTCGGGCGTGCCCCAGCGCCCTGCCGGCGTGCGGGCCAGGACGCGCTCGTGGAGCCCCGCGATCTGCTCGCGGGCCTTCCGGGTGAGCGCCGTGTCGATCCAGCCGGGGAGGACCGCGTTGACCTGGATGTTGTCCTTCGCCCACGCGGTGGCGAGCGCCCGGGTCAGCTGCACCAGCCCGCCCTTGCTCGCGGCGTAGGGCGCGGTGAAGGAGGCGCCGAAGATCGACATCATCGAGCCGATGTTGATGATTTTGCCGCCGCCCGCGCGCACCATGGCCGGGTAGGCGGCCTGCGCGGCCATGAACGCGCTCGTGAGGTTGGTGTCGATGACCAGGCGCCACTCGTCGAGGGTGTACTCCTGGGGTTGCTTCCGGATGTTGGTGCCCGCGTTGTTCACCAGGACATCGAGCCGTCCATGACGATCGAGCGCGGCCTGGACCATCGCGCGGCACGACGCCTCGCGGCACACATCCACCTCCACGGCCGCGGCCTGGGCGCCCAGGGCCGTGAGCTCCTTCACCGCGCCGGCGCTCTTGGCGCGGTCACGCGCGGCGACGACGACGGCGGCCCCCGCCTGGGCCAGGCCGCGCGCCATGCCGAGGCCGATGCCGCCGTTGCCGCCCGTCACGATGGCCACGCGTCCGCTGAGGTCGAAGAGCTTCATCGGCGCCTCCTCTCCGGGTGACGGTGCGCTGCCGCCGGACCGGTGGCTACGGGACCCGGAGTCGGGGGTCCAGGGTGTCGCGCAACCCGTCGCCGAGCAGGTTCAAGGACAGCCCCGCCAGCGTGAGGGCCAGCCCCGGGAAGAGGCTTACCCAGAACGCCTCGCGGATCACGTTCTTGCCGCCGGCGATCACGTTGCCCCAGGATGGCACGTAGGGCGGCACGCCGACCCCGAGAAAGCCCAGGATCGCCTCGGCCAGGACCGCGTACGCGAAGATGAAGGTCCCCTGGACGAGAAGCGGGCCGATGCAGTTGGGAAGGATGTGCCGGAAGGCGATCGCCAGGTCGCGACGGCCGAGCCCGCGCGCCGCCTGGACGTAGTCCAGCTCGCGGAGGCTCAGGACCGTGCTGCGGATGAGCATCGCGGTCCGCGGCATGTAGACGACCGACAGGGCGAAGATCACGTTCCAGACGCCGGGGCCGCGCGCCGCCATGAGGGCGATGGCGAGCAGGATCGCGGGGAAGGCCATCAGGCCGTCCATGACCCGCATGATCGGGAGGTCGAGCCGGCGGTAGTAGCCGGCGGTGAGCCCGATGACGACCCCGCCCAGCGACGTGAAGAGCATGGTCACGCCGCCGACCAGCAAGGAGACGCGACTGCCGTGGACGACGAGGCTGTACACGTCACGGCCGAACTCGTCGGTGCCGAGGTAGTTCTGGGCGCTGGGCGCCTTGAGCCGGTTGGCCGGGTAGAGGCGCGTGGGGTTGTGGGTCGAGATCGCGTCGGCGAAGATCGCCGCGGCCAGCAGCAGCGAGAACGCCGCGGCGCCGAGGACGACGTTGCGGTTCCGGACCAGCCGGCGGGCCCAGCGCGCGCGCAGGAGTTCCGGGGCCTCGCGCGTCACCTCCCGGGGCTGCGTCAGGACCTTCTCGACGGCCGCCTCGGACATCTCAGCTCAGTCGTAGCGGATGCGGGGGTCGATGAAGGCGTAGACGACGTCCACGGTGAGGTTGATCAGCACGTAGGCGGCGGCCGTCACCAGGACGACGCCCTGCACCACCGGGTAGTCCCGCCGCAGGATGGCGGAGATGATCAGCCGGCCGAGCCCCGGAATGTTGAAGACGATCTCGGTCACCACGGCGCCGCCGATCAGGATCGCCATGGTGATCCCGATGACGGCGACCACGGGGACGAGAGCGTTCCGGAACGCGTGGACGTAGATCACGACGCGCTGGGAGAGCCCCTTGGCCCGCGCCGTCCGGATGTAGTCCTGCTGGAGGACCTCCAGCATGCAGGACCGGCTGATGCGCGCGATCAGGGCCGACTGGTTGAACCCGAGCGACACCGCCGGCAGGACCATGTAGCGGAGCGCGGCCACCGGATCGACCAGGAACGACGCGTACCCCGCGGCCGGCAGCCAGCCCAGGCGGACCGCGAACAGGTAGATGAAGTTCAGGCTGAGCCAGAACCCGGGGACGCAGACGCCGAGCAGGGCGCCCAGCATCAGCGTCCGGTCCCAGAACGAGCCCGGGTACGCCGCCGCGACGATGCCCGAGGGCACGCCGATGGCCACGGCGACGAGCAAGGCCAGGAGCGTGAGGACGGCCGTGGGCTCGAAGCGCTCGCGCAAGGCCGTGGTGACGGGGCGGTCGAGGAAGTAGGACTGCCCGAGGTCGCCGCGCAGCACGCGGGCGTAGAACTTCAGGAGCTGCTCGTACACCGGGCGGTCGAGGCCGAGCGCCTGGCGCGTCGCCTCGATCTGGGCGGCCGTCGCGTCGGGACCGAGCATGACGCTCACGGGGTCGCCGGGGATCAGGTGGATCAGGAGGAAGACGACCGTGACGACCACCGCCATCACGGGGAACAGCGCCAGGATGCGGCGGACGAGGTAGGCGGTCATGTGAGAAGGCGGGGCCGCCCGCTCCGGCGGCCCCGCCGGATGGCACCTCTATGCGCCCGGCCCCTCGCCGGGCCGAGAAGCGAGCAGCCCCAGGACGCAGGGCCGAGGCGGCCCGAGGCGTATGCCGGCCCCCCCACCCAGCCCTGTGAGGAGGGTCGCCGACGACCGAGGACGCCGGGATGCGACGGTTATCGGCACGGCGCTCATTTGTCCAGCCAGACGTTGTAGAAGCGGATCCTCTCGGTCTTCTCGTTGAAGCCCTTCACGTAGCTCCGCAGGGCCCTGAGCCCGAAGAGGTCGCCGTACCGGATGACCGGGACCTTCTCGTAAAACACCTTGTGCATCTGCTCCCAGAGCGCGAAGCGCTTCTTCGGGTCGGTCTCGCGGATCATCTCCGACTTGATCCGCTGGATCTCCTCGTCGCAGTGCCAGCCCGGCCAGTCGCAGCTGATGACGACGAGGTGCGTCGGGTCGTAGGCCGGCCCGATGCCGGTCGTGAAGGCCTCGTACTCCTTCGGGTTGTTCCGCCGCTTCACGAGCGTCGCCCAGTCCAGGACCTGGAGGTCGATCACGAAGCCGGCGTCCTCGAGCTGCTGCTTCGAGACCAGCGCGAAGTCGTACATCCACTTGTATTCCTGGGTGGTGATGAAACGGATGGGCTCGCCCTTGTACCCGGCCTCCTGGAGGAGGCGCTTGGCCTTGTCGCGGTTGTGCTCGTTCCAGGGCAGACCGGCGACCTTGACGTGCCACGCCGCGAGCTCCGCCGGATTCAGGTTGTAGTCCATCCGGTAGAACTCGGCCTTGCCGCCGGCCACGTTCTTCATGATCGGCTCGATGTCGAGCGCCGCCTGCCACGCCTGGCGGAGCTTCTGGTTCGTCATCAGCCCTTCCTTCTTGTTCAGGACGGCGACGAGCCAGTAGTACGGCTTGGAGACGATCGGCCGGGCGCCCGGCGTGCGCTTGAGCCGGTCGAACGCGTCGAAGTTCAGGTCGTCGGCGAAGTCGAGCTCCCCGGTCTCGATCTGGGCGACCCGCGTCGCGACGTCGGGCACCGGGATCCAGCGGATCTCGTCCGCATAGGCGATCTTCGCGCCGCCGTAGCCGGCCGGCTTCTCGCTCCGCGGCTTGTACTCGTCGAAGCGGACCATGCGGATGTACTGGTCCGGCTTCCACTCCGCGAGCTTGTACGGCCCGGTGCCGATCCACTCCGTGGCCTTCTCCTGGGGCTTGAACTTCTCGGCGATCTCTTTCGGGTAGATCGCGGCGAAGTTGTTGGGGACCGCGAGGTTGATGACGACGATCCCGACCTTCTCCTTGAGGGTCATCTCCACGGTGTACTTGTCGGCCGCCCGGAGGTCCGCGACGTACTTGAAGAGGTCCTTGCCGTAGATGGACTGCTGGCCCCAGCGCTTGAGCGAGGCGACGACGTCTTCGCCCGTCATCTCCTTGCCGTTGTGGAACTTGATCCCCTGCCGGAGCTTGAAGGTGTAGGTCAGGCCGTCTCGGGACACGGCCGGCAGGCCCTCGGCCAGCATCGGGATGGGGCGGTAGTCGTCGTTGAGCGTGTAGAGGCCTTCGTAGATGTGGTTGGTGAGGGTCTCCGTGATGCTCGCGGTCGTCCAGTGCGCGTCCAGGGCGGGCGGCTCGCCGAGGTTGCCGACGCGGATCACCCCGCCCCGCTTCTGGGCCTCCACGGCGAACGGGGCGGCGACGACCAGCGCCACGGCGAGGAACGCGAGGACGGCGGTTCGGAGGGACAGCCTGTGCGCCATGCTCCACCTCCCCATCGCGGGTTCGGATCCTGTCAGGCCGGTTCTGCGAGGTCCTGCCGCGGGCGGACGACAGGACGGTGGGGTCCATCGTCCGGCGAGGACCGGGGCGCCGTCAAGGGGCCTCCCCGGGGGGCGGGGCCCCCTGACGCCGGCCACGTCGACGGTCGGGCTCGGAGGGGGCCGCCGAGGCCCCCGGTGAGACTATCGCTCGAGCCAGACGTTGTAGAACCGCGGCCGGTCCGTCCGTTCGTTGAACCCCTTCACCGTCTTCCGCGCCGCGCGGAGCCCGTGGAGGTCGCCGTACCGGATGACCGGCACCTTCTCGTAGAAGAGCCGGTGCTGCTGCTGCCAGAGGGCGTAACGCTTCTTCGGGTCGGTCTCGCGTGCCAGCTCCGTCTGGATCCGCGTCATCTCCTCGTCGCACGTCCACCCGGGCCAGGTGCAGCTCAGCACCAGGGCATGGGTCGGGTCGTAGAAGGGGCCGATCCCGGTGGTGAAGGCGTCGTAGGCCTGGGGGTTGTTCCGCCGCTGGACGAGGGTGGACCAGTCCACCACCTGGAGGTCGATCACGAAGCCGACGTCCTCGAGCTGCTGCTTGCTCAGCAGCGCGAAGTCGTACATCCACTTGTACTCTTGCGTCGTCATGAGCCGGACCGGCTCGCCCCGGTAGCCGGCCTCCTGGAGGAGCCGCTTCGCCTTCTCCCGGTTGTGCTCGTTCCACGGCAGGCCCGGCAGCTTCACGTGCCACTCGGCGATCTCGACGTAGGCGAGGCTCGAGTCCATCCGGTAGAACTCCGCGCGCCCGCCGGCGATGTTCCGCATGATCGGCTCGACGTCGATCGCCGCCTGCCAGGCCTGGCGGAGTTTCTGGTTCGTCATCAGGCCTTCCTTCTTGTTGAGGACGGCGACGAGCCAGAAGTAGGGCTTGGCGACGATGGGCTGGATGCCGGGGTGCGCCTTGAGCCGGTCGTACTGGTCGAGGTTCAGGTCGTCGGCGAAGTCGAGCTCACCGGTCTCGAGCTGCGCGGCACGGCTGGCCACGTCCGGCACGGGGATCCAGCGGATCTCGTCCACGTGAGCGGTCTTGGCGCCCCCGTAGCCGTTCGGTCGCTCGGGCCGCGGCCGGTAGTCGTCGAAGCGGACCATCCGGAGGTACCGGTCGGGACTCCACTCCGCGACCTTGAAGGGGCCCGTGCCGACGTACTCGGTCGCCTTCACGCTCGGCGGGAACTTCTCGGCGATCTCCTTGGGGTAGATGGCGCCGAAGTTGTTCGCGACCGCGAGCGAGATCAGCACGATGGGAGACGGCTCCTTGAGCTTGAGCTCGACCGTGTACCGGTCCACCGCGCGGAACTCCGCCGTCAGGGCGAAGAGCGCCTTGCCGTAGCTCGACTGCTTGCCCCAGCGGGTGAGCGAGGCGACGACGTCCTCGGCGCTCATCTCCTTGCCGTTGTGGAACCGGACGCCCTGCCGGAGCTTGAAGGTATAGGTGAGCCCGTCCTTGGAGACGGCCGGCAGGCCCTCGGCCAGCATCGGGATCGGCCGGCGGCCCTCGTCCAGCGTGTAGAGGCCCTCGTAGACGTGATTGGCCAGGATGTCCGTGATGGCGGCGGTGGTCCAGTGGACGTCGAGGGCAGGCGGCTCGCCCAGCATGCCGACGCGCAGCACGCCGCCCTTCTTCGGCCCCTGGGCGGTCGTGACCGCCGCGCCGAGCACGGCGAGCGTCGTCACCGCCGCCGCGATCGCGACCCTCGTGCGCGTCCCGAGCGCATGTCTCATGGCTCACCTCCACCGCGCGGGGCGAGGCTCAGGCGTGCCTTGCCTGGAGCGGCACCAGCCCTGGGATTCGATCGTCAGGCGGAAGCGGCCTCCAGGTCAAGAGGGCCCGTCCTCCTCGAGCGCGCCGGGATAGGCGTCCCGCAGATCCTCGAGGAGGTGAAGCAGGTCGACGCGGGTCTCGCCCATGGCGGAACGGCTGTCAGTCGATCGGCGGACGGCGGGCGGCCCAGGGGCGGGCGCGCTCGAACGCCGCGGCGGCGCGGAGCACGGTCGCATCGTCCAGGGCGCGGCCGACGATCTGGAGCCCGATGGGGAGCCCGTCGGCCGTGAACCCGCAGGGGACGGAGGCCGCGGGCTGCCCGGTGAGGTTGAACGGGAACGTGAACGGCACCCATCCGTAGGGGTCGATGGGTTTCCCGCCGATCTCCGTCGGGTTGTCGAGGCCGCAGGCGAACGGCGGGCACGCGATCGTGGGGGTCAGGAGCAGATCGTACTTCTCGAAGAGCGCCCGCGGGCGCTGCACCCACGCGAGCCGGTCGAACCATGCCTGCACGTACTTCGTCGGCGGGTTCGCGAGCATCGCCTCCATGATCTGCCGGAGGCCGGGTTCGATGGCGTCGCGCCGGTGGCCGAAGGGCGCGAGCCGCGTGGTGAGGCCGCCGCAGAAGATCTCGTACCAGCACTCCCGCGGCGAGGGCCAGCCCGGAGAGACCGTCTCCACCCGCCCGCCGAGCGTCCGGAAGACGCGGGCGGCCTGGCCGCACACCGCGCGCACCTCGGCGTCCAGCGCGTCCACGAAGCCCAGGTCGTCGCTGTACGCGATGCGCAGGCCCTTGACCCCGCCCCGCACGGCCTTCAGGTAGTCGGCGCCGTCAGCGGGGATCGAGTACTGGTCACGCGGATCGGGCCCCGCGCACACGCTGAGCGCGAGCGCGGCGTCGGCGACGGTCCGCGTCAGGGGTCCCACGTGTGAGAGGCTCCAGGCCGCGCTCGGCGGGTACGTGGGGATCCGCCCGTAGGAGGGCTTGTGGCCGAAGATGCCGGCGCACGAGGCGGGGATGCGGATCGAGCCGCCGCCGTCCGTGCCGATGGCGAGGGGACCCAGCCCCGCCGCGACCGCCGCCGAGGCGCCGCCGCTCGACCCGCCGGGGGTCCGCTCGAGGTTCCACGGGTTCCGGGTCACACCGAAGAGCAGGTTGTGGGTCGCGCCGATCCACCCGAACGTCGGCGTGTTGGTCTTGCCGAGCATGATCCCGCCGGCGGCCTTGAGGCGCTCGACCATCGGCGCGTCTTCCGTCGGGACGTTGTCCGCGAAGAGCGGCGTGCCGAAGGTCGTCCGGACACCCCTGGTGATGACGAGGTCCTTGACGGAAAACGGCACGCCGTGGAGCGGCCCGAGCCGCGCGCTCCGGCGTGTGAGCGCGCGCTCGGCGGCCCTGGCCTCTCGGCGCGCCGCCTCGGCCGTCACGGTCACGTAAGCGTTGAGCCGCGGGTTGACGCGGTCGATCCGGTCGAGCACCGCGTCGATCACCTCGACGGGCGAGACCTTCTTCGAGCGGATTTGCGCGGCCAGCTCGGTGGCCGAGCGCCAGCAGAGGTCGTCGGACGCCATGAGGCCTCCAATCCGGCGCCGCCGAGCGCTCACGGGAGATCGAGGGCGGCCGCCACGATCGTATCGCCGCGCTCAGGTCCAGAGCGGCAGATCAAGGAGCAGGAGCAGCAAGGGAATGAGCGGCAGGATCGCCGTGAACACCACGGCCCGGTAGAGGATCCGCTCCCGCGCGACCTCCGCCCGGAGCCGGACGCCGAAGCCCGTCAGAGCCAGCCCGACGAGCCAGACCGCCGCGGACCCGGGCAGTCGCGGCGCCAGTCGGGCCATGAGCGGCGACCGGAGATGGAGCCCGGGCGCGGCAGACCCGGGGAGCTGGCGCTCGAGCTTGAGCAGCTCGCCGCCGACGGCCCCGCCCCAGGTGAGCACCGTCAGGCACAGCAGCAGGCCGCCGCTCACGGCGAACCCCCAGGAGACCGCGCCGTGCATCACGGCGAGCGGTAGCGCGGGGAGCCCGAACATGACCACGTGGGCGAACGTGCCGGCCAGCAGGATCGAGATCCAGGCGACCAGGAAGTGTGCCGGCATCGGAGCCCTCCTTCCGAGGGCGCGGGCAGTGAGGGATCGGCCAGGGTGGCCGCCATGATAGCACCGGGCGGCCGCTCGGAGGAGCACGCGGCGCCGGAGCCGACGGGCCGGAGCCGACGGGGGCCCAGGCTTCAGCGCGCGGGCCGGGGCAGGTGGACCGGCCGGCCGAGGAAGAGCTCGGCCGCCTCGCCGAGCGTCTCGGCGAGCGTGGGGTGCGTGTGGATCGTCCCGGCCAGGTCCTCGGCGAGCGCGCCCATCTCCACCGCGAGCGTGCCCTCGGCGATCAGCTCGCCCGCGTGGGGGCCTACCAGGCCGACGCCGAGGAGGCGGCCGGTGTCGCCCTCGAAGGTGAGCTTGGTGAGCCCGTCGGGGCGGCCCATGGCGACGGCCCGCCCCGACGCCGACCAGGGCATGCGCACCGTGCGGACCGCGATGCCGCGCGCCCGCGCCGCCTCCTCGGTCAACCCGGACCACGCGACCTCGGGGTCGGTGAAGACGACGGCGGGGATCGCCTGGGGCTCGAAGGCGGCGGGACGCCCGGCGACCGCCTCGGCCGCGACGACCCCCTCGGCCATCGCCTTGTGGGCGAGCATGGGCTCCCCCGCCACGTCGCCGATGGCGAAGATGGCGGGCGTCGTGCTCTGGCGGCGCGCGTCGACCTCGATGAAGCCGCGGGCGTCGAGCCGCGCGCCGGTCCGCTCGAGCCCGAGGTCGGTCGTGTTCGGCTGCCGGCCCACCGCCACGAGCACCTGCTCCACCTCGAGCCGCGCGGGCGCGCCCTCGCCGGCGAGCTCGACGATGGCCCCGCTCCCCGCCTCACGGACCGCGGTCACCTTCGTCCGGAGATGGATCTGCTTGAAGAGGCCGGTGAGGCGGCGCGCGAGTGGCGCGACGAGGTCGCGGTCGACGCCCGGCAGGAGCCCGTCCATCAGCTCGACGACCGTGACCTCGGAGCCGAGCGCCGCGTACACCGTGCCCAGCTCGAGGCCGATGTAGCCGCCCCCGACCACGAGGAGCCGCGGCGGGACGGCCGGCAACGCCAGCGCTGCCGCGGAATCCCAGATGCGCGGGCTCGGGCGGTCGAGTCCCGGGAGCAGGGTAGGGCGCGAGCCCGTCGCCACGATGGCGTGCTTGAAATGGAAGACGGCCGGCGGGGCGTCCTCGGACGCCACCTGCAGCGTGTGGCCGTCGGCGAAGCGCGCGTGTCCGGCGACGACCTCGACGCCGCGGCCACGGGCCAGGCCCACGAGCCCCTGGGCGAGCTTGCCGATCGAGGCGGCCGTCCACTCGCGCAGCCGGTCGAGGACGACGCGCGGGGGGGCGAACTCGAGTCCGGCGGCGCGGGCTTCGGCGGCGTCGTGGACGAGCGCGGCGAGACCGAGGAGCGCCTTCGAGGGGATGCAGCCGACGTGAAGACACTCGCCGCCGAGCGCGCCGCGCGCCTCGACGAGCACGGTCTCCACCCCGAGGTCGGCGGCGCGGAAGGCGGCCGCGTACCCGCCCGGCCCGCCGCCGATGACCACGAGGTCGACGTCCCGCGGCAGCTCGCCTACAACCATGTCTATTCCGGGGGGGTCTCGGAAGACCCCCCCGATGCCCCCCACCTCGAAGGGCTGGGAGGGTGGGCTGGGTGGGTGGGCCGGCGGCAGAAGCCGCCGCTCGGAGTGGACCGGCACCCGCCCGGTGGTTCAAGCATCAGTTGGCGCCCCACGTGAACGCGAGAGAATTGTCAGGCTTCGAGCAGGAGACGCTCGGGATCCTCCAGGAGATGGACGAGGTCGGCCACGAAGCGCGCCGCCTCCATCCCGTCGATCACCCGGTGATCGAAGGCCAGCGACAGCGGCAGGATCAGACGCACGACCACCTGCCCGTCGCGGACCACCGGCATCTCGCGGGCGCGGCCCACCCCCAGGATGGCCACCTCGGGGTAGTTGATGATCGGCGTGGCGCCCGTCCCGCCGAGCCCGCCCGTGTTGGTCACGGTGAAGGTCCCGCCGCGCAGCTCCTCGAGGCTCGCTTTGCCGTCGCGGGCGCGCGCCGCGAGCGCCGGCAGCTCGCGGGCGATCTCGACGAGGCGCTTCCGGTCGACGTCGCGGAGGACCGGGACGATCAGGCCCCGCTCGGTGTCCACGGCGACCCCGATGTGGTAGTAGCCCTTCTTCACGAGCTCGCCGGTCTCCGCGTCGAGGCTCGCGTTGAAGCGGGGGTGGGCCTTCAGGGTGAGGGCCGAGGCCTTGACGAGACAGGCCGTCAGCGTGAGCTCGCCGCCTCCCTCGCGAATGCGGGCCAGGTGACGCCGGCGGAGCCCCTCGAGCGCCGTGATGTCGGCCTCGTCGTGCTGCGTGACGTGCGGGATCACCGCCCAGGCGAGCGCGAGGTGCTCGGCGCTCCGGCGGCGGACGCCGCGGAGCGGCTCCCGCTCGACCGGTCCCCATTGCTCGAACCGGGGCAGGGGCGGCAGCTCGCCCTGACGGGCGAGCGGCCGGGCCGGCTCCACGGGCTCCTCGACGCCCGGCGCACCGTCGCGCGCCGGGGCGGCCGCGCGTGCGCCGGCAGGCGCGCCGCGCTCGCCCTCCGCGATCCGGGCCATCCCCGGCGGCCGGCCAGCGGCGGCCCGGACGTCCTCGTCGGTGATCCGGCCGCCGGGCCCACTGCCCCGGACGGCCGCGAGCTCCACGCCGAGCTCGCGCGCCAGGCGGCGCGTGGCCGGCGTCGCGGCGGGGGGAACCCCGGTCGCGGCCGGCGCGGGCGCGGGGGCGGCGGGGGCCGGGGCAGGCCGCGGGGCCGCCTTCGCCCCGGCGGGGGCGCCGCTCGCCGGCGTGACCCGCCCCCCGGGGCCCTCGAAGCTGACGAGAACCGAGCCGACCTTCACGCGCTCGCCCGGCCGGACGTGGATCGTCGCCACGCGACCGCCGAAGGGCGACGGCAGCTCGACCTGGGCCTTCTCCGTCTCGACGAGCAGGATGGGCTGGTCTTCCTTGACCTCGTCGCCTGCGGCGACGAGCACGCGGACGATCTCCGCCTCGGTGAGGCCCTCGCCGAGATCGGGCAGCTTGAACTCTCTCGCCATGGTCAGTCCCTCGGACTACGCCGCGCTCGGTCTGGCCGCCGCGGGTCCTGTCGCCGGCTCGCCCCGGTCCGGCCGGGCTCCGTCACCCGTTCAGCCCCTTCCGCAGCTCTGGCGATCTGCGGAAGGAGGCTGAAGGGGTCCCACTTCGCCCGGCCGG